>SVRA01000028.1 GCA_015065075.1 Oscillospiraceae bacterium
CTACAAATTCGAGCTTGTCGACTGATATTAAAATCAACATCATTACGCCAACCTTGAATATGGGGTTGGCGTATTATTACAAAGGTACCTGAAATGAGCAATACATACAAATCAAACACAAGCTCTCGCACAGAGCAAAAAAACGAGCGTATCAGAAAAAAGAGCGAGCACATAGCAGAAAAAAGCAAGAAGATATCCGAGCGAAACGCTCACACGTATCGATTTTTCACAGAGCCGCAGGCTGAGCCGGAGATCGTTGATAACGCTGTCAGCGTTGCGCCCTTGAAAAACCCGGGCGCAAAAAGCGGATTTGGCGCTGCCGCGATACTGTCTGCGATCTCGATACTTCTTTTGATCGCGATGACATCCGCGCTTATGCTCGGGCTTTTCCCCTCCGGCGAAAAAAGCATCGTTTATATTCCGACCTCCAATAACAGCGGCGTCGTTGACGGCAACGCTTCACCCGACACCATAAGCAAGGTTAAAAATTCGGTGGTCGTCGTTTCGGCAGAGACCGCTAACGGAACGAGCACGGGCTCGGGCTTCATAGTTGGCGTATCCGAGGACAAATCTTACGACTACGTGGCGACAAATTATCACGTGGTTGCAGACTCGAGCGAAATATACGTAAGACTTTACGAAACGGGCGATTACGTTATGGCATCGCTTGTCGGCTACTCGTTCGAGGACGACATTGCAGTCCTGCAAATTGCCTCCTCTGGCATCTCTCCCCTAACGCTTGCAAACTACGAGACCTGCCGCGCAGGAGACGTGGTCTACGCTATAGGAACGCCCGAGGGCGAAAACTTCGCGTGGACGGTCACGCACGGAATAATCTCCACGGTCGACAGAATTCTTTGGATGTACGACGACCAAGGGAACCTTGAAAAAACAATGCGTGTTCTTCAGACCGACACTCCCGTCAACCCCGGAAACTCGGGCGGCCCGCTTATCAATGCGCGAGGAGAGGTCGTGGGTATAATCTCTATGAAGCTCGGAGAAAGCGAGGGAATGGGGTTTGCTCTTCCGATCGACGGTGCACTTGAGATAATCTTGGCTATCATTACCACGGGCAGTTCGGACGGTATTGATTCTTCTATTTCCAACGAGCGCGCCTTTTTGGGAATAACCTGTGTGAGCGTAAAAGAGGGTCATTGGTACAAGCTTTTTTCGGATAGGATCACCGAATCCGACGCGGCGAACGGATCGTTCTGCGCGAAAGCAAGCGGTGTTTGTGTGCTTTCGGTATCGGTCGGCTCTGCCGTTTACGGCAAGCTTGAAAAGGGTGATATCATCACCGAGATCAATGGCTCCAAGATATACAATCTTGCCCAGCTTTCAAATATACTTTATGATCTTAAGATCGGGGAAAAGATCACTCTGACGTATTGTCGGGGCGGTCAATATCACTCCGTATCGGTTACGCTTGGCAGTCAACCCTGACACGCCCTGTCTTATCACAAAAAAGCACGGACCGTGTTGATACACGGTCCGTGCTTTGTTTTCTACTGAATCATTACCTTCTGCTTGCCGACAACAAAGTGCGCGAACAAAATAGCGCACAAGATCAGCACAAAGGAGATCGCAAACAAGATCTGCTGACCGTATACGGTATAGCCGAACAAGGTATTATTATTCGCCTGAACGGTTGCCAATATTTTTCCTCCGATAAGCGACGCGCCGAAACCAAAAACTCCCGATATACAGTTTTTGATAGCCGACGCTTCGGCAAAATAGCGGCTGTCAACGTAACTATACGTGACGTTGACGAAGTTTCCCTCTACGCCTGCCATACATACGTGGAACAGCACGGTATGTACGATGATGAAAAATCTCGTTTCGGGGGTCGCAAAAATTCCCGAAAAGAACGCTGCCGCCGCGATCACAAGTCCAAGCTCTATTCCCTTCGCAAAGGTGCGCTTGTCGCTGTATTTTCCGAACGGCTTTGAAATCAAGGCGCGTGCAAGGCAGGCTGCAATATTGATCACCTGTATAACTGTCATCGTATACGCCAGATCCTCGGTCTTATACGTGCCGAGAAAGCCGACCGTGATATATCGCGCGCAATTCCAAAGAATTGCGAGAATAATAATATTACGGAAGCTTTTGTTTCCCAATGTGTTTTTCAAGATCACGCGCATCGGCACGCTTTCTTCCTTTTCTTGCTTCGGCTTGATCTCGTTTTTCATAAGCAAAAGCATTGCAAGATCGCACACGAAAAAGATCAGAACGGCGATCGCAATAAAAAGAAAGCTTCCCTTTGCGTTACCCGCTTTTTCAAATTTATCAACGGCAATTCCGACTGTGATAGACACCACCACGCCTGTCAAGAGCGACAACATCTCCTTGCCCGAATTAAATCGTCCTCTTTTAGTTGGCTCAACGAAGGAATTTCCCCATCTGTAAATAAGAGTGGCGACCATATAATTGCCGAAATACGCTATAAGCACGCAAACCACCGTAAACGCTTTTCCAAACGGCTTTGCAAACGGCATAAAAGGGACGAGGAAAATAATTATGCAGACTATCTGCCCCAGCGAGTGAAAAAGCACGGCAAAGCGCTTGGTGTTGGTTATCTTCCTGATGACGAATATTGAAATTATCTGAAACAGAAACGCAAGCGAAATAAACGACGACAAAATTCCCGTTTCGGCATCGGAAAAGCCTATTGAGGTCAACAGCTTCGCAAGCAAACTGTCCGCAACCATAAGCGACGTGAAATACTCAAAGGCACATTCCCATTTGTATGCGGTACGAGATCGCTTAAACTCGCGCGACTCGTATAAATCTATATTTTCTTCCATAAAATTCTTTCGATTCTCTTAATTTACCCTCTCCGAGAGCTCGGAGAGGGTTCTTTGATTATAATACGTATTCGTCTATTCTTGCCTGAATGCTCTTGGCGATCTCCTCGTCGGAAGCTACCTTTTTCATAAAGTAGATCTTGCCGTTTTCATCTTCAACAAATCGGTTTGCATCTTCCTCGAATTTTTCGGGATCAGCGTTGTAAAATTCAATTCTGCCGGGGGCGGTCAAGGAATAAAGATCTCCCTCACCCTCAAAGGCGAACTGAACGGCGGTGAGATCGTAGGAGCTGTTAAATCCAACTCTCGGGAAAACTTGAGTATAAAGCTGATACGATTCTACGATAGGATTGTTCGGGTGCTTTTCTGACTCCTCGGGTGCATATCCTGTAAACACTGGGAATCCGATGTGGAAATCAGACAGATACATAGGCGCGGGGCAATTTTCAAAGCAGAATTTTGCCGCCTTGTAGTCGCAGAATACGTTAAACTCTCTTCCCTCTGGCAAGATCGATGCCATAGAAACTACTGCGTGGATCTTTTTCTTTGCAAGCTCAAGTCCGCTAAGATCGCTGTATTTGTCGGGACCGCTCTTAAGGAAATCCGCAAACGCGTTGAACATTCCGATGGTCACGATCACCACGCCGTCATCCTCGGCATTTGCAAGCAGACTGCGGTAGAAGGAAACATGGGGCAACAGCTCAAGCGTTCCGTCGTTATATTTTTTAGAATATTTTTCTGCGATATATTTGTTATATTTTACATGCGCGGGGTTATCAAAGCTGAAAAATCCCGGTTTTGAATACATACCGATCTTAAAATCGGGGACATTGCAAAACTCTTTTACCGCGTCGACCGTAGCGCTTCCGTAAGTATTTGACGTACAGTTGCAGACTCCGAGTATCGAAACGTTATTTTCCTTTGCATAGGAAAACAATACCGCAAGCGCGCCAACGTCATCACAATCGGGGCCGATATCGGTGTCGAGAATAATGCTTCTGTTTTTCATTTTTAAGGATTCAAACATTTGATCTCACCTCGCAATAGATTTTTTTGCTTGTACATACAAAGATTTTTGTCCGATAAACAGTTCGGATCAACTATAGTATATTAATTATAATATACTAAAACGCTTCTGTCAACTAAAAAAAGAAAAAAACAGATGCATTTAAATCGAAAAATCAGGGGAAGCCGCGCCGCGTGGCGAAGCTTCCCCAAGTCAACTTCCTATCGCTCTTCTCGGAAATAAGAAAGACCGAGAGATGCGGGAGGTTGGTTTTCTTTTTTATCCTTAACACTTGTGATGATAAGGACGATAACGGTAACTACGTAAGGGAGCATTTTGAGAAGAGGTGCCGCCCTCATAGTTTGGAGTATCTTCAGCGAAATGAGGCTCGGTATAAACGCGCCCGCAATAAAGAGCGCACCGAAGATAAGCGATCCGAAAATGCTGATATGCGGACGCCACATTGCAAAAATTACAAGTGCAATGGCAAGCCAGCCGAGCGCCTCAATACTGAGATATGCCTCGCGCGAGCCCGCGTAGTCCATAATGTAGCAAAGCCCGCCAAGACCCGCAATACCGCTTCCAACGCAGGTTGCAACGTACTTATACGCAGTAACGTTAATGCCCGCCGCATCTGCGGTTGCAGGGTTTTCGCCAATCGCGCGAAGGTGAAGTCCCACCTTGGTTTTGAAAAGAACAAACGAGGTGACAAGCGCAATGATTATTGCAAGGAACACCATCACGCCACAATATTTCCATGCGTTGTTCGCAGAGGCAAAGGGAAATCTGAACGCGTTGAGCGCCTGAAGATAAGGAACGGAGTTGCCATCGGTGAGGTCAAAGATGATGTATTTCATAAGACCTACGCCAAAGGTTGTGAGGGCGAGTCCGGTCACGTTCTGATTTGCGTGGAGAGAAACGGCAAGGAAGCTATATATAAGTCCCATCAGCGCCGCGCTCAAGAACGAGCAAAGAATTCCGACAACGACAAGCACAAAGCCGTTTGTAACTCCACCCATGATCATATAGTGCAGCGATGCGCATCCGCCCGCCGCGCCTACACACATAATTCCGGGGATACCAAGGTTAAGATGTCCCGCCTTTTCGGTAATGATCTCTCCCGTAGAGCCGTAAAGGAAGGTCATTCCAAGCGCAAGTGCGCTGAGCAAATAATCCCAAAACATTATTTTTTACCCTCCTTTTTGTGGAATATCAGTTTGTAATTTATAAAGAACTCACAGCCAATTATGAAGAAAAGTATGATGCCCGTAACGATGCTCGTAAAGGTATCGTTTATTCGGAATGCAGAAACGACCTGATCCGAGCCTTGCTGAAGGAATACCATAAGGAACGAGGTAAGTATCATCACAAAGGGATTGAATTTTCCAAGCCAGGATACCATTATCGCGGTAAAGCCTCTGCCGCCCACGGTGTCAACCGTTATCGAGTGATCAAGCGCACTAACGATGAGGAATCCCGCGATTCCGCAAAGCACACCCGACACGATAAGCGTGCGGATTATTACCTTTTTTACGTTTATACCGATATAGCACGCGGTCTTGCGGCTCTCGCCTACTACCGAGATCTCATATCCGTGCTTGCTATACTTGAGGTAAATAAACATCGCCACGGTCAACAATGCCACTATCAAAACAAGCAGCAAATATCCGTATTTGTCTATCGCGCCGCCGATGGTAGGAAGCCAGCCCGCGCTAAGCTCTCCCAGCGCGCTGGAGCCCGAAGGCACCCAAACGACGAGGAAGAACGCAACAAGGGATGTCGCGATATAGTTCATCATAAGAGTAAAGAGGGTCTCGTTGGTGTTCCAAATAGCCTTGAATATTGCGGGAATAACCGCCCAAATAGCACCTGCGGTAATTGCCGCAAGCAACATAATTACAAGCAAAAGATTGTTCGGAACGCTACCTCCGAGATAAAACGCGCAAGCAACGCTGGCAAGACAGCTCATATGCACCTGCCCCTCTGCGCCGATGTTCCAATATCGCATCTTAAAGGCGGGAGTTACAGCCAAGGATACGCAAAGCAAAACCGCGAGGTCCTTAAGCATCTTCCAAATTCGTCTTTTCGTGCCGAAAACGCCCTTAAACATATTATCGTAAAAGGAGATAGGATTTTTGCCAAGCACCACTATGCAAAGCACGCCGCAAAACAGAAGCGCGGCAAGAATAGCGCAAATTCGGATCGCAAGCGACTTCCAAAGCGGCATTTGACCTCGCTTTGCTACGTGAAACAAGGGCTCGCGAGTGCGAGTTGTATTTTTAGCCATCGCATCTATCCTCCTTCTCACAGCTTTCAGCGGGAGCTTTATCGGTCTTCGTCATAAGCAGACCGATCTCTTCCTTTGTAGACGTGCGAGCGTCAACCACTCCGGTTATTCTACCCGAGTTAATAACAAGTATTCTGTCGCAAAGCGCCACGAGAACGTCCAGGTCCTCTCCAACAAAGATGACCGCAACGCCCTTCTCCTTCTGCTCGTTGAGAAGGTTGTATATCATATACGAGGAGTTGATATCAAGTCCTCGCACGGGATATGCCGCCATAAACACGGTAGGTGCGGCAGCGATCTCTCGTCCCACAAGCACCTTTTGCACGTTACCGCCCGAAAGACGGCGGACGGGGGTGCTGAGCCCGGGAGTGACAACCTCAAGGCTTTCAACTATCTCTCCCGCAAGCGCGCGCGGATTTTTTCTATTGAGGAAGGCGCTCTTTCCGCGGCGATAGCTTCTGAGCATCATATTATCGGTAATGTCCATGTTTGCAACAAGTCCCATTCCAAGTCTATCCTCGGGAACGAAGGATAAGCGCACGCCCATCTCTCTTATCTGCAAGGGCGTTTTGTCGCGAAGGTTAACTCTCTCGCCACTCTTGGGGTCGTTGTACGTAATCTCGCCACTTTCAAGGGGCTGGAGTCCCGCGATCGCCTCCAAAAGCTCTCTTTGACCACTTCCCGCAATACCGGCAATACCCAAGATCTCTCCGCCGTTAGCGGTAAAGCAGATATTGTCAAGCACCTTTATGCCGTCGCTATCATAGCTGTTTATTCCGCTGACAACAAGGCGCTCGGCCAGCTCGGCAACGGCGCTTCTGTCGATATTAAGCTCTATCTTTTTGCCTACCATCATTTCGGTAAGCTCGCTCTCCGAGGTCTCTGCGGTATTTACGGTAGCAATATGCTCGCCCTTGCGCAAGACCGCCACTCTATCCGAAACAGACAGCACCTCGTGAAGCTTATGGGTAATTATGATGATAGATTTTCCGTCGTCGCGCATGCGGCGAAGCACCGAGAAAAGGGTTTCGGTCTCTTGGGGGGTGAGAACCGCGGTAGGCTCGTCAAGAATAAGGATCTCCGCGCCGCGATAAAGCACCTTGATTATCTCAACCGTCTGCTTTTCCGATACCGACATCTCATATATTTTCTTTTTGGGATCTATGCTGAATCCGTAGCGCTCGGATATCTCAAGCACTCGGTTATTTACATCTTTAATGTTGTATCTCTTTTTGTCGTCAATTCCAAGCACAACGTTCTCACCCGCAGAAAAAACGTCTACGAGCTTGAAGTGCTGGTGGATCATTCCAATTCCGTGCTCAAAAGCATCTTTAGGAGAGCGAATGACAACTTCCTCTCCCTTAACGATTATCTGACCCTTGTCTGGATAGTATATTCCAGCTATCATATTCATAAGGGTGGTCTTTCCACATCCGTTCTCGCCGAGGATAGCAAGAATCTCTCCCTCGTATACAGAGAGATCCACGTTATTGTTAGCAACCACCTTGCCAAAGGCTTTGGTTATTCCTCTTAAATCCAATGCAACAGTTTTATTCACGCTGTTACCTCCGTTTTCAAATTAGAAACGCGCTAATAATCAGGATGTGGCGGAGCGTTTGCTCCGCCACTCCTTAAAAATACTTATTTATTAATACTCTGCGTTAAGAAGGGTGATACCATCAATAGTTACGTTGAAGTAAGGAGCACTTCTGTACTCAGACTCGTGGAAGTATCCGCCGGATACAACCTCGGTGTCGGGAGTGAAAGCATCATCGGTGTCAACGTCTGCCTTATAGGAGGTGAGCTTCTCATTGTTTACAGTGATGAAGTTATCTCTTGCGGTGTCAAATACGCGGAGAGTGCCTGCCTCAAGCTGTGCCTTAACCTCTGCAAGAACCTCAGCAGTGCCTGCAGCAGCAGCCTTGGTGTTAACGTCGGTAAGAACTACAGAGCCGGTTGCGATAGTACCGGTCCAGTCAACAGCGATCTCCTTGCCGGCCATGTTCTGCTCACAAATGTACTTGATGTAGGGAGCCCAGTTGATTCTGGAAGCTACGATAAAGGTATCGGGGCAATCTGCAACGGTGCTGCCGTTGTAGGAAACGTTAGGAACTCCATTATCCTGGCAAGCGGTAGGAGCGCCCATGGAGTCTGCGTGCTGAGAAATAAGAACACATCCGCCGTTGATAAGAGCAAGTGCGGTGGTCTTCTCTGCTGCCTCGTCATACCAAGAGCCGGTGAACTGAACGTCCATAGTAACGGAGGGACATACGCTCTTTGCGCCAAGGTAGAAGGAGGTGTAGCCGGACATAACCTCTGCATAAGTGAACGCACCAACGTAGCCCATCTTAGCCTGGTCTGCGGTGATCTCACCGTTTTCGATCATCTCGTTGAGCTTAAGACCTGCTGCAACACCTGCAAGATATCTACCCTCGTAGATAGCTGCGAAAGCGTTGTGGAAGTTTGCAAGGCCTGCGGTGTGAGCCATAGTACCGGTTGCGTGGCAGAACTCAACCTCGGGGTTTTCCTTAGCCGCCTTGAGAAGGTAGGTCTCGTGACCGAAGGAGTCAGCGAAGATAACGTCGCAGCCCTCATCGATAAGGTCGCAAGCTGCCTCGTAGCAATCATTGGACTCGGGGATGTTCTTCTTAATGATAACCTGATCCTCAGAGAGACCGAGAGCAACTCTTGCTTCCTCGATACCGTTCATGAAGTTGAGGTCATAGGTAGAGAACTCGTCGTGAAGAAGGATTACGCCAAGCTTGAAATCATCCTTGGCGTCGGCATCGTCGCCGCCGTTGCCGTTGTCGCATGCTGCGAATGCGATGCAAAGCGATGCGATCATTGCAATTGCAAGAACGAGAGAAAGAATTTTCTTGAACATTTTTGATGTTCCTCCATAAAAATTTTTATTTTTACCCGGGAAAGTTCCCGATTGTAAACAAAAAGCAGTTATATCAATAACTGCCGACAATAGTCCCCCTTGTGGAACACCAATAGTCGCGCATCATGCCGCGCGGTAGAGACTTCCGAGCCTTCGAATGCATATCGCATTCTCTCATTCGGGATTATATCGGTAGTTTGATATTAAATTTTTGCGGTATCAGTCGCAGAACACGACTCCGTTTTCGACGCTCATAGAAGCGATCTTGGCAAGAGATTCTACTCTAACACCCATTTCGTTGCGAATATATTCGCCTCCGCCCTGATAGGCTTTTTCTATAATGATTCCCGATCCAACGATCTCCGCCCCTGCCGATCTGACCAAAGAGATCAGGCCCTTGAGCGCACTTCCCTTTGCAAGAAAATCGTCGATTATAAGAACCTTATCGTCCTTGCCGAGAAATTCCTTTGAAACTATAACGTCGTAGGTCTTTCCGTGGGTATAGGACTCGACCTTGGACGAATAAACGTCCGCGCTGATGTTTATGGATTTAGACTTTTTTGCAAAAACGACAGGCACGTTGAAATGCATAGCTACCAGGCATGCAATACCTATTCCCGACGCCTCTATCGTTAGGATCTTATTAATTCCGCAATCACCGAAAAGTCGATAAAACTCTTTGCCTATCTCGCTGATAAATCCAACGTCTATCTGATGATTAACAAAGCTGTCTACCTTTAGCACGTCGCCCTCAAAAATCTTACCGTCGCGGCGTATTCTATCCTCAAGAAGTTTCACGAAAGCCCTCCGATGCGATCCCGTCGGATCTTGTCAATTTTTAGTCACTACATTAATTATACTATATATAACCACAATTTTCAATCGTCAATAACAACAATAACAGACACTTTTTTGTCAAAATTATTCGTGGAAATTGCACAAATTCTCGAGTGTCGCAAAAAGTTTGGGCCAAGAACAATGCCGTTATTGAAAAGATGAGCAACTTCTTTATTTTTTGACAATCTTTTCATTGACTTTTTAAAAAAAATATGTTAAAATAATTATAGACATCTACATTCACAGGCAAAATACACTTTATATAGGAGAACAGATATGGAACAGAAAATCATTGAAATCATCGCGGAATACCAAGGCCGCCCCGCAGAAAACTACAGAGCAGATCAGAAATTTTCCGAGATGGGTCTTGACTCGCTCGATCTTGCGGAGCTCATCGTTCAGCTCGAGGAGGAGGGCGCGGTCGTTGAGCTTTCTCCCGAGATAAACACTCCCGAAAAGCTTGCCGCTGCCATCAAAAACAAGTAATATTCAAGCAACAAAAAAACAGGTCTGTTACCGTGAAAGATAACAGACCTGTTTCTTCATTTATTTTGTTCTTTTCTCTTTTGCTTTGATCGTTACAACGGTAGCGACCGACGCTATGCTGAGTGCGCCAAGTGAGCCGCACGCTATATAGAACGGCATCTCCGAGCCATTGTCTGTCGGCACGTCACCCGTTCCACCGACTCCGCCCGGATTTATCGGAATTTCGTGCTTGGAATTCTCCTCGCCATTATCGGAATTGCTCTCATCCGAGCTGTCCTCCGTCGTTTCCTCCGTCGTTTCCTCGGTCGTCGCCTCAGTGGTCGCCTCGGCAGTATCCTTTGATGCTTCCTCCGTACTTTCTTCGGGCAATTTTTCCTCGGTGTTTTCGTACTTCGGAATCGTTTCCTCGGTCATCTCCTGAGCCGTCGTTTCCTCAGGATCGTCCCACGGCGGCAGAATATCCTCAAACGTTTGATCTTCTTCACCGAAGGTCTCGTCGGGCTCGGGATCCCACTCCGAATCCCAAGAAAGATTATTCCCCGTCGTCAACGAAGACAGCGCAAATGCCATTCCTCTTGCTGCGGCCTCGTCCTGATAAAAAATAAAGTCGGATATTTCCATATAACATTCCTCAAATCCGACCACACACCAGTCTACACGAAAGCCCTTAAACGTCCTGTTTCCGTCCTGTCTGTACCACCCGTATTGCAGGGCAGTATTGTCGAGACCGTCATCCTCCGCCATATCAAGAACCATAGCGCTCCATGCGTTTGCGCCGGGATATTGCACCTGGGCAGAATGGCAGACATATTCTCCGTCTATTCGAATCATATCATGCAAGCTTTCGGCATCTCCCGTCAAGGTAAACAGCTCCATAGCGGATTCCGAGATCGCAGGTGCTCTGTACCTTATGACCGTATACCGAAAATCATCGGTCGTGAGTGCTTGCAACCCGTGTGCCTCGGCGTACCCAAGATAATCGAAGGTTGCTTGTGGGTCAGTATATGGCCCCTCGGCTCTGTATACGAGCGACTCTCCGATAACGTCGACTCGAGTGCTAACGGGCAATGCATGATATCTGTCGGAAACGAAAAACGGGATATCCGACTCTTTAAAATCAGAAATCGTTTGGGTGGGAGAATATATCTCTTTCATAAGATCATAGGCGGTCTCATGGACTGCCTTCGCGTCATCCGAAAGTATGATTGCCGCGATCTCGCATTTCTCTCCTACGGCAAAGTTGCCGTTCTCCAAATAATCTAATCTGAACTTATATATGCTTCCGCCCCAACCCGGAGCGTTCCCCAGGTCGAACTCCAAAAACTGCCATCCGTTTCCAAATGAATACGACGATGCCGCCCTTGCGTCTTCGTTCAGCTTCATACTCTCGTCACCACGAGCGCTTGTGTGATAGTAAACCGAAAAATTGGTAAACTCGTTAATGTCTGCGCGCGCCAGAACGACCACGTATCTGCTTGCGCTGTAGCCCTTGAGATCGACGTTAATGAACGCATCATTGGTCTCTTGAGTTATGGCAAGGTTCACGACAGATATGCCGTCTCGCTCAACAAGCTCCGCGGCCGTCGCATTTGGATCATAAAGTTTATTTATGATGTCATCCGCACGCAAAACCAAGCATGACGTATCCTCCGTGTTATCTCCCTCGCTATCGGTCGTGCTCTCCTCTGCACTGACACCGTCGGCAAGCACGGAGAAGCAGGAAAATATACCGACAAGCATCAGGGTCGTCAGAATTATTGCGAATATTGCCCGAATCCTTTTTTTCGTGACTTTCTTGCTCATTTATCAATACCTCTTTCGAAATTTATCAATCATATCCGACTCTTTCAATATTCGAGCCGCTTACGAAAAAGCAATATGTTTCTTCATCCCCGATCACGCGCTTTCCCGAATATGCGATCCTTTGGATCGAGACGTAAAAGCTTTCGTAAGGGGGCAAGAAAAGTATCACCGTGCAGTCCTGTTTTTCCTCGTTGGCGAGCGGCAAAGCCCGGTGTGAGACATATCTTTCGGTGAGATCCTCACAGCTTACCGAGATCTCATAGCCCGCGGCAAATCCCGCCGCGAACGACCGCCCCGAGATACAAAAAGCACTGTATTTATCAACGCCGTTCCCTAGCTCGAGCCGTTGCATCGAAACTTCGCCGTCCTTTTCAATGCCGATCGGCTCCCGATCCAAGCATTCGTAGCAATCGATCGACAGATGTGCTTCCTCAAAGCAAAGCTCTCTATATCCCGTTTCGGTCTTCTCGTATGCAGAATGGATCAAGGCGCTTATTTCAAAGAAAAGTTGACTTTCAGCTAACTCGTTTGACGTCGTTTCGTTTGGCGAGAAGAAAAATCTGCACCAAACGCCACCGTCAAAATTCTCGTCCGCATCGATAAGTATACGCAATCTCCCGTTAGCGTCGGAGCATGAAACGTTTGTAAATTCCCCCAAGGCGTCACTCTTTGCATACGTTAAAAAGGAGAATCGTTCAGAATCGTAGAAAAGCGTTGCTAAAGCTCCACAAGACGAGTGCGACGAGCGCAATATCACCTCAATGCACCCTCCGTCCTCCGACACCGATGCCTCAAGCGATAATCTGCCCTCTTGTCGACCGTCGGGGGCCGTGCTCTCTTCTTGAACACACGACTCCGCGCTTTCTTCATCGGCACCGATCTCCGTGCTTTCTTCAAAAGCAAGGCAGTTCGAGCCAAACGAGGCGAGCGTGATCGCCGCTCCCAGCACAATCGCCAATATTTTTTTGCCAACTCTCTTTAAATTATATCTCATACTACCATAAATGTCAAGCAGATCGCTAAAATTATCATACATTTTGTCAAAAACACAAGATTGCGCCTCCAGGCTGATAAAACCGTCTTGTTTGAAATTTTATTTCCGTGATTTGAGTTATATTCCATACTTTACCGCAAAAAACTCGGTATTGAAACGCAAAATTGCGGGGCAAACTAATTTTGCGTCAACGCGAACACATCAAATTGGCGCAAAGAGACGAATACGGAGCACATGCTATGTTAAATAAGAAATTTATAGTTTCCGCACTGGTGCTGACCATGTGCACGAGTGCCTTGTTGGCTTCCTGCGGAGATAACGGCGGTATGACCGGAAATGCGGGAAATGAATCGACCGTAGAAACTACCAAAAAAACAACCAACGACAACGTTGTCGGAGAGATCGGCAGCGACGTCGGAAATATGGCAGACGACGTGATCAACGGCGCAGGTAATATCGTAGACGACGTGACGGACGGCAACCGCGAGGATGCCACGCACGGCACCGAGAGCGAAAACAAGGCCGACACGAACGAAGGCGCAAAGCAGCACAGAGCCCCTTCGTATAACGGTAAATAACGAGCCGTTTTCGGTTTGGGAAAATCAAAAGCCGTTTGCTCGATCGGGCAGACGGCTTGTTTTTTGCGAAACGGGAAAGCTCGGCACGCGCCGCTTCGGTCGAAATGATCCAAGAGTAGTTGACAAACCTTCCCCTCGGAGTTATAATAGTTATATCGAATTAATCACAGGAGGTGCGTTACCGCCGTTATGACGCAAATTCATGTAAATTATAATAAAACAGTCGGAAAAATAAAGCCGATGCACGCGATAAACAATATGCCCTCTGTGCCGACGAATTGTCAAAACGACCTTTACGGAAAGCTTCGGCACGCTCACGTTCCGTATAGTCGTCTGCACGACACGGGCGGATACTTCGGTGGAGCTCATTACGTTGACATTCCAAACGTTTTCCCCTGCTTTGACGCGGATGAAAACGATCCCGAGTCGTATGATTTCGCATTTACCGATGCGCTGCTGTCCGAAATGTGTGCAAACGGAATAAAGCCGTATTACCGACTTGGAGTTACAATCGAAAACCATCAGTACATAAAGCCGTATCACATATTTCCTCCGAAGGATTACGAAAAATGGGCGAGGATATGCGAGCACGTTATCCTTCACTATAACGAGGGCTGGGCAAACGGATTCCGAATGGGCATAGAATATTGGGAGATCTGGAACGAGCCCGACAATCAGCCCGACGCCGAGGACAACGTGATGTGGAAGGGCTCGATGGAGGATTATTTCCGACTTTACGAGGTTGCATCTACGCATCTAAAAAAGAAATTCCCTCATTTGAAGATAGGCGGGTATGGCTCGTGCGGATTTTACGCGATAAATTCGGTCGACGTTTCAAGCATAGCAAACTCATCCTCGAGGACCGAGTATTTTATCGAATTTTTCGTTAAATTCCTCGATTACGCTAAGGAACGCAAGCTTCCGCTTGATTTTTTCAGCTGGCACAGCTACGCAGGGCTGTACGACATGGTGGATTTTGCAAAATTTCCAAGATGCGCACTCGACCAAGCGGGATACGTCGACTGCGAGATACATTTAAACGAATGGAATCCCTCGTTTTATTTGCGCGGCAAAATGGCAGACGCCACGAACGTTTTGGCAAATATGATCTCTATGCACTCCTCCCCCGTGGATATGATGATGTATTATGATTCCAACCTTGCCTCTCCGTACGGAGGAATATTCAACCCTATCGATTACAGCTTGTTTAAAACCTACTATTCCTTTTATATATTCGGTCAGCTTTACGCTCTTGGCAACGAAGTCGAGTGTTCGTCAAGCGGCAACGGGATCTTCGCCCTGGCGGCAAAGGGAGAGAACGGCGGCGCTGTAGCAATAGTCAATTATACCGACGAGGCACAGCAGGTCTGTCTCGCGGCAGAGGGTATCGCAAACGAAACCGCAGCAACGTTCACCGTGGACGAACAGAACGATTTTTGTAAGACCGAGGACGAGCTTTCGAGCATCCTCTTATCCCCAGGATGTATAAAATTCGTAAAATTCGGAGATTTTTAAACGATCGGTTTATTTTACTACTTTTAGTTGATATATTTTTGAAAAAACAGCAAAAAATTTTTCCAAAAAAGTATTGACAACCGATTTTTCGTGTGGTATAATCTAAAATGAATTATTAGCAAGCGGCGGATTTCACCGCATCCACTATCATCAAAGAAATATTATTTAAATACGGGAGATTTTGAAATGAAAAACGAAAAGCTCGCATACTCTGTGCCCTCTGTTGAGATCACGTTTGTAGAAGAGGACATTCTTACTTGGAGCACCGGAGAAGAGGTTACCTTCGAGGAAATGACCGGTTTGGAATAATTCCGTCCACATAAAAAGCCCGCTCGGCATCGAGCGGGCTTTTTGCTTTGTTTCTTCTCCTCCGCGGCGAGCGCGGTACGAGCTCGCGACGAGCGATCACCCTGATTCCGACCATAAAAAGCGCGGGCAATCGTGGAGCAAAGAAAAAACATATAACAACTTTTTCGGTAGGCAAAGCCCTCCCAGATGAGCCGCGAACCTCGCAACGCCATGGCAAAAGCGATAATGCGCGCTTTTTTTACAAGGTATTCATCGTCATTTTGTACAAAAATGCTCAAAAAGTATGTACTAACTGTTAACATTTTCCTTTTATCTTGATTTTTTTCATTTCATATAGTATAATATTCATGTAATGGCGTGCGTTTTTTGGCTTTATTCAGCTCTGCAAGTGCACGACAATATAAATCTATTCCAAACGAGAGGTGCATTTATGAAAAAATTTTTCGTAAAACTCCTTGCCGTAATGCTCGTTTGTCTTTTCGCAGTGTCGGGATTTAATTTCTCGATCATCGCAGACAACTCCGCAGATCACGGAGAAAAGCTTGCGGCAATGAACATCGAAGTATCGGGCAAGATATCCTTGATGTTCTATTTCACACAAATGGAGAACGTTGAGTATTTGACCGTCAACGTTCCCAACAAGGACGGCTCGTCCAGCACGACCACCGTCGACAAGAGTGATCTTACGATCGATGCCAAGGGCAGATATCTGCTCAAGGTGCCGCTTGCTGCCGCTCAGCAGGCCGACAAGGTCACCGTTGTCACCTACAACTCATCAGACGTTGCAGGAAAGTCCCGTTCCTACTCCGTTAAGGACTATGCCGATATACTGTTTGCGGCAGCAGGCACCAATTCAAAATTGCAGCCCGCGGCAAAAGCAGTTGAAGCAATGCTCAACTACGGAGCTATGGCACAGACCTACTTTAACTACAACACAAGCAATTTGGCTAACAACGGATTGTTCTACAGAGGCACTAACCCCGTAGACGATATGTCATACGAGGATCTTTACGGAATCATTGCCTCCGAGGAATCCGGCGCTCAGGGCGAGGGCAAGATCGCGTTTACCTCTGTAAACGCGTACCTTGAGGATTCGTTATCGCTTCGCTTCTACTTTGAATATAGCGGATCCACTGATTTCAAGGACCTTACCGTTCAGATAGATGGTGCTGCGTATCCCGGCCAGGTGCTCACGGACGAACAGGGTAAACACTACATCCTTGTAAACCAGATCCCCGCGACCCTCTTCAACAAGCAGTATGAGGTGCTCGTCAGCGACGGCCCCAGCTACGCTGTTGTCAAATACAGCGTGCTCAACTACATTCAGGCGCGTCTCGCAAAAACCGACGATCAGGCATTTATGGACGTTGCTTACTCGATGTTCCAGTTCTACGGCTGGACCAACGAGTATCAGAACAACCCCGTTATCTCGGGCTCCGCTCAGATAGCCGCTTGTAGCCACGAGCGTACTCACATCAACGGCGGCACGAAGGCGGTCCTCTGCTCCGACTGTGGATATCAGACAGGCACCGCGGGATCGTTCAGCATTGACGGAAGCGGAACCGTTACGTCCGGCGAGGGATTCTCCTACACCGTCAGCGGAGGAGAGTTCGAGGTCTCGGGAGATAACGGTCTTAAGATGGCGTTCGGTGAGACGATGACTCTCTCGGGCACAAGCATCACCAGCACCGTAAACGAAAACCATTTCGCTATCGAATACTACGCTACCGCACCCGTTAAGATCACGATGAATTATACTCTTACGGGTAGAACTTCAAGCTACGGTTCAGATAAGACCTACAGCCATGCTGAAACCTATTATCTGGAAGCCGGAGAAAACGTGTTTAAGGCATTTGAATACAGTGCTTTAGATTCGAGAACGTCGTACTACGGCTACAACAGAGTCACCAGTTTCGCTCTTCAGAACATCCAGGTAACTCCTCTTACAGAAGAAGGAGCAGACTTCGTAATGTTCAAATACACCGCGGACAGCAAGAGCGTTAGCTTTTCTACCTTCCCGAACAGCGGCGTTAGTAGCATAACCGAAAAAATGCTCTACACCCAAAACAGCTACTACAAGCTCGGCGTCAGCATTACCTACGGCGGTGCGCTCTCTGAGCTTTACGATCTGACGGCAGGCACCAGCACCTCCGATTCGACCAACGGCAAGATTACCTCTTCCAGTAACCTTATAAACCGTTACGATACGGGACGTCTGATCCAGCAGTCCTACTACGGAACGATGGGTGAAACCGACTCCTACGTACCGAGATATTATAACGTTGCGGGAAACATTTGCAAGTGGAATTACAACCCCGTACAGGGCGGAGATATGAGCCAGAACCGTGCACGTCTGATCGACTACGAGGTAGTTGACGGAAAGTACATATATATTAAGGTTCAGCCTCGCGACTGGGCGTGCCAAGACGATCAGGGCAACGAGCTGAACGACGGCGGACGCTTTACCTTCTGCTACATGGAGAACCGTTACACGCTCGTCAGCGATAACACAGGCAATTACGTACAGGTCGACAACAGAATGGTCGACTTCTCGGACTACGAGCATCCTTACACTCATCAGGAGCTCCCCGCGTTCTATACGATGAGCTACTTCGATGATTTCTATTGGTACAACGGCACAAATCCCTGGACCAACGACACCTATAAGGTCGAAGACGGACTTCCTTTCTGGGGCGATGCCGCTAACGCGACCAGAACCACCTTTAACTTCCAGGTCTGCAACACCGAGACCTGGGGCGCATACGTAAACCAGACCAACAAGTACGGTTTCGGTATGTACGTACCTAACATAGACGTTATGAAGGGCGGTATCTCGGACGGAGAAGGCAGCACGGACGAAATGGGTGTTCCCATCAGCTACTTCACCGCTATGAAGGTCTTCAAGATAGTTGCCTTCGAGCCCGTCGAGTACAGCTACCTGCTCTGCGCAGGACACATCGACACCATACGCGCGACCTTCACTAACAACAAGGACTTCTCGAGTAATTATTCTCTTAACAAGAACTCTATTTCTCAGAAGATGCCCAACGAGCAGGATATGACCTCTATCGATTTCTCGGTTGAAGACAATCTTCTCTTCCTCCAGGCTATTATCGATATGAAGCCTTCCTACGATGCAAACGAGCAGGCCGCAAAGATCACCACCACGGGCGTGGACTCTTACTTCCATATCAACTATGACCTCTACGGCGACACATACACCGCAGACAATTATAGCTGTATCGAGATCGAATATATGATTCCTGCAAACAAGACCCTGTATCCCACGGGAGTTTCCGCAGGACAGGAGCTCTACTATCAGCTTGGATCTAACACCGTAGCAAGCGGAAATTACCGTGTCGGCAACCCCGTAACGCTTATAGCAGACGGAAAATATCACACCGCAAAGATCTACACGGCAAATATTCCCAATTGGACGGGCAAGATCAACTCCTTGCGTTTCGACTTCCTTAATAACGGAATCGGCGCGGGTCAGGTGATCTACCTTAAGTCCTTCTCGCTTACCAATGTTACCGAAAACAACCCCAACCAGTCTGCAGTTAACGCGCTCAATGTCGGCGTTTGCGGCTCTGCGCTCGCTTCCCTGTTTACCGACGGACAGGTTGACTACAATCACATATTCCTTTCTCCTTTCGTCTACAACGACGATTTCGTAAGAGTTGTGAATTCCGACACCACAGGTGACGTTGGATTTGGCTTCACGCTTGGCGGCGGAACTGCCTACGGTCAGTATCTGGTTATGAAGTACAGAACGACCACGCCCGCAAAAGCAGGTTCGTTCAGCATCTTCGCCACCACGAACAGTACTACTCACAGAGCAGAATCCCACTTCACAACCAACGGCGTAGTTGGCGACGGCAGATGGCACATCCTCGTAGTAGACCTCTCCGCATCCGCCGACTTTACCGCATCGCTTGGAAAATATTTCACCAACGAGATTCGTATCGACTTCTTTGATGCATTCCCCACGGGCACGACAATCGACTTCGCTTACATCGGCGTATGTGACAACGTAAGCAAGATCGCTCTTGGCGACAACGAATATATTGAATACAGCACCCCCATATGGCAGACCAGCGTAGATTCCGTAACCATGGACGGCTTTAAGGCATCCGGATCAAGCACCAACTATGCTATAGGTGCAACTCAAGGAGCAACCCTTAAGGGCTCTGTCTGGAGCTTGGGCGGTTGGGTCGCAGTTGACGGCCAGACCATTTCCGACGTAAGCTACTGCGTAACCGACGAGGCAGGCGTTGAGCACTGGACCACCGTTACCAAGGACGGTGCAGGCTCTAACAGATGGTACGAGGACAGCGGTATCACCAGCCACGTTATCAACAATTCGGGATACGGCGCTGCTACCAAGGGCTACAGATTTTATCCCACCGCAAACCTTTCCGAATTCGTCGGACAGACCGTTACGGTTTCTGTCAGAGTCGTAACCGGAGACGGATCCGCAGTAACCGTATACGCAGCAAAGGTAAAGGTTTCTCTTCCCGCTTGGAGCGGACTTGACAAGTCCTACGCAGGCGACACCCTCTACAGCGAGATGTTCGGAGCAGGATGGGATAGTCTTCCCGAGTCTGCAGTAACTCTCAACGGAGACGGCACCGTTTCCGTAACTGTTCCCGCTGCTAACTCCTACATCGGCTTCTGCCCCGGCGGCACCGAAGCAACAGGACAGTACTTCGTAGTTAAGTATAAGACCAACGCAATTCCCACCGCGGGAAGATTCTCCACATACGTAACCTCAGGAAGCACTGCGATCAAGGATGACAGCGACAGATTCTTATCCGATAGCATTGTAGGCGACGGCGCTTGGCATACTCTCGTAATAGATCTTTCCAAGTCCGCATCGGTTTCTCCCGCAGGCGACGGAAAGTATTACATCAATCAGCTCAGATTCGATATGCTCTTCCAGTTTGCTGTCGGATCGGTAGTAGACTTTAAGTACGCCGGCTTCTGCGATAAACTTTCGGATATTTCTGCTGACGACGGCGAGTATATTGAATACGGTTGGACCAAATGGATGTCCTCTATTGACGGTGTTACTGTAGACGGTACCGACGTTACCAGCCAGAAGTCCACTTGCAACAGCGAGGCGGGTGCTACTCAGCAGAACATTCTCGCAGGTTCCAACTCCTTCGTTATGAACGGTTGGACCGCAGTCAACGGTCAGTCTATAACCAATCTCGAGCTCCGTATAACCGACGATGCAGGCACAGAGAGAATCATTCCTATGACTTACAATGAGACCTCCACAAATAATGCATGGAGAGCAACGGACGAAATAACTAATCACGTTGTGGGTAGCGGATATGACGCAGCTACCGTTGGTTACCGCTTCTACATCTCCACCGACCTTACTAGTTTCGGAGGCCAGATGATTACAATCTCCGTAAGAGCTATTACAAGCAGCGGCGAAGCAGTAATCGTTTACGCGGTCAAGGTCAATGTTGATGGTGAATTCAATCCTAATTGGCATTTGAGCATCGACCAGATCTATTTCGCCCAGGATATGACATATGCCGAGCTTCTTGACATCGGAGGATCTAGCAACGTTAATACTCCCACTCACCTGAATCAGTCTACCGGCAACGTAATCGACCTCTCCACCTACGACGGTGCAGATCACACGACAAAGGGTGCGGTATGGTTCACTTTCGGTTGGGTAGCAGTTGACGGATATAGCTTATCCTCTTGGTCTTGTAACATTTACGAAGGCGACACCCTTCTCACATCGTGGGACGTTGGAACGCTTACGGTTGCTGAAGACGGCGTACAGGCATGGGTAGCGAACGCCGGTTACTCCAGCTCTACCGTGGGATATAGACTTCCTGCGGCTTATGAGCCTGGCTTGATCGACTTGTCCGCATATAGCGGCAAGACCGTAACCATAGTTTACTCGGTTACCGTTGACAACGCTAACTCTAACACAGTCGACATTCTCAGCGTAGACGTTATCGTTCCGTAATAAACGGCAAGTTAATAACAAGTTTCCGAAAGGAAACACAAAAACGGGAGTCCCGCTTCGGCGGGACTCCTTTTTTCGTTTGTTGCGAGGAATTTTACAAGCCTAAAAAATAAGAACACAGATTACTACAGCCTTGTTGACAAATGCCAACAAATTCCACCAAATTGACCTGTTTAAATATGTGATTTTTGTTAATATTTTACAAAACGCTTGATTTTTCCTTCAAATTAGTATATAATATATAGGCAGGCGGCGCGCACCGTTCTATTTTTCTTTCGGGAGCGTAGCCGTATAATCAAATTAATTAAAGAAGAGGTAGACTATGAAGAATTTTATCA
>SVRA01000029.1 GCA_015065075.1 Oscillospiraceae bacterium
TCACGGGGCTTTTCGGAAGCGGTAGCGCAGCAGAGAACTGCGGTCTCACCGTAACGAACGAGGACGGAACCGTTTGCAAGGCCTGCCATTTTACCGTTCTCGATAACGAGGGGGCGGCCTGCGAGGGTGTAATTGAACTTCTTGAAGTTCTTGAACTCCATTGCGGAGCTTACGATTGTAGTGGACATTTGTTTTTCCTCCGTTTTGAATTTTTATTTCGATCACACGGAGTTTTAGGACTTAAATACGAGCCCGAGGGCGAATTCTTTTTCGTAGGGGACGGCGCCCTCGACGTCCCAAACTTCAAATGGGCGCATATTTAAGCTCTAAAATCCTCGTGTGAAAATATGCTTTTTGTGGATTTTTGTCGAAAAATTTCTTGAGGCAAGACTCTCGAAATGAGACTCAACACCTCGAAAAAGGCATCCGAAGAAAAAATTTTGAAGGCAAGGCGCACCGCAAAAACCTAGTCGAAGACGTAGTTTTTCCTACGTCGAGACGGTTTTGAGGAGCAACGAAGCATTCGGGATTTTTTCAAAGGATGGGGGTTTTTACAGCAAGAAGCGGAGTGTCAAGGACAGATATCCCGCACTCCGTTTCTTATACAATTATTACTTTCTCAGACCGAGCTTTTCAACGATAGCTCTGTATCTTTCGATATCTACCTTCTGGAGGTAGTTGAGAAGGTTTCTTCTGTGACCGACCATCTTGAAGAGGCCGCGACGGCTGTGGTTGTCCTTGTGGTTGTCCTTAAGGTGCTCAGTGAGGTTAGAGATTCTGTGAGTAAGAATTGCGATCTGAACCTCGGGCGAGCCTGTGTCGCCTTCGTGGATGGCGTACTTTTCAATAATTGCCTGCTTTTCTGCTGCTGTCATTTTCGTATTCACCTTTCGAAAATAAAATATTTTTTGCAAATACGAGCCGCACCGCAACCGAGAGGGTGAAATTCACGCTTTGGGTTATCTCCGAGGGGAGTTTTACGGGCGTGACGTAGCGAAACCGTGAGGTTTTGCAAAACTCGGGAAGCCGTGCCGCCGTTATGCAGGGTACATTATATCATAAAAAAAAGGATTTGTAAAGGGGTTTTGGGAAAAAAATTCGCTTTTTTTGAAAAAGCTTGCAAAAAGAATGCGACGAGGGGGGTCTGCCGCGTTGGTATTTCGGCAAGGCTCCCTTGTGTAAAGGGAGCTCCCGCGATAGCGGGTGAGCGATTGTTTTAAAAGTGATAACTTCTGCAGTAGTAACTAATGCGATGAGAGATGTTACTTTCCTGTCAACAGCGACAGGAAAGTAACCAAAGGAGCGCCGCTCAGGGTGGGAGGGACTTATGATTCGGTAACAAAGCGTTTCGGTTTGAAAAATTAAAGCCCGAATCATTGCGCCATCCTCCCCCCTAAGAACCCCCCACCTGCCCTTCGGGCGCATCCAAAATCCAATGCTTACAGCCGAGGCGCTGAACTGCTAATGGGGTTTTTGCCCCTCAAAAGCGTTCGCTCATTTTTATTGCTCGCACACGCTTGTGCTCGCAAGGTTACGCCACAGGTCGAACGTTAGCCTTCTCTTGCGAGAGAAGGTGGCGGCGACGCCGACGGATGAGTAGAATCCGCCACCGTGTCTATCGTTAACTACGCGTGAGCACCAAAGACCTCACTTCCCCTCGCCATCTTTCGACCTCTCCGTCAGCTCTGCTGACACCTCTCCTGAGAGGAGAGGCTATTTAAAAATGCCTCTCAAAGAAAGCTCCATCAAGCACCAATGACTCCGCAATATCTTCTCCCCCCCTGCGAAGCACAAGCGTGTGCGAGCAATAAGAAGTACTTTCGCCCAAGATGAACGAAAGAGCCACATCAGGAAGTTCAACCACGTGGCTTTATGTTCGGAAACACAGGGTGCCGAAGGCGGACGGGGGATTCTTAAGGGGGAATGGCGCAATGATTCGGGCTTTAATTTTTTAAACCGAAGCGCTTTGTTACCGAATCATAAGCCCTATCCCCCTTAAGCGGCGTTCTTTTGGTTCGTTTTCTGCCGACGCGGGCAGAAAATGAACACTCTCCTCTCATTCAGTTACTCAAACCTTTTTGCCAAGCTTTTTCCCAAAAAGCGTATAACACCCCGACAACACTAAAAGCCCCCCAAATATCCGCTTTAAAAGACCGCTTTCAATCGCCTTGCCAAGATATCCTCCTACGAAAGTTCCCAAAAGCGCGAACGCGGCAAGATATAATACCAGCACAAGATCAATATTCCTCTTATTCTTCAAATGAAACAAAAACGCCGCCGACGCGGAGAAAACGAAGAAAAGCAAATTCATACCCCTTGCCTGCGTCGCCCCGACCCCCATCAAAGTAAGCCAAATGACAAAAAGTCCGCCGCTTCCGACTCCAAGTCCCGAAAGCACCGCTACCAAAAAAGCCGCCGCCGCGTTGACTATCCTTAATCCCAAATCACTCATCGCATACCCCTCAAAAATCCGAAATTTTATACAAGCAACATCCTAAGCCCCGACCAAGTCACGAGCGCCGCAAATATCCTCGCGATCCACTTGGCATCTATCCTCGACAAAAGCCACGCCCCGAGCGCGCCGCCCAAGATTGCGGGAATCGCAAATACCGAAAAATTAGTCGTGTCAAGTAAGCCGCCCTGCGCGTAAATAAGACACGAAAGCGCGCATCCGGGGATCATCGCCGCCTGCGAGGTCGCGAGAATATCCCTGCGGTCAAGCGCCTTGCCCGAAAACAATCCGTTTTCTCCATCCTTGAGAAGAAGCCGTCCGATCGTCAGCGACAGAAATATTCCACCGCCCGCGCCGAGCAGGGAATTGCAAAATCCCGCAAACGTCGATACTGCGGCAAGTATCAGCGCGTTTGTGCCCGATCTTTTCAAAAAACTCATCGTTTTTCTCCCAAAACCTAAAAATAAAGTGCCGAAATTTGCGTCTGTCTATTTACAAATCATTAAGATTATGATATAATAGTTATAATATTTAGTCTAACCGGCGTGACGACGAGCGATTTTTCGGCGTATACCGATATTTTGCGCAGAAAATCACGATCCATTCCCAAGTAAGTAAAGATAAGGACGGCAAAAGATCAAATGGCAGACACTAAAAAGAACAAACAGCACTCCACAGAAAAAAACAACAAAAAAGATAAGAAAGGTGCGAAAAAGAGTTCCTTTGCATATAAGCTGATACCGTATATTTTCGGAGCGGTAGCGCTTGTGCTCGTGCTTTGCCTTATCACGACGCTTATCTACGTGCTGGGCGAAAGCAATGACCTTGACGATCACGCTCTGGGCGCGTTCGGCTATTATTTCAGCACGGTATTGTTGGGGGTTTTCGGATACTCGGCATTCGCAATCCCCGTGCTGCTGGCTATGTTCCTTGTTTTCTGGGAAAAGTATAATAAGCAATCGCTCGTTGCGATCAACGCGATAACGGCTTCGGTCTCGGCGGTGATAATTTCGGCGCTCATACATATCTTCATCAATATGGGTGACGGCAAGCAGGCGTTCACCTACGACGTCGTTGCACTCTACGAGGACGGCGCGGCGCTCCGCGGCGGCGGTGTGCTTGGCGGCTTGGTCAGCTTCGCGCTGGTGCATTTTGCCAACGTAGTCGGCGCTATAATTCTGCTGATCCTCATTCTTATACCTATGATCTTCTTCCTTGCGGGCACGACCCCCGTCGACGCGGCAAAGGTCATCGCGGCGAAGATCAAGGAAGCCAACGAGGAAAGAAAAGAGCAGATCGCGAAGGACAAGGCTTACGAGAGAGAGCAGGAGAAGCTTGACAAGGAAGCCGAGAGAGAGCAGGATAAGCTCGACCGCGAGGCAGAGCGCGAGGCGAGAAGACAGGAAAGAGAAGAGGAAAGAGAAGCGGCGCGCATTGCAAGAGAGGAAGAAAAGGCGGCGAGGGCAGCCGAGAAAGAGGCGGCAAGAGAAGCGGCACGGGAAAAGGCGAGCGAAAACGACGTCGCTACGAAAAACAAGAACGCCGTGCTTAAGATAAATTCCGTTGCCGATGCAGACAACGAGGCAGACGAGGTTTACGAGGACGATGCCGACAAGGTCGCGCTCAAGACCGAGATCTTTACCGACGCGGAAAAGGGTAAGATCGACGGCATCAAGGACCCCGACCGCGCGGTCAACACCGTTTACGATCTCGGTGACGACGAGGACGAGGAGAATGACAGCGACGAGGTCTTAAACACCGTTGTTTTCTATAGCGACGACGACAAGGGCAAGGAAAAGCAGAAATACGGCTTTGAGCGAGTCGACCAGCTCGTTTCCGAGAGATTTGACGAGAACGGAATGGTGATCGACGAGGAAACGGGAGAGGTATTTATTCCCGCAGTTCAGGATAAAAAGGCAAAATCTGCAGATGAGTTCCGCGCACAAAATGAAAGCAAAGAGGATCACTTTGTCGGAGAAAAGCCCGCGCCCATTCCGATTCCCGAATACAAGTTCCCGAACGTAGAGCTGCTTGAAAAAGGGCCGTCCCGCTATTCCTCCGATCCTGCGGAGGTAGAGGATAACGCGGCGCGGCTCCGCGACGTGCTCACCGATTTCCGCATACCGATCAAGGAGATCACCTGCTCCTGCGGTCCCACGATAACCCGTTATGAGATCAAGCCCGAGGCGGGAGTGCGCGTTCGTCAGATCGCAAACCTCGTCGACGATATCGGTATGGCACTTGCAAAGTCGGGTATCCGTATCGAAGCGCCCATTCCGGGTAAGGCGGCGGTTGGCGTAGAGGTGCCGAACGACAAGCCCGCGGCGGTCAAGCTCCGCAATCTTATCGAGACTCCCGAATTCACCGAGCACAAGAGCAAGCTTGCCGCTTGTCTCGGCGCGGACGTTTCGGGTAATCCTGTTGTATTTGATATAGAAAAGATGCCCCACCT
This sequence comes from Oscillospiraceae bacterium, assembly GCA_015065075.1. Taxonomy (GTDB): domain Bacteria; phylum Bacillota; class Clostridia; order Oscillospirales; family CAG-272; genus SVTX01. The sequence goes on from SVRA01000029.1 coordinate 4,905, forward strand.
GCTCGTTGCGGGTACTACGGGCTCGGGTAAGTCTGTCTGCATAAACTCTATAATTATGAGCATACTTTACCACGCAAAGCCCAGTGAGGTCAAGCTCCTGCTTATAGATCCCAAGCAGGTCGAATTCCAGATCTACAAGGATCTGCCTCACCTTTGCTGTCGAGTTATCAGCAATCCCAAGAAGGCGGCAGGCGCGCTCAATCTCGCGGTCAACGAGATGGAAAAGCGCTTTGAGCTTATAAAAGAGGTCGGCGTTCGTAACATCACGGGCTACAACGAGGCAACGAAGAACGATCCCGACAAGCCCTATATGCCCAGAATGGTCATTATCATAGACGAGTTTGCGGACCTTATGATGACCGCGAGAGACGAGGTCGAAACGGCAGTCGTCCGTATCGCGCAGAAGGCGAGAGCCGCAGGTATCCACCTGATCATCGGTACGCAGCGTCCCTCGGTCGACGTCATCACGGGTCTTATCAAGGCAAATATCCCCTCGCGTATAGCGTTCACGGTTATGTCGGGCGTTGACTCGAGAACTATTCTCGATACCGTCGGTGCGGAAAAGCTCTGCGGACGAGGCGATATGCTCTACGCTCCCGTTGGTTCACAAAAGCCTCAGAGAGTTCAGGGAACCTTTGTAAGCGACGGTGAGGTCGAGACCGTCGTCGAGTGGGTCAAGGCAAACAACGCGCCCGTTATTTACGATAACGAGTTTGAGTCTCAGCTCGATATCGAGGCGGCGAAGTGCGGCAACCCGCAGGAAAAGAGTGGCGGCGCAGGTGAATTCAGCGGCGGCACGGGCGGCGACGAGGAGTCCAAGCTCTACGACGCGGCTATGCTCGCGATCGACGCTGGCAAGATATCCACCTCGCTTCTTCAGAGAAGACTCAGCATCGGCTACGGCAGAGCCGCGAAGATAATCGACACCCTCGAGGAGATGGGAGTCGTTGGTCCCGCGGACGGTAATAAGCCCAGAAAAATACTCATGACCAAGGAAGATTTCGCCGAGCTGATGAATAATCAATAATAGTTGCGCGTAAGTGTCATTCGGATAAAGCATCTACGGCAATTTTACCGCAGAGGCAAGATCTTAACGGATTTTGCCTCTGTTGCGAAAGGAAATAATTTGTATGTATCCCCATCAAATATTTTTAGGTCTTACACTGTACGATATATTGATATGCGTGGGCATAGTCGCGTGCTTTGCGATCTTCGGACATCTTGCCGACCGAAGAAGGCTTAAAGGAAAGCTTCAAAGCTTCTCGCTTCTGTGCGGCGGCGTTGCAATCGCGCTCGGCATCGGTTCCGCGATCTTGTTTCAGGCAATATATAATATCGAAAGAAACGGCGGCTTTGAGATAACGAAAAGCACGGGCGCGACCTTCTACGGCGGACTTATCGGCGGTGTGGCGGTCTTTCTCGCCATATATTTCACCGTCGGCAAGATGGTTTTCGGTAAGACCGATATAAAGGACTACCACGCAAGGCACTTTTTCGATATCGCGGCCTCTGCGATCCCGGGGCTCGTGCTGGCTCACGGACTCGGCAGGCTCGGCTGTCTTACGGCGGGTTGCTGTCACGGCGCGCTGACTGACGCGTGGTACGGAATAAAAATGTACGGAAACGAGGGATTTGCAAAATACGTCCCCGTTCAGCTTTTTGAGGCACTCTTTCTCTTTGCGCTCTTTGCTTTTCTCTTTATCAGAGCGAAAAGGGGGAAGGGATACCACCTGCCGCTTTATATGGCGATATACGGCGCTTGGAGATTCTGTATCGAGTTTTTGAGAGCCGACTATCGCGGCTCGGTCGGAATTGATGCGCTGACCCCGTCACAGCTTATCGCGATTTTGATGATAGTCGGCGGAGTGGGAGTCTATTTCCTCGAAAAAGCCGTTACGCGCAGATATGCCGAGGCAGATGCGACCGAACCCGCCCAAACGGAGCAATAAACCGTCAAAAATATTCTAATTTGGTGAAAAAGTTGAAAAAAAAGATAGATAAACGCAAGCTTGGTATCACGATCACCGCGCTTTGCGTTCTGTTGCTTCTGATCTATGAGATCTTGGGTGCGGAGCGCATATTCGGTGAGATCAGCGATGCCACGCTGAAAAACACGGTAGATCTGACCGTCACGCGAGCAATCGGCAGTGCGGTCTTCCTTACCATACTTATATATCTCGGCTATCGCGTGATAAATCCGATCGGCAGAGGGTTTGCACGCGCTTTGCTGTTCTGCTTGCCCGCGTTCGCCGTGGCAGTCAATAATCTGCCGATATATCCGCTTATCTCGGGACTTGCAAGGGTCACGGCGGCGCCGTGGCGAGTCGTTTTGCTCGCGGCGGAATGTCTTTTCGTCGGACTTTTCGAGGAGGCTTGCTTCCGCGGAGTCGTATTTCTCGGATTTTTGGAAAAGAGAAGAGCGACGACCTCGGGCAGATTCTGGGCGATCATATTAAGCTCCGCTGTTTTCGGACTTGTACACGCGATCAATATCTTTTTCTCGTCGCCGATAGCCGTGCTTATGCAGATCGGATACAGCTTCCTGATCGGCGCTATGTGCTCGGTCGTGCTGATGAAAACGGCAAACATCTGGCTTTGTGTCATTCTCCACGCAGTCTTTAACTTCTGCGGCGCGCTCGTGCCCGACTGCGGAGCAGGAACGATCTGGGAGCCGATAACCATAACGATCACGGTAATAATCGCCGTGCTGACTACTATTTATATGACAGTTGCGTTCTTCCGACTCGGATCGGAGGAGCTTGAAAAAATATACGAAAACCCCAAGGAGAGAACAGATGAGAGGAATTAACACCGCGCTCCGCGGACTCAGACACGCGGTCTTTCGCGAGGTCGCGAGAGTGGCGTACGAGTCCGAGGACGAAAATATAAGAGGCGATATCGAGGCGATACCCTATATAATCACGCCCGACGAAAAGCCGAGATACAGAGAGAGCATTTACAGAGAAAGGGCGATCGCGTCCGAGCGAGTCAGACTCGCGATGGGAATGTCGCTTCGCCCCGAGAACAAGCCCGTTCACCCCACAAGTGGACTGAGCAAGAGCAATATTGCCGACAAATACTACGAGCCGCCGCTTATGCAGGTCATTCCGTCTGCGTGCGAGGCTTGTGAGGACAACGTTTACGTCGTCAGCGATCAGTGCCGCGGCTGTGTGGCTCACCCCTGCGTGAGTGTCTGTCCCAAGGGCGCTATCTCGATCGTGAACGGCAGATCGGTGATCGATCAGAGCAAGTGCATCAAGTGCGGCAAGTGCAAATCCGCTTGCCCCTACGACGCGATCGCGCACAAGACCCGTCCCTGCGCGGCGGCTTGCGGCATCAAGGCGATCAAGTCGGATAGTCAGGGCAGGGCAAGGATAGACAACGATATGTGCGTCGGCTGCGGACAGTGCATGGTTGCCTGTCCCTTCGGCGCGATCGCGGATAAATCGCAGATATTCCAGCTTATTCAGTCGATCAGGCGCGGAGACAAGGTCGTGGCGGCGGTTGCCCCTGCGATCGTCGGTCAGTTCGGCGAGAACGTCGGGCTTGGACAGATCAAGGCGGCGCTCCTTCAGCTCGGCTTTGCCGATATGCACGAGGTCGCGGTCGGCGCGGACGTTGGCGCGGCTACCGAGGCGCATCACTACGTCGAGGAGGTTGCCACAGGCAAGCTGCCCTTTATGCTGACCTCCTGCTGTCCCGCTTGGGCGATGCTTGCAAAAAAGCAGTTTCCTATAATGATCGACGAGATCTCGACCGCATTGACTCCTATGGTCGCGACGGCGAGAAGCATCAAGCAAAAGGACCCCGACGCGCGAGTCGTTTTCATAGGTCCCTGCGCGGCTAAAAAGCTTGAGGCGGGAAGAGAATCGGTGCGAAGCGACGTCGATTTCGTTATTACCTTCGAGGAGCTTGCCGGAATGTTCGCGGCGAGGGGCGTTGATTTTGAGATCTACGCAGGCGAGGAATACGCGCCCGAGGCGACTGCGGCAGGTCGCGGCTACGCGGCGGCAGGCGGTGTCACCAAGGCGATTACCGATTGCATAAATGAATATTACCCCGGAGTCGAGGTTAAAATAGAGCACGCGGATGGTCTGGACGAGTGCCGCAAGATGCTCATTCTGGCAAAGGCGGGCAAGAAAAACGGCTGTCTTATCGAGGGAATGGGCTGTCCCGGCGGTTGTATCGCGGGCGCGGGCACGTGTCTGCCTGTGGATAAGGCGCAGGCTGCGGTCAGAAAGACCGTGGATGCGACCGAGAAAAAGCTTCCCGAAAAAGATCTTTTTGAGATCGAGCTGCCCTGATTCCCCCCGAAACTTGCCGCACTCGGCGGCGAAAATTTCAACAAAAATTTTTATTTGTGCCGCTATGGCGGCAGATAAGGAGTAAATATGAGTCAAATAGAAAAGGGCGCAATGCACAAGTTTTCATACGGTCTTTTTGCACTTTTTACGCACGACGGAAACCGTGACAATGCCTGCATTATCAACACGGGCGTGCAGATGACCGACGATCCCAAGCGTATCAGCATCTGTGTAAATCAGTCGAATTATTCCTGCGAGACCCTCAAAAAGACGGGTGTTTTCAATCTCTCGATCTTGTCCGAGGACGCGAAGTTCGACATCTTCAAGCGCTTCGGATTTGCAAGCGGCCGCGATACCGACAAGCTCGACGGTCTTGATACCGTTGCGACCTCGGATAACGGTCTTAAATATCTCACCGAGGGCGCAAATGCTTTTATCAGCGCAAAGGTCGTTTTCAGTGCCGATTTCGGTACTCACACGATCTTCGTTGCAGAGGTGACCGAGGCAAAAGTCCTTTCGACCACCCCCTCCGCTACCTATGCTTACTATTTCGAGAATATCAAGCCCAAGGCTCCCAAAGCCGACGACAAGCCTGCCACCGAGGAGAAAAAGATCGTGGGTTGGCGCTGTAAGATCTGCGGCTACGTGCACGAAAGCCCAGATCTACCCGATGATTTCACTTGCCCTTGGTGCAAGCATCCTGCCGACGATTTCGAGCCGATTTATGGGTGATTGTTGGGAAGTGACTGGATGTGACGAGCACCTTCGGTGGTAGTTAGCGAGTGCGAGGATTTTTTGGGGTGCCTTTTGAAAAAGGCGCCCCAAACCCCGCGAAAACTTCCTGTATTTTGGGTTCTAACTAAGGTGAGATGACGCTGATTTTTCGGCAAGCCGAAAAAGTCAGCCTACTGAGATGACAAACGTCCTACCGTATTGAACCCAAGACATCTCATCTAACTTTAACTTAAAGAAACTTTGAAATAAGTTGCACTGCATCGGCTGGGTTCCAAACCCTTGCAATACAAAAAGGTCAGTGAGGGGTTTTTTCAAGGCTTGCCGAAGAAAAAATCCTCCGTCACCCTAAAAGGACCCAAAATATAGGGGAAGTTTTTTGGCTCCACCTTTTTTTCAAAAAAGGAGGAAAATCGACACATCAACTAACTCCCAAAAAGACCGCAAATAGCGGTCTTTTTTTTACGCTTGGACAATATAATAAGATAGAAAGGCGGTGGATGGGAATGCAGATAATCGAGGTCAAGCGGCAGAGGAGCCTCAGTGACGAGCTGCCGAGCTTTTTGTTATCAGCGCTTCCGTACCGCCTTGTCGACGAGATAAGTGCGCGGTGGGGCGGCGAGCGGATCGAGGAGATAAGGTTGCGCCGTGACAGACAAGCGTCATTGACTCTGCCGAAGGGAAACATGATACTTGACACGGTGCTTGATGGGAGTGCTATCGATGCGACCTTAACGGGCATGTGCTCGGGCTCGCTCTACGCGTATAGCGATACGATCAACCAAGGGTATATATCGCTGCCGAATGGGGTGCGGGTAGGAGTCTGCGGCAAGGCGACCTGCGAGGGCGAGCGACTGATCGGAGTACGCGAGGTCACGTCGCTTGTTATCAGAATACCGCACAAGGCGAGATCCGTGGGCGCACCGATAAGACGGCTTTTGCACGAGTTTGACTATAGCCGAGGGGTGCTGATCTACTCACCGCCCGGAGTGGGCAAGACCACACTTTTGCGCGGTGTGATCGCGCTTCTCGCCTCGGGCGAGGGTGGCTATGCACCGATCCGAACGGCAGTAGTCGACACACGCGGCGAGCTGACCTTTTCAAACGGCGGCAAGGGGCTCTGCCTCGACGTGCTTTCGGGATATCCGCGCGCACTCGGAATAGAGATAGCGACACGTACACTATCGGCGCAGGTCATCGTGTGCGACGAGATCGGCGACTATGCCGAAGCGATGGCGCTGGTCAGCTCGCACAATTGCGGCGTTCCGCTGATCGCCTCGACTCATGCAAGCTCGGTAGACGAGCTTTTGCGCCGCACGGGAATAATGCTGCTCCACGAGGCGCGTGTGTTTGGTGCGTATGTCGGGATAAAACGGTCGAGCGGCATGGACTTTTGCTACGACGTGCATCTGCGCGACGAGATCGGAATATAGGAGGTCGGTATGCTTGTTAAAATAATCGGTAGCGTTTTGCTTGCGGCATCGGGCGTATGCACGTCGGTCTCGCTCTGCCGCTACTGTCGTCGCAGACTTGACACGCTCGATGGCTTTATTGCCCTCATTTTTTATATAAAGGGTCAGGTCGAATGCTACGCGAGACCGATCAGCGAGATCCTCGCGACTCTCTCGCCCGAAATTTTGCGCGACTGTAATTGCCCGACGGGTGTCGGCTCGATCGAGGAGCTGATCGCGGAGAGCAGGATCTATCTCGACCGCGAGAGCTTGCGGCTCGTGACTGCGTTTTCGCAGGAATTCGGCTCGGTATTTCGCGAGGAGCAGTCGAAGCGGTGCGACTATTATATTTCGCTTCTGAACGAGCGCAGAGCGCTGATCTCGAGCCGACTTTTGCCCGAGATGCGCGCAGGAAGCGCGGTCTGCATCTGCTCGTCACTTTGCTTGCTTATCTTGCTTTGGTAACTAAAAAAGGAGAAGAAATGGACATAGGATTGATCTTAAAGGTAGCGGGAGTGGGAATTTTGGTGTCTGCGGCGGCGCAGATACTTCAGAAATCGGGACGGGACGAGCAATCTACGCTCGTGGTCATCGCGGGTATTATTGTGGTGTTGATAATGCTTGTGGGCGAGATCGAGAAGCTATTTGAGCTTGTGATCTCGGTGTTCGGATTTTAATGAGCGAATATCTTTTCAAGGTTTTTGGCATTTCCTTGATCGCGGCGATGCTGATCACGCTGTTTCGCAAGTGGGGGAGTGACTTTTCAACACTGCTAAAGGTTGCGGCGGGTGCTATCGTTGCCGCGGCTTGTGTCAGTGGGATCGCGCCGATCGTCGAGTACGTGCGCGAGCTTGGCGAGGCAACTTTGCCGTGGGAAACGGTGGAGGGAATGCTACGCGTTCTGGCGGTCGCTATGGTGACGCATATTTGTGCCACTATATGCCGTGATTGTGGGGAATCGACTCTTGGCGGATATCTGGAGCTTGGGGGTAAGGTGGAGATAATTGTCCTGACTTTGCCAATGATAAAGGACATAGTGGAGACAATGGTGGGGATTCTGTGACTAAAAACGATAAAAAGGTGACGAAAATGACAAGAAGAATAAAATTTGCCGTGATCTGCCTGTTTTTTGTGATTTTAGTGGCGGTAATTCCGATGAAAGTGCACGCTTTCACCACTTCTGATGAAAAAGACGTGCAAAAAGGCAATCAAATCACCACTTGTTTGCCGCAGTGTGACACAAAATTGCAATCGTTCACCACCAACTCACCCAAAAAGCGCGATTTTTCAAAATCATTCACCACTTTGACTCAAAAAAGCCACTCGGACGGTGAGATCTCCCCCGAGGAAACTCTCCCCGACGAATACGGTGAGTTTATCGATTCTCTGCCGAACGGGGTGACCGATTCGCTTCCCGATTCGGCTTTTTCGTCCGATTCCACCGAGATACTCGGCGCGGCAGAGCAGCTCGGAAGCGTAAGCTATCTCTTGGGGACACTTTTGGAGTCGTTCGGCGGTGCGATAGGTGAGCTTTTGCCAACACTCGCGCTGCTTTGCGGTATTGTGGTCTTGTCGGCGGTCTGTCACCTTTTTGCCTCAAATCTCGGCGGCTTGTCAGCGACGGTGACCTTCGCCGCGCGACTGACCTCATTTTGCGCTATAGCCGCCTCGGCGGTCTCCTCGCTCTCGCGCTTGCGCGACTATTTCGATTCGCTCTTCTCGGCGGTCGCGTCCTTCCTGCCTCTAACTACCGTGCTCTACGCCTCGGGCGGTAATCTCACCGCCGCGGCGTCGGGTACGATCACGCTGAACGCTATTCTCTCTGTCTGTCAGCTTGTTTTCACCAAGACCGTCATTCCCGTTTTCTGCGTTTGCCTTTCTATGTCGCTGCTCTCGGTCTTTGACGGTGTCGGTGGTTTTGCCGCGCAGTCGATTTCCGCGACGGTCAAAAAATGGTACACCACCGCGCTCGCTTTCGTGATGATGATCCTCACCACCGCGCTCGCCGCCCAGACGATCCTCTCCGCCAAAGCCGATAACGCCGCTATGAAGGGAATGAAGTTCGCCGCAAGCAGCTTTATTCCCATCTCGGGCGGCGCAGTGTCTTCGACACTCGGTACGCTCGCCGCTTCGGTCGAGCTTATGCGCGGTGCCGTCGGGGTCATCGGTGTCGCCGTCGTTCTCCTTTTGCTGATACCGATTATCGTCGAGCTCGCGCTCCTGCGCGCCGTCTTTGCCCTCGCCGCCTTTCTCGCAGGTATGCTCGGTTGCTCAGGGGAGCATAAGCTCCTAAATGAGATCGGTAACCTCTACGGCTACCTCGAGGGCGTTGCCGTTCTTTCTTCCGTTGTCTTTATTGTCGCTTTCGCGATCTTCGCCGCTACTTGCTCTGCTGTGGGGTGAGGGATGCGAGGTATGCGAGGTATGCGTGCCTTCGGCGACCTACTTTCTTTGAAAAGAAAGTAGGCAAAGAAACTTCCTGTATTTTTGGGGTCCTTTTAGGGTGTCGGTGGATTTTTTTACGGCAAGCCTTGAAAAAATCCCTCTTTGACTATTTTGCGTTGCAAGGGTTTAGAACCCAGCCGATGTTGTGCAACTTATTTTTAAAGTTTCTTTAAGTTAAAGTAAGATGGTATGTCTTGGGTTCTACACGGCAGGACGTTTATAATTTCAGTAGGCTGATTTTTCGGCTTGCCGAAAAATCAGCGTCACTCCACCTTAGTTAGAACCCAAAATACAGGAAGTTTTTAAGGGTTTTAGGGAACTTTTTTCAAAAAGTTCCCTAAGAAATCCTTGCATCAGTAACTACCAAAGAGGACAAAAAATGAAATCATACATCATTTCAATAATATGTGTAGGCGTTATCGGGTCGATAATATCGCTGATCGCGCCCGAGGGGGAGGGGGGCGGACTTGGCAAGCACGTGCGGCTTACGGTCGGATGCGTACTTATTTTGATGTGCGTTTCGCCGCTTGGCGAGCTGATCGAGGGTTTGCGGGAGCTTGACTTTAGTGGACTTGTGCCCGAGGTGAATGATGGGGCAATAGAGGAATACGAGAGCATATTTGGGAATAGCTACGAGGCGGCGGAGCTGTCGAGCTTAAAGGAGGGGATTGCGGCGATGCTGGAGGAGAGATACGGAGTGGCGCGCGAGGACTGCAAGGTCGAGGTCATCGCGGACAGGAACGGGTCGGGAGAGCTTGAGCTGAAAAGGATATTCATAACTTTGTACGGCAGCGCGATATGGAAGGACACGGGCGAGATAGAGCGATATTTCGGCGGAATTTTCGACTGCGAGATAGTCACGGCGGTCGGTTGATGGAGGTAAATTATGGCAGATCATACAGGGATAGAAGCGGCACAAGTGGTCAATCACATGAAGAAAAAGGGAAGCTTCAAGATCATTATTTTAGGGTTTATTATAGGGGTGGCGCTGCTTTTGATCGGTAGCTTTGCCTTGCCGAGCGGGAAAAAAAGTGCAGAGAAGACCGACGACGCAAAGAACACGTACGAGGAGTTTCTTGCATATAAGGAAACGGTACGCCGCGAGATAGAGGAGCTGTGTATGAGCGTAAATGGAGTCAAAAGCGTGGACGCGGTGGTCTTTTTCGACGGACTCGGCGAGAGCATATACGCTACGAATACGCAGTCGGGCAACAGTGATAAGATCGAATACGTGATAATCGGAAGCGGCTCGAACGCGCACGCGCTCTATCTTGGCGAGAGTCTGCCAAAGCTCGTCGGAATTGGAGTGGTCTGCGACACGGGCGGCAACTTGGGAGTCAAAAACGAGCTTGCGGCACTGCTTGCCGCGGCTTACGGTCTGCCTCTGACGAGAGTCCGCGTCGTTGAATATTAGAAAAAGTTTTCACCAATCAGTCAAAGTAAGCATATAGAGGACGGTTTGAAAATATAATGTAGCGTAACAAATTTTTCGGGAGGACTGAAATAATGGCAATCAATGACAAAATCAAAGCGGTAAAGAACTTCTTTATGAAGTCAGGCAAGAGAAATCTTATCATCGCGTGCGCGGTGGTTCTGATCGGTGTGGCGGTATGGGCGAATTGGCTCTTTTTCTCGAACAACGACGACGGATTTGACTACAGCGGCAGTACGGGAATGTCGGGCGATCTTGACAACAGCAAAAATCCCACCTCAGGCGAAGAGGGTACGGGCGCGACCGACACCTCTGCAGACAGCTACTTCTCCACGATGCAGGTAAGCCGTCAGAGATCTCGTGACGAGGCGCTTGAGGTGCTTTACGCTATCATCGACAACGCAAATGCCACCGAAGAGGTAAAGGCAGAGGCGGCTGCAGAGGTCGCGCTGATCGCGGAGTCGATCCAGCAGGAAGCGTACATAGAGGCGGCAGTCGGCTCGCAGGGCTACGAGAAGTGCGTTGCGGTCGTAAGCAACAACACGGTCAGCGTTGTAGTCAAGCACGACGGAAAGCTTTCTCCCACCCAGCTCGCGCAGATCAACAGCGTGGTCTACGAGTACACGGGAATCGAGCCCGTGAATATCACTATCATCACCAAGGCGTGAATAATTTTGGGGGCTTCTCGGAGAAGTCCCCAATTTTTATTTTTCGCACGCGTTTTGGTAAAAAAACGAGGAAAAATTGCAAACGAACAAGCCGTGCTTTGCATAGAATGTATCGAGAATTAAGCCAAAAAGGAGACACTTTATGCAACACGAATATTTTGCCGCTTCAAACTCGTCGGAGGGATTTAAAAACTACTATCCCGAGGTCTTCGGGCGCGCCGACCGACTCTACGTGATCAAGGGCGGTCCCGGCACGGGAAAGTCAAGCTTTATGAAAAAATGCGCCGAGACCGCGAAGAAAAACGGACTTGAGGTCGAGTATTACTATTGCTCGTCCGACCCGCGCTCGCTCGACGGCGTTTTGATTCTCGGGGACGAGAATATCGGAATAATTGACGGCACGTCGCCGCACGTCTGGGAGCCGACTGCGCCTGGCGCGAGGGAAGAGATCATCAACCTCGGTCAGTTTTGGAATCCAAGACTGCTACGGCTTCAAAAAAACGAGATCTTTTCGCTCTCAAACAAAAAAAGCGCCGCTTATAAGCGGGCTTACGATTATTTGCGGTCGTGCGGTAATTTACGGGCGGTGAGCGACTCGCTCCTTCGCAAGTTCGTCGATCGCGAGAAGATGCAAGCGGCAGCGGAACGGCTCGTGCGCTCGCTCGATCTGCCTCGGGGGACTGCGACCGTCCTGCCGTCTCTGCTTGATGCGGTCGCGATGACGGGAAGATTTAGCTTTGATAGCTTTCAAATGAATTCCGACAATGTGATCTTAGTCGACGATTTTTACGGTGTCGGAAAGCTCTTTCTCGGCGCGCTTTTAGGGCCTTTGTCGTCGGTTGGCGAGACTGTGCGTGTGGCGTACGATCCCGTCGACTCCCGACTTGTAAACGGACTTTTCCTTGAGGACAGCAAGATCGCCTTTCTGCTCTGGGACAAGGATAAGACGTCTTGCGACGAGGGCAAGATCGTCAACGCAAAGCGCTTCGTCGACGTCGAAAGGTTGCGCGAGATAAGGGGAGAATTGCGTTATGCCACAAGGCTTTACGGTGATTGCCTTGACGGTGCTCTCCACGCGCTCTCCGAGGCGAAGGTCTATCATTTTCTGCTCGAGGACATCTATAAAAACGCGATGGATTTCAAGGCGCTGAACGAGTTTACATATAGCTTTATTGCGAAGCTTTGGATTTGAATAAAAAAACGCTTACGATCACCCGTAAGCGTTTTTTTATAAATTATTTCTGCGGATCGAGGTATTTCCACGCGCCGACTATGTAGTTGATGCCCGAATGGATGGTCAGGTAGATCATCGCAACCGTTGTGATAAGTGTGAGCGGTGCAAAGCCGAGAACGTTGACGTTGACCCCAAGTGCCGAGTAGATCACGGGCTCGATTATTGCCGCGCAGATCGCTACGATCTGCGTGACCGTCTTGAGCTTGCCGAGCATATTCGCCGCGATAACGACCTTTTGCTTGCCCGATGCCGCAACGAGTCTGATGCTCGTGACCGCGAGCTCGCGGAATACGACTACCACAAGCGCAAAGAAATAAAGCGTGAACATTCTGATATTGCCCGCGTTCGTGAAGAGTATGCATAGCATCGCGCCAATGACCATAAACTTGTCCGCAAGCGGATCAAGAAACTTGCCAAAGTCGGTGACGAGATTGTATTTTCTCGCGATCTTGCCGTCAAGCATGTCGGTCAAGGACGCCGCGATGAATAAAAACGCACCCGCAAGCGTCAAAATCGTGTCTACAAGCGGCTTGAAATCGGTAAATACGGGCAGTAGCATTACTACCATAAATATCGGTACCATTATCAGTCGCAGTACCGACAACTTGTTCGGAAGATTCATTTTCATTTTCTTGGTTGCCTTTCTTTTATTGTTGGGAAGTTAGTGGATGTGTCGGTTTTTCCGCTTTCTTGAAAGAAAGCTTGGCAAAGAACTTTCCACATATTTGGGGTCCTTTTAGGGTAACGGAGGATTTTTTCATCGGCTCACCTCGAAAAAATCCCTGTCTTTCGTTTATGTATTGCAAGGGTTTGGAACTGTAGGGACCGGCGTCCCCGACGGTCCGGTTTACGATTTGAATAAATATTGTAGGTTTGTGAATTGATTTTTTATTAACGGAATTTATCTTCACCGTTGCTATTTCATCGGACCGTCGAGGACGCCGGTCCCTACGGTTTTACGGTGGCAAGTTAGACAATATGTCTTGGGTTCTACACGGTAGGACGTTTGCCATCTCAGTAGGCTGACTTTTTCGGCTTGCCGAAAAATCAGCGTCATCTCACCTTTGTTAGAACCCAAAATACAGAAAGTTTTCGCGGGGGGCGCTGATGTTTGCGAAGCAAACTCACATAGTAAACCGCTTGCGGTTTACGTAGGCTTTTCTCAAAAGGCACCCCAAAAAATCCTCGCACTCGCTAACTTCCTATCTTACTCCTGCAAAGCGAAACCGCAGAGGTCATACTCCTCGACTCGACGGACTTTGACGCGAACGAAGTCACCGGGAGCGATCTGTCTATCGGACTTAAAGAAGACCTTGCCGTCGATCTCGGGCGCATCCGCGGCACTTCTGCCGAAATAGAACTCGCTGACGGGATCGTAGTCCTCGCAGATAACGTCGATGATCTTGCCGATCTTTTCGGCGTTTTTCTCCTCGTTGATGAGGAGCTGGGAGCGCATGAGAATGTCCATACGGTCCTGCTTGACCTGCTCATCGATCTGATCCTCGAAATCGTAGGCGGGCGTGCCCTCCTCACGCGAGTAGGTGAACACACCTGCGCGATCGAAGCGCTCGGACTTGATAAACTCTGCAAGCTCAACGAAATCCTCCTCGGTCTCGCCCGGGAAGCCGACTATAAAGGTCGTGCGGATCGTGACGTCGGGGATCTCCTTCTTTATTTTTGCCAGAACCTCGCGAATGAGCGCACCGTTTCCGTGGCGGTTCATTCTCTTGAGCACCTTGTCGCTGATGTGCTGAAGCGGCAGGTCTATGTAGTTGAGAATTCTCGGATTGTTCTTCATCTCCTCGATAAGACCGTCGGTGATCTTGTCGGGATAGCAATAGAGCACGCGGATCCACGGAATGCTCGTCGCCTCGGTGATCTTGCGTAGCAGCTCGTCGAGACAGTATTTGCCGTAAAGATCGATACCGTAGCGCGTGGTGTCCTGCGCGATGATAGTCAGCTCCTTGACACCGAGCTCGTCGAGCTCACGCGCCTCGTCGATCAGCTCCTCCATGGGACGTGAGCGGAATTTTCCGCGAATGTCGGGGATCGCGCAGTAGGTGCAGCGGTTGTCGCAGCCCTCGCTGATCTTCAGATACGCCGCGTAATCGGGCGTGGTGAGAATTCTGTCGCCGCCGAGCGCGACCTTGTTTTTGTCCTCGTGGGAGTAGTAGCGGCAGTCGGGCGCGTTCTTTTTGCGCTTTTTGCCCATATTTGCGGCAACACTGTCGACCGCCTCGACGATATTGTGAATACTGCCGACTCCGAGCACGGCGTCGACCTCGGGAAACTCGTCGAGGATCTCCTGACCGTATCTCTCCGCCATGCAACCTGTCACGACGATGCCGCCGAGCGAGTGATGCTTTTTGAGGTACGCGATGTCGAGAATGTTGTCGATCGCTTCTTTCTTGGCGGATTCAATGAACGCGCAGGTGTTTATAATGACTATGTCCGCCTCGGTCTCCTCAGGTGTGATCTCGTGACCCGCGGAGGCAAGGTGGTGCAGCATGACCTCGGTGTCGAGCTGATTTTTCGGACAGCCGAGGGAAACGAATCCAATTTTCATATACTTTGCCTTTTTGGTATGATTTTTAAGTGAATAGCTACGTCTGTAAGCCGGGTTCTGTCTTAAACGGTCATCAATCTTTGCTTTTCGTCGCCGAAAAGCTCCGACGCTCTCGCGCCGTGCCACCGGGGAGTATCCTTGCGGAGATTGGGCGACTTCCTCCCGGGTGTTGCTTCGGATAGGGTTTACAGCAAACCTATGTTACCATAGGAGTGGGTGAGCTCTTACCTCACCTTTCCACCATCACCTAAATCGCTTTGGAAGGCACAGAACAATGCTCGCGAGCCAATTATTATACAAAGCTTGTTCTAATAATGACGTTTTTTCAAATGACTCTTTTTTCAGAGGTAGAAATTCTCGCTTTGCTCGAATTTCAATTTTTATGCGAGCATTTAGCCGCGCTTTTTCGCTCTGCCGTACCCAGTACGGCGACGAACGAAAAATCACGACTTCTGTATCCTCCACAGCGATTTAGGCAGTCTATTTCTGTTGCACTTTCCCGACGGTTACCCGTGGCTGACGTTATCAGTTATCCTGCCCTGTGAAGCCCGGACTTTCCTCACGCGGAGACCTTTCGGCATGACCGCGCGCGACCGTTCGGCGTAGCTATTCATTATATTATAACATTAAATTATATAATTGTCAATCGGTTTGCAAAATTATCTTTGATTGCCGAAAACGAAAGGGCAGACCGAAAAAGCCTGCCCTTAAATCGACAAAATATAAACAAATAATAGAGAAATAAACCAAATATTACAAAATTCGCCCATTTTATAGAGTCTGGGGCAGGGTAACGGTGAAGCTTGAGCCCTTGCCGAGCTCGCTTTCGACTACTATCTCACCGCCTGCAAGCGTTACGATCCTCTGAACTATATTCAGTCCGATGCCGTTTCCTTGAACGGCGTGGGCAGTGTCGCCCTGATAGAATTTCTCAAATATTCGCGATTTGACATCCTCGCTCATGCCGACTCCGCTGTCGGTGATGCAAAATTGCACCTTGTCGCCTGCCTTTTTGAGCGTGATCGAGATCCTTCCGCCCTCGCGCGAAAATTTGATCGCGTTGGAGAAAAGATTGATCCAGACGTGAGAGAGCATCTCCTCGTTAAAGACGTATTTTATTCCGTCAAGGTCGATGTCAAGCTCAATATTCTTGTCGCTCCACGCTTTTTCGAGCAAAAGTATGCAGCTTCGCACCTGCTCGTCGAGATAAAACTCGCTCTTTTCGGTGACGATGGTCTGATTTTCAAGCTTGGTCAAAAGCAGAACGTTCTGCGACATAGTAGCAAGACGCTCGGATTCGGACACGATAATATCGAGATATTCCTTTTTTTGCTCCTCGGTGAGATTTCCGCTTTGAAGCTGACGCGCAAATCCGCGGATAGATACGATCGGGGTTTTGAATTCGTGCGAGAAATTGTTGATGAAGTCGTTTCGGAACATCTCGATGCCCTCAAGGTCGCTCGCCATCTGATTAAACGTCCTTTCAAGGTCGCCAAGCTCGGTAAGCACCTGCTTTTTGTCACTCTCGGCAACTCTTGCCTTGAAATTTCCCTTGGCGATCTCGCGCAAGCCCTCGGTGATTCTGTTGATACGCCCAAACCAGATTCGCAGGGTGGCTCCGGTTATCATTATACCTATTGCAATAAAGGTAAGCACCATCGCGCCGACGAGCAGAGGACCGTTGGCAAAAAAGCTGTCAAAGATCGGGAAAAGCTGAAGCAGATAGTAGATCAGTGCGGTGATTCCGCCCGCCGCGGCAAAGAGGACAAGCACTATAAGACCGAAGCGCGATGTTATGGTGTGAACTCGCTTGATCCTTTTGCCCGTAAGGGAAAGCAGGGGATAGCGTTTCTTTTCCTTCGGCTTGTTTTTCTTTTCCTTACTCATTTTTGATATACCGCCTTGTAGCCGAGTCCGCGCACGGTGACTATCTCAAAATCGGGGCAGCCGCGGTATTTGTCGCGCAGACGGCTGATGTGAACGTCGACCGTTCTCTCGTCGCTCTCGCTCTCCATATCCCAGATCTCGTCCATAAGCTGACGGCGCGTGAATATCTTGCCTGGGTAGG
>SVRA01000030.1 GCA_015065075.1 Oscillospiraceae bacterium
GCCTCGTCCGTTCGACTTGAATGTGTTATGCACGCCGCCAGCGTTCATCCTGAGCCAGGATCAAACTCTCAAACAATTTGTATATCTTCCACCGTAGTGGTTAGATCCTTTTGTCTGAGCTATTTATTCTAGCTTCTTTTACTTTTTAGAGCTGTGTACTCTTAGTTTTTTGACAGATCTGTATTTCGCACTTGCTTTTTTGCTTTGTACTTCTATCTTTTGTTGTTCAATTGTCAAGCTTCAATTCTGCGCCCTCTTTTTGCGAGCGCTTGTCTATTATATCACAGCTCTTTCTCTTTGTCAATAGGTTTTTTGAAAAATTTTTGGATTTTTTTGTTTTTGTTGCTTTTGTCTTTTATTTTGGCGATATTTGACGCTTTATTAGTGAATTTGCATCTTTTCTTCATAGACACATTTAAGTTTCTACCTTATTTAATTATAATATGTGTTATACCACCAAATACAGTCCCTCGTTTTAGTGCAGAATGACAGTTGCACAAGCGAAATAGCAACATTTGTCTTGTTTTTGCCCATAATTGTCTTGAATCATATACAAAAGTGTCTTATAATAGCATTAAGAGGGGATAAAATTCCTTCAATGTTAATAAATCAGGAGGATACAAGATGTCTTTACCGATAGCAGTACAGGTCTATTCAGTCAGAGATGATGCGGCTGCCGACCTTTACAACACGCTCAAGCAGATAAAAGAAATGGGCTACGACGGAGTTGAATTCGCAGGTCTTTGCGGTCACGCTCCCGCTGAGGTCAAAAAATGGTGCGAGGAATTAGGTCTCGTTCCGATCTCTGCTCACGTTGCATACGTTGAGATGCTGATCAATCCCGTAGACGTTATATCAGCTTACGCAGAGGTAGGCTGTAAATACATCGCCGTTCCCTACCTGATGCCCGAGCACAGACCCGATCATCCCAACTTCCCTTACGTTGTGAATTTTATCCGTTCGCTTTGTGAGGTGGCGAAGTCATTTGGCATACAGATGCTTTATCACAATCACGATTTTGAATTCGTCAAGATCGGTGACAAGTATGCTCTTGACGTTCTGTACGAAACTATTTCCGCAGATCTGCTCCAGACCGAGCTTGACACTTGCTGGGTGAACATTGGCGGTGAAAATCCCGCGGCATACGTCAGAAAGTACAGTGGTCGCGCTCCCGTAGTTCATCTTAAGGATTTCACAGGCGAAAAATGCGACGATATGTACGAGCTGATCGGAATTGAGAAAAAGGCATCGATCAAGCCCGACAGCTTCGAGTTCCGTTCGGTTGGAAGCGGACTTCAGGATATGCCCGCAATTCTTGCTGCGGCAAAGGATGCCGGCACCGAATGGGTAGTGGTCGAGCAGGATCAGCCCGCCATGGGTCTTACAGCCATGGAGAGCATCAAGAAGAGTGTTGAATATCTGAAATCATTTGAATGGTAATATAAATATTTGGAGGAAAAAACAATGGCTGAAAAAATGGCTGCAAATCTTGATTACAACGTAAAGTCGAGCGATGCTGTTATCGACACGAACAGAAAGCTCAGAATCGGTTTCGTTGGCTGCGGTTGGATCGCAGGCGCTCACATCGAGTGCTACAAGATGATGCCCGACGTCGAAATCGTCGCCGGTGCGGATCTTATTCCCGGCAAGGCAGAGGCATTCTTCAAAGCTCACGGCGTTGAAGGTGTCAAGACCGACTATGCTTCTCACAAGGAGATGCTTGACGACGAGACCCTTAAGCTCGACGCGGTTTCTATCTGCACGTACAATCGTCAGCACGCAGAGCCCGCTATATACGCGCTCAAGAAGGGTGTAAACGTATTGCTTGAAAAGCCCTTTACCGTCACTCTTGACGAGGCTATCGAGGTCATGAAGGCTGAAAAGGAAAGCGGAAAGGTCATCTCGATCGGCTTCCAGCCCAGACTTGACGACAACATGCAGCAGATCAAGAGAATCGTTGAATCGGGCGAGCTTGGAAAGATCTACTACATTCAGACCGGTGGCGGCCGCCGCAGAGGTATTCCCACACCCTTCGGAACGACCTTTATTGAGGATGAGACCGCAGGTCTCGGCGCGCTTGCCGATATTGGCTGCTACTCTCTTGACCTCGTTCTGAACGCCATCGGATATCCTAAGCCCCTGACCGTTTCGGGTTACAAGTCGGCATACTTCGGCAAGGATCCCAACTACTGCGGTTATCCTGCTGACAAGAAGGCTGAATATGCTGCGAAGTTCGGAGTTGACGATTTCGCTGCAGGCTTCATTCGTCTTGAGGGCGACATCATTCTCGACTTCCGTATCGCTTGGGCGATGAACCTTGACACCCCCGGTGACACTATCATCATGGGAACCAAGGGAAGCTTACGCGTTCCCTCTACAGACTGCTGGAACGGCACCTTCTACAGCCCGATGAAGATATATCACGAGGTTGCAGGTCTTCAGACTGTTACCGAGGTTCCGCTTATTCCCGTAAGCAACAATCCCAAGAGCGACCTTTTCTACAAGAAGATACGCTCCTTCCTTGACGCTGTCAAGTACAGTCTTCCCGCACCCGTGCCCACCTCGCAGATCATTTACAACCAGGCGATCCTCGACGGAATCGCTCGTTCTGCAGAGCTTGGCCGTGAGGTTGAGATCGAGATTCCTGAGATCTGATTATAAAAGCCATAAAAAAGAGCTCCTTATCAAAGGAGCTCTTTTCTTTTAATCGTATAATCAGATAATACCCTGAGCCATCATAGCCTCGGCAACCTTCTTGAAGCCTGCGATATTTGCGCCCTTGACGAGATCGTAGCCGTAGCCGAATTCCTCTGCTGCAGCCGCCGCGTTGTCGTGGATATTTACCATAATGGTCTTAAGCTTTGCGTCGACCTCCTCGCGAGACCAGGACATTCTCATGCTGTTCTGCGACATTTCAAGCGCGGATACTGCAACACCGCCTGCGTTAACTGCCTTGGAGGGAGCAACGGTAACGCCGCTGTCGATGATATACTTGAGCGCTTCGTTGGAGGTAGGCATATTGGAAACCTCTATGTAGTACTTAACGCCGTTTGCAACCATCTTCTCTGCCTCTGCCATGCCGACCTCGTTCTGAGTTGCGCAAGGCATCATGATATCTGCCTTGAGTCCCCAAGGCTTTTCCTTTGCATAGAAGGGCACACCAAACTTCTCGGCATAGTCCTGAACTCTGTTTCTGCCCGAAGCTCTCATCTCGAGCATATAG
This sequence comes from Oscillospiraceae bacterium, assembly GCA_015065075.1. Lineage (GTDB taxonomy): Bacteria > Bacillota > Clostridia > Oscillospirales > CAG-272 > SVTX01. Next base: position 3,224 of record SVRA01000030.1, read on the forward strand.
TTGATCTTTTCGTCGGTAGAAACGCCGTTTTCATCGTAGATATATCCGTCGGGACCCGAGATAGCGATTACCTTTGCGCCAAGCTCGGTTGCTTTCTTGACCGCGCCCCAAGCCACGTTTCCGAAGCCTGAGATTACTACGGTCTTGCCCTCGATGCTGTCGCCGTAATGCTCAAGCACCTTCTGTGCGAAATAAACCGCGCCGAAGCCTGTTGCCTCGGGACGAATGAGAGAGCCGCCGTAGGAAAGTCCCTTGCCCGTGAGAACGCCGTTCTCGAACGCGCCGCGAAGTCTCTTATACTGACCGAAGAGGTAGCCGATCTCTCTTGCACCAACGCCGATGTCACCCGCGGGAACGTCTACGTTAGGACCGATATGACGGTAGAGCTCGCTCATAAAGCTCTGACAGAATCTCATGATCTCGCCATCGCTCTTACCGCTGGGATCGAAATCCGAGCCTCCCTTACCGCCGCCGATGGGGAGGCCTGTAAGGCTATTTTTAAGGATCTGCTCAAGTCCGAGGAACTTGAGGATAGAAAGGTTTACTGTGGGATGGAAGCGGAAGCCGCCCTTGTAAGGACCGATAGCGCTATTGAACTGGACGCGGTAGCCCTTGTTTACGTGGACCTTGCCGTTATCGTCTACCCAGGGAACGCGGAACATAACGGTTCTCTCGGGCTCTACGAATCTTTCAAGAAGTCCTGCCTTCTCATACTCGGGGTGCTTATCGAAGATGACCTCGAGGGATTCGAGTATTTCTGTTGCCGCCTGATGAAATTCGGGCTCGCCGGGGTTCTTTGCGATAAGGTCCGCAAGAACGTTCTGAACATAATTGGACATAATTTGTGTTCCTTTCGTATGTAAATTGGGCGGATTTGTGAAATTTTGCAGTTTCTCAAAAATAAAATTTCACCGTTTCGCAAATTCGCTCTTGTTTTAATGGGATTATTATAGCACACTTGAATGTGATTTGCAAGAGTTTTGTCGAAAAATTGCAAATTTTTTCACATTTTTATTTATAATTATATGCGTGGTGCGGTCCTATAAGCACTTTTTATGCAAGAAAGTCCTTCAAGGGATCCTCATTCACCTCTTTTGCGCTGACTGTAATGATAAAGTGCTGCGGTGCGGTGTCGTTGAGGTTGAGAATATAATCAAGCTTGAGCCTGCCGTTTTCCAGCAATCTATTATCAAGCTTATTCGTATTCACATACACCTTGAACGGCATAAACGGCGTATCGTACGCGCAAACGTGCATCTTTCCTTCCTCGAACGACAATACCGTACTTATCGCGCCCTGCTTTGACATCGCCAAAAGCTCCTTATGATCGGGGTGGAATATAATCTTCGAGACCGTTGACATTTGGGGATCGTCCTCGTTTTCGCGGTATGATATCTCTATCTGTCCGTTTGCGTTGGTTTCGATCGTTGCTTCGGTGCAAAGCTCGATCTCGTCTGCTTCGTCGAATTCGAGCATTCGATCGATCTCATTTTCGGAAAGCTCCCCACCCTCTATGGCACGTGCCAAAAGCTTTTCAAGATCGTTTGCAAGGTTGGCGGGGTCTGCCTCGTCGATGACGAGCGTTTTTATTTTCAATGATATCTCCTTTTTGGGAGCATGAGGTTCGTAAATCATTTTGTTGTCCTTTCGGTTATAAAGCAATGGGGAGAAGCCGACAGGGCTCCTCCCCGATATCTTTTGTTAATATTCTGCGTTGCCGACCGTTCTCGGATAAGGAAGAACGTCGCGGATGTTGGATACGCCCGTGAGATACATTATGATACGCTCAAAGCCGAGACCGAAGCCTGCATGCTTGGTGCCGCCGTACTTGCGGAGATTTACGTACCACCAGTAGTCCTTTTCGTCAAGTCCGCATTCTGCCATGCGGGAAAGGAGAACGTCAAGTCTCTCCTCTCTCTGCGAGCCGCCGATGATCTCGCCGACGCCGGGAACAAGCAGATCCATTGCCGCTACGGTCTTGCCGTCGTCGTTGAGTCTCATATAGAATGCTTTGATCTCCTTGGGATAGTCGGTCAGGAAAATGGGCTTCTTATATACCTGCTCGGTGAGGTATCTTTCGTGCTCGGTCTGGAGGTCAACTCCCCAATATACAGGGAACTTGAAGTCTGCCTTGGATTTTTCAAGGATCTCGATCGCCTCGGTGTATGTCACCTTTGCATAATCTGCATCGCGGAGCGCGGTCAGGCGCGCGAGGAGTCCCTTGTCTACGAAGCTATTGAAGAACTGAAGCTCTGCCTGACAGTTGTCCATAACGTGATTTATGATATATTTGATCATATCCCACGCGAGCTCCATATCGTCGTTAAGATCTGCAAACGCGATCTCGGGCTCGATCATCCAAAATTCTGCCGCGTGGCGCGCGGTGTTGGAGTTCTCCGCTCTGAAGGTAGGACCAAAGGTGTAGATGTTTCCGAACGCCATAGCGTAGGTCTCGCCCTCAAGCTGACCCGAAACGGTGAGGTTTGCGCTCTTGCCGAAGAAATCCTGCGAGAAATCTACTGCGCCGTCCTCGGTCTTGGGAAGGTTATCCATATCGAGAGTGGTAACTCTGAACATCTCGCCCGCGCCCTCTGCGTCCGAGCAGGTGATGATAGGCGTATGGACGTATACAAAGCCCCTCTGATTGAAGAAGGAGTGGATCGCGTAAGCGACCTCGCTTCTTACTCTGAACACCGCGGAGAACAGATTTGTTCTCGGGCGAAGATACGCCTGCTCACGCAAAAATTCTACCGAGTGGCGCTTGGGCTGGAGGGGATAATCGGGGGTGCTGGTTCCCTCGATCTCTACCTTGGTAGCCTTGAGCTCGAAGGGCTGCTTTGCCTCGGGGGTGAGTGTGAGTATTCCCGTGACGACGAGTGCCGCGCCGACGTTCTGGGATGCGATCTCATCGTAATTATTTACTATATCTCTTTCAAAAACGACCTGGATGCTCTTGAAATACGAGCCGTCGTTAAGATCTATAAATCCGAATGCTTTACTGTCGCGGAGGTTTCTGACCCAACCGCCTACAGTGATCTCTTTGCCGCCGAATGCTTCCTTGTCGGCGTAAACTTCTCTGATAAGAGTTCTTTTCATAGTCTAAATTCCTTTTTCTTTGATTTTATCAAATAAATTCTTCCATAGATACTATTATATAAGTTTTTGCCGAAAAAATCAAGTGGAATTTCAAATTTTTCTTGATTTTCAAAACTTTTTCGCCTTTTTGAGGGTATATTTGCTCAAAGCCCTTGATAAATCGGCCGAATTGTGATAAAATCTATCTATCGGACAAGACTGTATCTGAAGTGAGGTGTCGATTTGAGCAAGAATTTAAAGGAAATATCAACCGAGGCTCTGGCATATCTCGGGGACTCGGTCATAGAGCTCAAGGTGCGCGAGCTGCTGGTCGAGCGCGGAATATCGGGCTCGGGAGACCTCAATCGCGCCTCCCTTTCATTTGTCAAGGCTTCCGCGCAGGCGGCTGCCATGCACAAAATAATCCCCCTGCTCTCCGACGACGAAACTTCCGTATACAAGCGCGGCAGAAATATGTCGGGTGGCAACGTGCCCAAGAGCGCGACTATGTCTGAATACCGCTCCGCTACGGGAATGGAGGTATTGTTCGGTTACCTTCATCTTCAGGGAAAGAGCGAGCGCATAGGCGAGCTTTTCTCGGCGGCGTACGCGCAGGATGAGGACGAAAGCAAATAAACTTACATAAACGCGAAAGGAAACTAAAATGAACAATCCCAAGATCAAATTTACTATTAAGAATTACGGCGAGATAACCGCCGAGCTCTATCCCGAAAAGGCTCCCGTGACGGTTGAGAACTTTCTCTCTCTCGTTAAGAAGGGCTTTTTTGAGGGACTTATTTTCCACCGCGTAATCAGCGGATTTATGATCCAGGGCGGCGGCTTTGACGAAAGCTTCAATCAGAAGAAGGCATCTGCCATCAAGGGCGAATTTATCGCCAACGGCTTTATGTCCAACGATCTTCGTCACACTCGCGGCGTTCTCTCTATGGCGAGAACAAACGACCCCAACTCTGCGTCCTCGCAGTTCTTTATCATGCACAAGGATGCGCCTCATCTTGACGCGCAGTACGCAGGATTTGGTAAGGTCACCGAGGGTATTGAGGTGGTCGACAAGATCGCAAGCGTTAGGACCTTCAGCCGCGGCTGGTACGACGACGTTCCCTGCGATCCCGTTGTCATCGAAAAAATTGAAGTCATCGAATAATAATCAGTAAAAAGGAGATCTTGTATGCAACATAACTACGGCATTCAGCTTTTCAGCGTTCGTGATTCTATGGCAGAAAGCGTTCCCGACACACTCAAAAAAATCGCAGAGCTCGGATATAAATACGTCGAGTTTGCCGGTTTTTTCGGTCACTCTGCCGCAGATATCAAGGCTATGCTTGACGAATACGGTCTTGTTTGCTCGGGAACACACTCGGGCTGGGAGGAGATCACGCCCACCAACATTATGGACACTATCCGCTATCACAAGACGATAAACAATCCTAACTTTATCGTTCCCGGACTTGATCTTTCTTCTCTCGACAAGATCGACGCTTTTTGCAAGGTGTTGACCTTTGCCAAGCCGATACTCGAAGCCGAGGGCATCAGACTGGGCTATCACAATCATTCTCACGAATTCGTTGTTATGCCTTGGGGCTCTACGATACACTCGGAGCTTGAAAGAAGAACAGACGTTGAGTTTGAGATCGACACATTCTGGGTATACAATGCGGGGCTTGATCCCGTTACCGTTCTCGAAAAGCTCAAGGATCGCGTAAAGGTCATTCACGTCAAGGACGGAATCAAGGACGTAGTCGGAAAGCCTTTAGGAATGGGCGAAGCTCCCGTTAAAGCGGTTGTCGATTATGCTAAGAAGAACGGCTTGACTATGGTCGTCGAGAGCGAAACACAAACGCCCAGCGGACTTGAGGAAGCAAAGATATGTATTGAATATCTCAAGAGCCTTGAGGCTTGAGATAAGATCAAACGACAAGAGGGTTGTCTCACTGCGTGAAGCAACCCTCTTGTCAATGATAATCAGTTCGTGCGATGAATTTTATTCTTCCTCGTTCACGCCTGCTTCGTAAGAATCGTTTTCAGCAAGAGTAGCAAGTGCCTCATCACTGAAATATTCGGCAGGATCGACGGAAATTCCGTTCATAGTCATCTCAACGTGCAGATGGGGCTCGTCAGCGAGTTCGGATATCGCGGTCTCTCCGACGTATCCGATCTGCGTACCGGAGGTAACGCTTGCACCCTCTACTATTCCCTCCACTTCCTCTGCGCTGAGATTCATATAGAAGGTATAGATTCCGTCGCCGTGATCAATGGAAATACATCTACCCATAAGAGCGTCGTTCCAGATCTTAGACACCGTTCCGTCCTCAGCGGCATACACCTTTGCATCAAGATCGGTAGCAATATCAACGCCAAGGTGCACCTTATAAGCGCCGTAGGTCTCAGACCACACCTGAATGCTTGCGTCATGGCTCTTTGCAACGTATCCCTTATCTACGGGCAGTGCAAGAGAGAACGTTTCTACATCTCCGCCAACGGGAGCTTCGCTCTCGTCCTTATGAGCAGGCGCTTCTACGGTACCCTCTCCGACCTCTTCTTCGGTTACGTCGCCCTTACCCGCTGTCTGTCCATCGGTTGCAACGCTTCCCGTCTCTTCGGGATCTGTAGCATACTTCTTCTTGGCGCGATTAGTCGCGATGCTTACTGAAAGAACTATCGCCACAACAAGAGCAAGGCAAACTACCGTTGCTACAAATCCGCCCTTATGCGAGAGCTCCTTACATTTCTTTGCAAAATTGCTTTCCTTAAATTTTTCCCACATGATAAAATCTCCTTTATTTTTATGTCTGTACCACAAGGAATCGGTGGTTACAGTCATATTTTCTACCAAGAGTGAGCTATTTATACAAATGCGGAAACATTTTTTTGAAAACAAAAGAGAGGATACTTCCAAGCTCGGAAGTATCCTCATTATTAGTTCAGGGCGATCAGTTCTCTTCTATCGCATCAAAGCTTTCTCTTGCACGGAAGATAAGCGAAATGCACCAGATTCCCGCAAGACCAACTAACGTATAAATGATCCTACTGACAACAGACATAGGGCCGCCGCATATCCACGCGACAATGTCAAAATTGAAAATTCCTATGCTTCCCCAGTTAAGAGCGCCGATCACCGTCAAGATAAGAGCAATTCTGTCGATTATCATAACAAAAACCTCAAAATAATATTATTGGGTGATCCAAACCTTGCCCGAAAAAAGCGGGCTGATATTATTTTTGTCTTTTTCTACGGTTTTATACAGAATGCCGTTTTTCAAAAATTTGCCGTTTATTCGCCGTCTTTTTCTTTGTCAATTTTTTGAATGTTTTGCTTCCGAACAAAATAATAGTCAAAACGATGAAGAATGCGACGAGTATGCCAAGAGTGAACAGTGATTTTGTTGCGGCGAGGATGCCATAAGCCGCTCCTCGACATATTCGGGAAACAAAGCCTTAGCAACGACGCGGTTATATATAGGTAACGGCCGTGCCGACCACACAAAGAATGACAAGAATGCTCCAACAATTTTGGAGAGAGTCAATACGGATGGTCGCAACACCCTCAACAATCACAAGATCGAAGAAGAATCAACAAAGGCAAAATGTTCTCAAAAGCATTGACAAGCAAGCAAAATTGTGGTAAAATCATAGTAATCGTTTAATCCTCAGCAAATCCAAGGAGAAAAGAAATGGGAGCAAGAAAAGGTAATTTATTGTCCGTCAGAGATGACATCAAGGTTCTTGACGTTACTCTCCGCGACGGCGGTCTTTGCAATAATTTTGAATTTTCGGACGAGTTCGTTTCAAGGCTTTACAAGACGAACGTAAGAGCCGGTATAGATTATATGGAGTTCGGCTACAAGGCAAGCAAAAAGGTCTTTAACGAGAATGAATACGGCAAGTGGAAGTTCTGCAACGAGGAGGACATCCGCGCGATCGTCGGCACGAACAACACCGACATGAAGATCGCGGTCATGGCAGACGTTGGCCGCTGCGATTTCAAAACCGACTTTTTGCCCAAGAGCGAGAGCGTTATCGACATGGTACGCGTGGCGTGCTACATCCATCAGATTCCCGCGGCGATCGAGATGATCGAGCATTTTCACTCTCTCGGATACGAGACCACCTGCAACATCATGGCGATCTCGAAGTCAAGCTCGGATCAGATCGAGCAGGCGCTCGAGATGCTTGTAAAGACAAGCGTTGACGTGATCTATCTCGTTGACAGCTACGGCTCGCTCTATCCAGAGAACACCGCGGACTACACACAGAAATATATGAAGATAGTCGAGGGAACGAACAAATTGATCGGTTTCCACGCTCACAACAATCAGAATCTCGCGTTTGCGAACACCATCGAGACTCTGTCCTACGGAACCTCGTTCCTTGATGCGTCGGTTCAGGGTATGGGTCGCGGTGCAGGAAACTGCCAGATCGAGCTTTTGCTCGGATTTTTGAAAAATCCGAAGTACAATCTATATCCCCTGCTTCAATTTATGGAAAAATATATGCCTGAGCTCCGTAAAAACGGCGTAGTTTGGGGCTATGATATTCAGTACATGTTTACGGGTCTGCTCAACCGTCATCCCCGCGAGGCGATCGCATACACCGAGCAGAAGCGCACCGACGTTGCCGAGTTCTATCATTCGTTGCTTGAAAACGAATGATCTCTGCAATATATTTGAATCACAAAGCCCGTGGCGGTTCAAAACTGCCGCGGGCTTTTTCTTTAAATTCTCTCGAAAAGAAAAAGAGCACAAAAGTGAAGAAAGCTCTTGCAAAATCACGCATTTTGTGGTATACTTTGGTTAATAATATCTGAAAGGAGATAGTTATGAAATTTGACGTGTATTTTCCTCTTCTTCTCGTCGGATTTGCGGCAGTGATTACCCTTTGCTACGTATTCGTACTGTTTCGCAGGGTTTCCCGCCTCAAAATAGCCAACAAGAAGGTTGAGGAGATTCAAAACTACATTCACGAGGGAGCTATGACCTTCCTTACCCGTGAATACAAGCTCATAATTCCGTTTGTTTTCGGCGTCGGCTCGCTTCTGGCGGTGCTCGGCTTCATCCCTGCGCTCAAGGGTGCTGAGGGTATCGGCTGGCAGGCTGCTATCTGCTTCGTCATAGGCGCTCTCTTCTCTGCTCTTGCGGGCTGGATCGGAATGGCTATCGCTACAAAGGCAAATGCAAGAACCGCTATGAAGGCATACGAGGAGGGCATGTCAGGCGCGCTCAAGACCGCATTCGGCGGCGGCGCTGTTCTCGGTCTTTCGGTTGCAGGCTTCGGTCTTTTGGGTCTTGTGGGAATTTTCCTTGTAGTCTACCTTATCACCAACAGCTACACTGCTCCCGTACAGATCCTGACCGGATATAGCCTTGGCTGCTCGCTTATCGCACTTTTCGCGCGTGTCGGAGGCGGTATATACACCAAGGCGGCTGACGTTGGCGCGGATCTCGTCGGCAAGCTTGAGGCAGGTATTCCCGAGGATGACCCCAGAAACCCTGCTACGATCGCAGACAACGTTGGTGACAACGTTGGCGATATCGCGGGAATGGGCTCTGACCTTACCGAGTCCTACGTCGGATCTATCATTTCCTGTCTGACCATGGCGCTATTTTCCTTTAAAACCCAGGCAAACAGCTTCAAGTTCCTTTTGTTTCCCCTGCTTATCTGCGGCGTGGGTATTCTTGCCTCCGTGGTCTCGGTTCTTATCGTCAGAGCAAGAAAATGGGCTGATCCTCACAAGGCGCTCAACATTGCTACATACATTGCGACCGGACTTGTCGTTGTTGCGGCAGTCCTGCTTGCGATCTTCTATCTTGGCGAATACAAGTATATGTTCAGCGTTATTACCGGACTTTTGGCGGGCATTGGCGTTGGATTCGTTGCTGAGCTTTACACGTCGGATGAATTCAAGTCGGTCAAGCAGATCGCGAAGGAATCACAGACCGGTCACGGCACGAATATTATCGCAGGTCTCGGCGTCGGCATGAAGTCTACCTGGCTCACTATTGCCTGCCTCGGAGCTGCTATCGCGCTCTCTTACTTCTTTGGCGGCGAGTACGGTATCGCTCTCGCGGCTGTCGGTATGCTTTGCACCGTCGGCATCACCGTTTCGGTTGACGGATACGGTCCTATCGCGGACAACGCGGGCGGCATCGCGGAAATGTCGGGACTTCCCGAGGACGTGCGCGGCATTACAGACAAGCTCGATGCGGTCGGAAACACCACCGCGGCTATCGGAAAGGGCTTCTGCATCGGATCTGCTACTCTGACCTCTCTTGCCTTTATCGTTTCCTTTATCAAGGCGGTATCAACTTATATCCCTACGTTCAGCATTCGGCTCAACGACCCCAAGGTACTGGTCGGTATGCTTGTTGGCGCAATGCTCCCCTATCTCTTCTCTGCTATGACCATCGCATCGGTCGGCAAGGCGGCGAACAAGATGGTTGAGGAGGTCAGAAGCCAGTTTGAAAAAAATCCCGAGATCCTCGAGGGCAAAAAGGCTCCTGACTACAACCGTTGTATCGATATTTCCACAAAGGCTTCTCTGCGTGAGATGATCGCTCCCGGTCTTCTTGCAATTCTCGCTCCTGTCGTTGCAGGTCTTATTCTTGGCGCGGCAGGTCTTGGCGGACTTCTTATCGGCGGTCTCGTTTCGGCAATCATGCTTGCCGTATTTATGGCAAACGCCGGCGGCGCATGGGACAACGCGAAGAAGTTTATTGAAGCCGGAAACTTCGGCGGAAAGGGCAGCGACACTCACAAGGCGGCTATAACCGGTGACACGGTCGGCGATCCTCTTAAGGATACCGCCGGTCCTGCTATGGATATTCTTATCAAGCTGATGTCGGTTATCTCGCTTATAATCGTTCCCGTTCTCGTAAAGTTGACTCCCGTTTGGGATGTCATCGCAGATTTCTTTGCGAAGATATAAAACGGTCAAATAAAAAACAAAGGGTAGCGGTGCTACCCTTTGTTTTTTGTGGGAGGAAGAGATTTTCGCGTCAAGCTTTGCTTGCTTGCACCCTTGCAACTAAGGATTTTGCTTTCCCTCGTCCTATGGAGCTCGGTCGGCAAAATCCAAGTTGCTGCGACTCGATTTTGAACGCTTTATCTGCCGCAGGCAGCGCGTTCAAAATCTCCCTCTCTCACCGCTACGCGGTGAGGTTCGAAGCTCCCTTCGGAGTCAAAAAGTAAAGAGGGTAGCGATGCTACCCTCTTTACTTTTTGGCGGAGAAGGAGAGATTCGAACTCTCGAACCGCTTTTGACGGTTACACGATTTCCAATCGTGCGCGCTCGACCAGCTACGCGACTTCTCCGTATTTGTTCGGCTTATAATTTTTCAGTTTTATCAGCGACTCAAATATAATATCACAAAAACAGCCCGTTGTCAAGCCTTTTTTGAAAAATATTTTCTTTTTTATTAATTTCGCTCTTGACAAATACCCCCTCGGGGTATATAATCTAATCAGAAATTATAAAACTGACCGTTGGAGGCAAGGATTATATGAAAAACTGTTGCGTGAAAACCAAAATGCGATCCGAAGAGGAAAAGAAGGCGCTTATTAACCGTCTCAGTCGCATCGAAGGGCAGATTCGTGGAATTCGCGGCATGGTGGAAAAGGATGCCTATTGCGCCGATATTCTTATACAAGCTTCTGCCGTTTCTGCGGCGCTTGGCAGCTTTAACAAGGAGTTACTGGCTAATCATATCCGCACCTGCGTTTCTGACGATATTGCAAATGGCAGTGGCGAGAAAGTCGACGAGCTTATAGAATTATTAGCCAAGCTTCTTAAATAAAATTCGGCAGGTAGTAATTATGAAAAAATACAAGGTTACGGGTATGAGCTGTGCGGCCTGCTCTGCCCGTGTAGAAAAGGCCGTTTCGGCGGTCGAGGGAGTCAGCTCGTGTTCGGTCAGCTTGCTGACAAACTCAATGGGCGTCGAGGGCAGTGCGAGCGACGAGCAGATAATCAAGGCGGTAGTCGATGCGGGCTACGGCGCGGAGGTCGAGGGCAGCAATGCTAAAGAAACGAAAAGATCCGACGTGGATCTTGGCAACGGCAAGGAGATCGCAGCTCTCCGAAACCGTCTTATTGCGTCGGCGGGATTCTTGATAATATTGATGTATATTTCCATGGGACACGTTATGTGGGGGTGGCCTCTGCCTGCCTTCTTTTCGCAAAATCCCGTGGCGTCAACTCTGCTTCAGCTTCTTTTATGCGTTATAATTATGGTGATCAATCAAAAGTTTTTCATCAGCGGATTTAAGGGGCTTATCCATCGCGCGCCAAACATGGACACTTTAGTGGCACTTGGCTCGGGGGCATCGTTTATTTACAGTGTTTACGCACTTTTTATGATGAGTGCCGCGCAGGCAAACGGACAATTTGAGGCGTCGTATCATTATCTGCACGAGCTTTATTTTGAATCGGCGGCTATGATCCTGACTTTGATCACCGTGGGCAAGCTGCTTGAGGCAATCTCAAAAGGACGAACGACGAACGCTCTGCGTTCTCTTATGGAGCTTTCTCCCGACACGGCGACCGTGATAAGAAACGGCGAGGAGATCAGCATTCCTACGGACAAGATCGTTAAGGGCGACATTTTCATCGTGCGGTCGGGAGAAAAGGTGGCTGTCGACGGCACAATTCTCGACGGCAACGGCGCCTTTGACGAGTCGATGCTCACCGGTGAGAGTCTTCCCGTGGACAAGTCTGTGGGCGATAAGGTCTCGGCGGGAACGATCAATCGCTCGGGATTCGTAAAGTGTGAGGCGGTGCGAGTGGGTGAAGACACGACGCTTTCGCAGATAATCAAGATAGTCAGTGACGCATCGGCAACGAAAGCGCCGATCGCAAAGGCTGCTGATAAGGTCTCGGGTATTTTCGTGCCTGCGGTCATACTGATCGCGCTTGTTACGGGCATTGGTTGGCTTATAGCAAAAGGAACTGTCGGATTTGCCCTTGCACGCGCGATTTCGGTGTTAGTCATCAGTTGTCCGTGTGCACTTGGACTTGCAACTCCCGTTGCAATTATGGTAGGTAGCGGAGTCGGCGCAAAAAAAGGCATTCTCTTTAAGACTGCGGAATCTCTTGAGGCAACGGGAAAAGCTAAGGTCGTTATTCTTGACAAGACCGGCACGATAACCAAGGGAGAGATGTCCGTGACCGATATTCTTCCCTGCGGTGAGCTTGACGAAAACGAGCTTTTACGCTTTGCCGCGTCTCTTGAAAAGCAAAGTGAGCATCCCTTGGCGTTGGCGATGGTCAAAAAAGCAGAGGAGTTGGGATCTGAACTTTATGAAACAAGTGACTTCAAAATGACCGCAGGAAAGGGCGTTGAGGGAATCGTTGACGGAAAGAGAGTCGTTGGAGGCAATCTCACGTTTGTAGGCTCTTGCTGTGAGATCTCCGGAGAAACGATATTGGCTGCAGAAAAGCTCTCGGATAGTGGCAAAACGCCGACGTTTTTCTCGATCGACGAAAAGTTTGCCGGTGTAATTGCGATCGCGGACGAGATCAAGGAAGATAGCCGAGGCGCGATAATTGAAATGAAAAATATGGGGTTGCAGGTCGTTATGCTTACAGGCGACAACGAAAAGACCGCGCTCTCTATCGGGCGCGAGGCTGAGGTTGACGAGGTCATTGCGGGAGTTTTGCCCGACGGCAAGGCGGCGGCGATCGAGAGCTACAAAGCACAAGGTCGGGTGATAATGGTGGGCGACGGAGTCAACGACGCTCCCGCGCTTGCAACTGCCGACGTCGGAATCGCGATCGGCGCCGGCACTGACGTAGCAATAGATGCGGCGGACGTTGTTCTGATGAAGAGCAAGCTTTCGGATCTGCCTCGCGCAATCAAGCTAAGCCGCGCAACGCTTCGCAACATTCACGAAAATCTGTTTTGGGCGTTTTTCTACAACGCCATTGGAATTCCTTTGGCGGCGGGGCTTTTCATTCCCCTTTTGGGCTGGCAGCTAAATCCGATGTTTGGGGCGGCGGCTATGTCGCTCTCAAGCTTCTGTGTTGTAACGAACGCTCTGCGACTCAATCTTGTCAACGTTAACAAGCCTTACAAAAAGAAGAAAAAAACAAACAAAAACACCGTCGCAACAAGCGCGGTGGAGAATAAAGGAGAAGAAAAAATGATTAAAACAATGAAGATCGAAGGAATGATGTGTCCTCACTGCTCGGGCAGAGTCAAGAGATGTCTTGAGGCGCTTGAAGGAGTCGCTTCTGCCGAGGTAAGCCACGAAAACGGCACTGCGATCGTTACCTTGAGTGCAAACATTGACGACAGCATACTGAAAAAGACGGTCGAGGATCAGGGATACGACGTTAAGGGCATAGAATAATACTCGGTGATATAAACAATTTCAAGAAAATGCGTTGGAAACTACCGATAAACCCAGCGTTATCCTATAAACTTATAAATAAAAAGGCAGAGATGATATATCTCTGCCTTTTTTGTTATTAATACGAGCTGATCGGGATGTTTTCGTCGTCAACTCCCTTGGAGATCTGACGGACAACGACGTAATAGCTGTAATTGTCGTTGACCTTGACACAGACTCGGTCTCCGACCTTTTTGCCAAGCAAAGCCTTGCCAAGCGGCGACTCCTTGCTGAGATATCCGCGCAAAACGTCCTGACGCAGAGTGGTGACTATTTGTCTCTGCTCCTCCTCGTCGTCCTCCTCGACGTAATAAGTAACTGTGTCGAAAAGGCAGACCGTGTCGCTCTTTTGCTCGACCTTGATGACCTTTGCGGTCTCGATCATTTTCTTGAGGTAGCGGATGCGGCTCTCGTTTGCATTCTTCTCTCTTTTTGCCTCTTTATATTCGGCGTTTTCGCTGAGGTCTCCGAACTCTCTCGTTCTCTGCACCTCTGCGAGCAGTTGAGGACGGAGGACACACATACGGTAGTCGACTTCCTCCTGCATCTTCTTTATATCAACGGCTGTTAACTCGTCGTGCATAATAAATACTTCCTTTATATATTTTGTTTGCGGAGCTTTTCGAGTATTTTCTCGAAATTCTCGGGTAGGGGTGACTCGAAGTGCATCTTTTCTTTGGTACGGGGATGAGTCAGCTCCAATTCCCTTGCGTGCAGGCACTGACCGCTGATAAGCGCTTTGGTCTCTGCCTCGAATTTGGTGTTTCCGCCGCCGTAGACCGTATCCCCTACGAGAGAATGTCCTATCGACGACAAATGCACTCTTATCTGGTGCGTTCTGCCCGTTTCGAGCTTACATTTTACATAGGTAAATCTTCCCGTGGGGATCTGATAGCGCTCGACGACCTCATAATGCGTTATCGCCTCTCTTGATCTTCTCTCGGGGTCGGTTATCACCGCCATCTTCTTGCGGTCGGTCGGGTGACGTCCGATGGGTTTGTTGATCGTGCCGTTGTCGTCCTTTATGTTGCCGATCGCGATGGCGTGATACACGCGGCTGACCTCGTGGGTCTTTAGCTGCTCGGAAAGCGAAAGATGCGCTTCGTCATTCTTCGCGACGACCAAAAGTCCTGAGGTATCCTTGTCTATCCTATGGACTATGCCAGGGCGGACTACGCCGCCGATGCCCGAAAGCGAGTCCTTACAGTGGTAAAGCAGTGCGTTGACAAGCGTGCCCGTATATATTCCCGTGGCGGGGTGTACTATCATTCCCGAAGGCTTGTTTATCACAATTATATCGTTATCCTCGTAGATTATATCGAGGGGGATATTCTCAGGGATCGCCTCGTCTGCCTCGGGCTCGGGAAATCTGACTTCTATCTCGTCAAGCTTGCGGAGCTTATAGTTTTTGCTCACCACCTTGCCGTTTACCAACACCATTCCGTTTTCGATCAGCTTGGTTATAAAAGATCTCGTCTGGTCGGTGCTTTGGGTCAAAAATCGGTCGAGGCGCTCTCCGACAAATTCATCGGGCGCGGAAAGGCTGAGTATTTCCTCCGTGCTTATATCCTCGATCTGCTCGAGGCTCTTTATTTCATCAAAGCTCATTGTCTTCTCCGTTTTGGTCGGCACTTTCTGCTTTAGCTGCAAGCTTCTGAGCTTTTTCTTTTTTTACTTCCTTGACCGTGTCGAGAATCATCCAAAGTGCCAAAAGTCCCGCGCCAATGCAAACGCAACAATCGGCAACGTTGAATACCCACATCCATATCTTCGGGAAGGCGCAGAAATCGATAAAATCTATGACGTAGCCGAGCCTTATACGGTCGATCATATTTCCGATGCCGCCGCTTGTTATAAGGATCAGCGAGGAAAGTAAAAGCTTATCCTGCGGTCTTTTCCAGAAAAGATACCCAAGGATAGCAACTATCGCCACCGTGGATAAGATCATAAATATCCAACGCGCGTTATCAAGCGAGCCAAATGCCGCGCCGTCGTTTTGGATATAGGTAAATCTCAAAACACCAGGGATGAGATCGATCGACTCGTACAGCTCCATATTGGACACGACCAAATATTTTGTTACCTGATCCGCTATAACGGACACGATCATCAAAACAATCGATATAATTATCGCTGTCATTTGTAAAATTCCTTTCAACAGTGTTGGACTGCTCCCGTAGAAAGCTGTAGAAACGTTTAACATTTTCTCTTTTTTGGGGGAAGCTTTTGAATATGGGGGTGCGGGGGAAGGAAGCTTTTCTCGAAAAGTTCCTTCCCCCGCAATCTCAATTAAATCAACAACTTTCTGCAGCGTTCGCAGAGGAAGCCGCCTTCTTCGTCGGTCACGCCCTCGGTGGAGTACGACCAACATCTGCCGCACTTACAGCCGTCCGCGTTCTGAACGAGAACTGAGATACCCGTCTGTGTTTCGGCAAACGCGCCCTCGGGAGCATCTCCCTTGACCACGTATGCAGCCGAGGTGATATAGATCTCGGCGAGCTTATCGGCAAACGCGCAGAGCACGCCGTAAGCCTCGTCGTCATTTGTATAAACGGTAACCTTCGCATCGAGAGACTTACCGATCATCTTATCGGCACGAGCGAGCTCGAGTGCCTTCATAACGTCGTCTCTGTACTCGAAGAGCTTATCCCACTTCGCGCAAAGCTCTGCAGTCTTCTCTGCAAGGCTTTCGTCGTATGCGGGCATATCGTTGAGGAACACGCTCTCGGTCTTGTCGCTCTCTGCATGAGGCATATGCTTCCAGATCTCTTCTGCGGTGAAGGAGATAACAGGAGCCAGCAGTCTTGTGATCGCGTTGAGCACGAGATAAAGCGCGCTCTGTCCGCTTCTTCTTGCCGCGCTGTTCGCCTTTTCAACGTAGAGACGGTCCTTGGTGATATCTATATAGAGCTTGGAAAGCTCGATAGTGCAGAATTTATTGATAGCGTGGTAAACGATATGGAACTCATACTCGTCGTACGCTTCAAGGCACTGCTTGACAAGCTTATTGGTCTCGGCAACGATCCAGCGGTCGATCTCAAGCATATCGTCGTATGCGACAAGATCGGTGTCAGGATTGAAATCGCCGAGGTTTGCCATCATAATACGCGCGGTGTTTCTTATCTTTCTGTAAGACTCGGAGAGCTGCTTGAAAATGTTGTCGGAGCAACGAACGTCTGCGTGATAATCGCTTGATGCCGCCCAAAGACGAACAAGCTCTGCGCCGTACTTCTTAACGATATCGTCGGGGCTGATAGAGTTTCCAAGCGACTTGTGCATCGCCTTGCCCTCTCCGTCAACTACCCAACCGTGAGTAAGAACGGCTCTGAAGGGCGCCTTTGCCTCACCCGTTGCGCCGACCGCGGTGAGAAGCGAGGACTGGAACCATCCTCTGTACTGGTCGCCGCCCTCAAGATAGATATCGGAGGGCCAGCTGAGATCCTCTCTCTGCTTGAGCACTGCGTAGTGGGACGAGCCCGAGTCGAACCAACCGTCAAGCGTGTTGGTCTCCTTGCTAAAGCCGTGCGCCTTGCCGCAATGAGGACATACAAAGCCCTCGGGAAGAATCTCGTTTGCTTCCATCATAAACCAAGCGTTAGAGCCCTTTTCACCAAAGAGCTTCGAAACTGCCTCTATGGTCTCGTCGTTGCAGATGGGCTTCTTGCAATCGTCGCAATAGAATACGGGAATAGGCAGACCCCAATGACGCTGACGGGAGATACACCAGTCGGCTCTCTCTCTGATCATCTGGATCATTCTTTCCTCACCCCAAGCGGGAAGCCACTTGACAGGCTTACAAGCCTCAACCGCCGCGTCCTTGAAGGATTCGACCGAGCAGAACCACTGAGGAGTTGCGCGGAAGATGATGGGAGACTTACATCTCCAGCAGTGAGGATACTCGTGTTCGATCTCCTCGCTTGCGAGAAGCGCACCTGTCTCCTTCATATCCTCGAGTATTGCCTCGTTGGATACTGCGTAATACATACCCGCGAACTTGCCTGCGTCCTCGGTCTGATAGCCTCGGTCGTCTACGGGAACGATGATATCAATATTATAACGGCGGCAGGTCTGATAGTCGTCTGCGCCGAAGCCGGGCGCGGTGTGTACGCAGCCCGTACCGCTATCCATAGTTACGTAATCGGCGTTAACTACTACGCTCTTTCTGTCAAGGAAGGGATGCTGTGCAGTCATATACTCGAACTCCGAGCCCGCCATTGTAGCAAGGACCTCGTAATTCTCAACTCCAGCCGCCTTCATAGTCTTTTCGGTGAGCGCCTTTGCAAGAACATAGGTCTCGCCGTTCTCTGCCTTTACAAGCGCATACTCCTCTACGGGATTGAGCGCGATAGCAAGGTTGCCGGGCAGAGTCCAAGTGGTAGTTGTCCAGATAACGAAATAGGTATTATTGAGGTCACAGACGGAGGCGAGCTTGCCCTTGTCGTCGCTGACCTTGAACTTTACGTAAATAGAGGTACACTTATCGGTCTGATACTCGATCTCCGCCTCTGCGAGCGCGGTCTCATCCTTGGGACACCAGTAAACAGGCTTAAGTCCCTTATAGATGTAGCCCTTCTTGAACATCTCTCCAAACACCTTGACCTCTGCCGCCTCGAACTCGGGGGACATAGTCGTGTAGGGATGCTCCCAGTCACCTACAAGTCCAAGTCTCTTGAACTGCTCCATCTGGGTCTCGATAAAGCCCTGCGCAAATTTTTCGCAAGCAGAACGGAACTCGGGAATGGACATCTTCTTGCGGTCGATCTTATTCTTCTTGAGAATCGCCGACTCGATAGGCATACCGTGGTTATCCCAGCCGGGCACGTAGGAGATCTTGTGTCCCGTCATCGCTTTATACTTGTTGATAAAGTCCTTGATGGTCTTATTGAGGGCGTGGCCCATATGGATGTTTCCGTTTGAGAAGGGAGGGCCGTCGTGGAAGGAAAATACCTTTCCGTCGGCTCTGACCTCGATCATCTTATTATA
>SVRA01000031.1 GCA_015065075.1 Oscillospiraceae bacterium
AGCGCTCGGCTCTTGCAGAGGTTGAAACCGCTTTTATCTCCTACGGCGATTGCAAAGCAGTTCAGATAAGCACAAGGGTAACTAATATCGCCAATGAACCCATCGTGCTTGAGGGTGTTTCGTCCTTAGTTTTCTCGGGCATCGGCTCGTATGAGGTGACCGAGGACGTCTACTTCACGCGCTTTATTCAGAGCCACCACGGTGAATGTCAGCCCGAGACCTTCTCCTTCTCTCACCTCGGTCTCTATCGCGCCAACGTGCAGAGTCAGAAGCGCATCGCATTCGCCAACGTAGGAAGCTGGTCGACCAAGGAGGAGCTTCCTCAGGGTATCATTGAGGACAAAACAAAGGGGCAGATGCTGATGTTCCAGATAGAGTCCAACAACTCCTGGTACTACGAGATAGGCGACTATCCACAAAATCAGAAATATTATCTCTACCTCGGCGGCGCAAATTCAACTCACGGTAATTGGAGTAAAAAACTCGAGAGCGGAGAGTCCTACTCTACCGTATCAGTATCCATTGCCCTCGGCAAAAATCTCAACGAGCTCCTCGGCGAGATGACCAAGCATCGCCGTCACATCGCGGGCAGATGCACCGCAGACGAAAATCTCCCCTCAATATTCAACGAATATATGCATCTTTCCTGGGATAATCCCACCGAAGCCACTACGAAGGAATATGCTCCCGTCGTCGCAAGCACGGGCGTGGAATACTACGTTATAGATTGCGGCTGGCACGACAATATAGACGCACATATTCTCTATCATTACGTCGGCAAATGGAGAGAAAGCAGCGACCGCTTCCCAAGCGGCGTCCGCAAAACTATGGACTATATCCGATCTCTCGGTATGAAGCCGGGTCTTTGGATAGAGCCCGAGGTCGTCGGCTGGAAATGTACCGAAATGATAGAATACTACGGTAACGACTGCTTCATTTGCCGCTACGGCAAGCCAGTCTGCGTAAACAACCGCCTCTTTCTCGACTACCGCAATCCAAAGGTTGTCGACTATATGAGCGAAACTATTCGCTATATGGTAGAGGAGCTTGGCGCAGAGTATATAAAGCTTGATTACAATCAGGACTGCGGCATCGGTACACAGATCGATTCTCTTACCTTTGGCGAAGGACTTGAAAGCGCGTCACGCGCATATCTTGCCTGGATCGACTGCATAAGAGCAAGATTCCCGAGCGTCCTTTTCGAGACCTGCTCGTCGGGAGGTATGAGAATGGACTACGGCACGCTCTCGCACTTCTCTATCATATCGACCTCCGACCAGACAAATTACCAAAAGTACCCCTATATCGCGGGCAATATTCTCTCCGCGGTCACACCCGAGCAGGCGGCGGTCTGGAGCTACCCGATCGATTCGTGGGTCGACGGATTTGTCGCGACGAAGGAGTGGGTGGCTGCCAACGTCTCGGACGAGCAGGTCATTATGAATATGATCAACAGCTTCCTTGGACGAATGCACCTCGCAAGTCACCTCGAGCTTTTCGACGATCACAAGCTCGCGCTTGTCCGCGAAGGTGTGGACTACTACAACTCGATGGTCGCGGACAAGAAAAATGCTCTGCCCTATCTTCCCGTCGGCTTCACAAAATTCGGAAAAAAGCTCGTCGCATCGGGTCTTCTCTGCGGTAAAAAGCTCTATCTCGCCGTCTGGAACCTCGGTGGAGAGCGCGACGTTGAAATTCCCCTTACAGATATCGTTCCCAAGTCGGCAAGGATAGCATATCCCGCCGGCAACACGAAAAATGAATATTCACTGAAATATTCGCTTTATGCAGACAAGCTCTCGATAAAATTCACCGAGGATATTCAGGCGAGAATGTTCGAGATTGAATTTTGACAGTCTTTTATAAAAAGGAAAATATGGAACAAAAAAGATTTACAAAAAACGACAATGGATTTATTTGCGCGCACTGCGGCAAAGAGGTTGAGCCGCTTGGCTACACCTCGCGCAACCACTGCCCCTTCTGTCTGTGGTCGCTCCACGTTGACATCAATCCCGGAGACCGCGCCTGCGAGTGCAGAGCTCCGATGGAGCCGGTCAAGGTAGTCACCGACCCGCGCAAGGGCTATATAATACTGCACAAATGCACGGGCTGTGGCGAGATACACAGAAACAAGGCGGCGCACGAGGCAAAGGTGCAGCCCGACAATCTGAAGCTTCTTATCAAGCTGACATCAGTAGAATTATAAAAAGGAAACTTATAATGCAAAGACTTCTTAACACACAAGGCAAGCTGCTTGGCATCGACTTTGGCGACAAAAGAACCGGACTTGCGGTATGCGATAAAAACCGAATAATCGCCTCGGGTATCGGTCAGATAAGCGTGGGCGGAATGCAAAGGACCGCGGCTCACATCTGCGGACTTATCAAGCAGGAGGGCATCACGGGCGGTATAGTGGTCGGGCTCCCGATCAATATGGACGGCTCACACGGACCGCGCGCCGAGCACGCTGAAAAGTTCGCGAGAATACTCGGCGAGATGCTTGCAGAGGACGAAAGCACCGCAAAACTGCCGATAGTTATGCTCGACGAGCGCATGACGACGATGGTGGCGGCAAGATATCTCAACGAGACCGACACCCGAGGCGCGAAGCGCAAGCAGGTCATCGACACACTTTCCGCGCAGATAATCCTGCAAAATGCGCTCGATAGGCTGAAAAATATGGCACAACCTCTGTAGAAAGGATATAAACTATGGCAAAAGGAAGATACGGATGGCGAATAGCAGGTTTCATATTCAAAGCGTTATGCGGACTGATCATAGCGCTGGTGATAGGAATTATCGCTTGGCGCATAATAGACCGAAGCATTACGCCCAAGCAAGTTAAAACCATAATACCGAACTACAAGCTCTGCGAGGCGTACGAAAAGAACAACGGCAAGCTGACCCTCTATACCCAAAAGCAGAACGAATACACGCAGGAGGACCACAACTATGGCTATTTTGCAAACGGCGGTACGCTGTTTATCGACGAAGCCGATCAGATCCAGTTCATTCTGCGATATAACAAAAGCACGCTTGAACACGTAGCCGAGGATTTTAAGCTTTCCGAGGTGCCCTCAAGAGAAGAAAACATTTTTGACGTAAGTCTGGTCATTATGTACGATCTGACCCCCGAAAATGAAAAGGACAACGACGGAAAGACTCCCGAGGCGGTCGAGCGCGTCAGAATATCGCCCTCGGGTGAGGCGCTTTCCTATCAAAAAACGCTTTACAACTATCACAAATACGTCTTTGATGGCATAGAGGTGGACAAGAGCGTTCTTGCCATATACGTTGACGTATACTACGTCGGCGAGCTGGATTATGACGAAAGGTCTCTCGGCACTCTGATGATCTACGACTACACTTATCCCAAAAAGGAATATAAGCTTACAAAGAACGATATAAAGGCGATCGAAGGCTTCGAGGGGGGACTTGTAAAAAGTAACGGTACGGGATATGCTATAACTCTTCCTGCTTCGGGCACGATTGTCGAAGTTCGCAAGGAATACGAAAGATTTCTTTCATCTGTCAGCGACGAATTAATAGCAAAAGCCGAAGAAAAAATTGCCCCTCACATCGAAGAACAATCTAATTCGGGATATTATTTATTTGCGGATTCCGAGGGATATTTATGCTTGGGAGTAGAGGTTATTAAGGACATAGATCCACCGAACGTGGAAACGTATGAGGATTACACAATTTCATCCGGTTGTGGAATTGATCACGATCATATATTTTACAGCGAAAGAATTTCCAAATAATATTCACGACGAAGCTATATACCGATATTTATTGAAGTAAAAAACCGCAGGATTGGGAACTCCGATCCTGCGGTTTTTTGTGTCAAACGCCATCAAATTTATGAATAATTATTCAAAATCGGTGTAAAGCTTGTCGAGGTTATAAAACTCGCGCGCCTCTCTGTCGAACACGTGGACGATGACGCTTGCGTAGTCAAGAACTCTCCAGTTGCCGCCCTTGCCCTCTGCTCTTATGGGCTGAACTCCCGCAAGGCCGAGCTTGTACTCTACCTCGTCGGCAAGCGAGCGCACGTGGGTGCTCGTATTACCGTTTGCAAGCACGAAGTAGTCGGCGATGATGGTCTTGTCGCCAACCTTGATTACCTTTACGTCCTTTGCCTTTTTGTTGTCAAGGACCTCGGCGATGGCTGCCGCAAGCTCCTCGGGCTCGGCTCCAACCAAGGACTTTATTTCTTCATTTCTGATCTCTTCCATATCTGTTCCTTTCTTTTTTCAGCTGTTTTTCAGCTCGGAAATTATCGAATTTTTTGCTTTTACGGTACAAGAGCTGATGACCTTACCTCTTTTGATGAGATCGGCTATCGTGATCTCAAAAGAGTGCAAAATAACGCGACCCAGGTGATCCATCTGCTCCTTTTTAGACATTTTTTCGGGTCGTGCCAAGAAAAATTCGTTCCGCAACGCTACGCAATCTTCATAAGTTCTCGTTTCGTCGATATAGTCGGCAAGATAGATTATCTTTTCGGCAAGAGTCATATTTTCCCTGCCCATCGTGTGATATTTCACCGCGTTTATAAGCATTTCGTCGGCAAACTCGGGGTATCTTTCGGGAATGACGAGCGCCGCAGTCACCGAGTGAAGCGTTGCGGGGCAATCGAGCTCCTCCTTCGTCGGCTTGATGCCGTGGAGGCGGAAGATCTCTATCTGCTCGCCCGTGGAAAGCTCCTTTGTCACATCGTGCAGCAAAGCCGCCGCGCGCAGAACGCTCTCGCTTTCAGGACAATATATCGCGGCGATCCTCGCCGCCATTTTCTCAACTCCGAGGGTGTGCTCGAATCGACGGGCTGACATAGCCGTCCCGATCTTCGATCTCAAAAGGTCTATCTGCTCATCCGTATATCTCATTTTGCGTACAGTCCCTTTTCTTTAATGTATTCGGCTACCGCGGGAGGCACAAGTCCCGTGATATCCTCTCCGTTTCCTATTTTTGCTCTTACCTCGCTTGACGATACGACAACTGCGGGGGCGTTTATTCTGACCACGTTTTTGCCGTATTTGTTGCGATATTCGGTGATCTTTGCGACCAGCTTCTCGTCAAGCTCCGCATCCTCCTCACGACGAATATACGTGGGATAGGCAAGCCTGAATATCTCGTCGGGATCCCTCCACTGATCGAGCGTGAGGATCATATCCGTGCCGCAGAGCAAGAAAAGTCTGCGGTCAGAGTCCGAAAGATGCCTTAAGGTATCCACCGTATAGCTTTTTCCCTCGCGGCGCATTTCGAGATCGCTGACTATGACGCCCTCCACGCCCTCAAAGGCAAGCTCACACATTCTGAGTCTGTCGGCATTACTCGCGCCTCCACTCATTTCCTTGTGCGGACTAACACCCGTCGGGATAACGAAGAGTACGTCGAGCCACATCTGGCTCATAAACGCCTTCGCCGCCTCAACGTGTCCCAGATGTATCGGTGAAAAAGCGCCGCCGTAAATTCCTACTCTCAGCATATTATCTCGGAAGCTCTATCGTCTTTTTGTCCTTCGACTCACGGTAGAGCACTATTTTTCTACCAATCGCGGAAACTCCCTCTGCGCCGAGCGCTTCGCAAAGCTTATCAAGCGCCTCACGGGGATTTTCTCCGCTATTCTCAAGCACGGTCAGCTTAACGAGCTCACGTGCTTCAAGGGCATCGGAAACCGTTTTGATAAGATTTTCGGTAATTCCGCCCTTGCCTATCTGCATTATCGCGGGACAGGACTGACCAAGTCCGCGAAGATATGCTCTCTGTTTTGACGTTATCATATTTTTTCTCCTGTGATCATTCGGTAAGCTCAAGCGCCTTAAGCTTTTCGGCAAACGCGGCTATCGCGTTTCCTCTGTGGCTTACCTTGTTCTTTTCCTCGGCTGTGACCTCTGCGAGAGTTTTGTTAAACTCGGGGAAATAGAACAGCGGATCGTATCCAAATCCTCCGTCTCCGTGTCTCTCCTTAAGAATCTCGCCCTCCACGTATCCGCGGACTACTATCGGCTCATAGCCGTATTTCTCGGGGAAAACGCAGGCGATACAGCAGACGAATCTCGCGCTTCTATCGGTCTTGTCCTCAAGATTTTTGAGAAGAAGATCGTTATTTGCCTCGTCGTCGCCGTGCTCTCCCGCATATCTTGCGGAATATACTCCGGGCGCACCGCCAAGCGCGTCGACCTCAAGTCCCGAATCGTCGCCGACACCGATATATCCCGATCCTGCCGCTACTCTCGCCTTGATAAGCGCGTTATCCTCGAAGGTCTCTCCATCCTCCTCTATCTCTCCGTAGATCCCTACGTCGTCAAGAGAAAGTATCTCGATCCCCTCAATATATTGCGAGAGCAGAGTTTGCAGCTCGGCTTTTTTCTTTTTGTTTCTTGATGCTAATACTATTTTCATATTGAATTCCATTTGGGGCGCTGCCCCAAGCCCTGCTTAGAAACTTTTTGGAAAAAAGTTTCTAAGAACTTCAAAAACTTTCGATAAGTAATAGGTAAAAGAGCTATTTGCTCTCACCGTTTTAAATCCTAAGTTTTAAATCCTAAACCGTCTGTATTTTAATCTGTCCTTCGGGGAGTTCTTTGGAGAGCGCGAGAACAATTCTCGCTCGCCTCCCTCTCACTCAAACAACGCGTCGACAAACTGCTTTGCGTCGAACTCTTGCATATCGTCGATCTTCTCGCCGACGCCGATAAACTTGACGGGAATACCGAGCTCGCGCTTGATCGAGATCACGATACCGCCCTTTGCGGTTCCGTCAAGCTTATTGAGGGTAATACCCGTGATGTTTGCCGCCTTGCTGAACTCCTTTGCCTGAATGATCGCGTTCTGACCCGTAGTCGCATCGAGAACGAGCAAATTCTCGCGAGACGCATCGGGCAGCTCGCGGTCGATAACGCGGTTGATCTTCGCAAGCTCGTTCATAAGATTGGTCTTATTGTGAAGTCTGCCTGCGGTGTCGATAATGAGCACGTCGGCTTCCTTCTTTTTGGCGTAATTGATCGCATCGAATACGACTGCCGCAGGGTCACTTCCCTCGCTTTGCTTCACGATGTCGACCTTGGCCCTGTTACACCAGACCTCAAGCTGATCTATTGCCGCCGCTCTGAAGGTATCTGCCGCAGCAACGACGACCTTTTTACCTGCGAGACGAAGTCTCTTGGAGATTTTACCGATGCTTGTGGTCTTACCCGCGCCGTTGACTCCGATAACGAGCACGACCGAGGGGGTAGTCTCGAGCTTCAAGGGCTGATGCTCGCCGATCATATCGCCGAGTATTTCCTTGAGGGTGTCGAGCACCTGATCCTTTTCCTTAAGTCTGCCATCCTTGATCCTGTTGCGGAGCTCGTCGATGATCTCCTCGGTCGCTCCGACTCCGACGTCTGCCATGATCAAGAGCTCCTCGAGCTCCTCAAGCAGATCCTCGTCAACTCTGACGAAGTTCTTGAGCAGATCGTTGACCGATCCGAAAAGTGCTTTTTTGGTTTTGGAAAGTCCGTTTTTGAGCTTTTCCCAGAAAGACTCCTTTTCCTCGGTTTCCTCTTCGTCTTCGGTATCCTCAATAGCTTCCATATTCACCGTTTCATCGGCAGCCTCGGACTCGTCAGAGGTCTCTTCATCCTCTATCTCGGGATCGTCACCCATCATACCCTCAAAGTCGATAAAATCGCCGTCGTAATCAAGGGGCGTGACGTTTTCGTACTCCTGCTTATGCTCTTCCTCGAACCTTTCAGCCGCCGCGATCTCCTCCTCGGTCAGCTCGTCTTCGTCGTCCATAAGAGAATCGATATCTATAGGCTCTGCGTCCTTATCGTGCATCAGAGAATCTATATCGATCGGCTCTTCCTGCTCGGCTTCTTCTTTATCGAGGGCTTCGTTCTCGCGGATCTCCTCGTCTTGCTTTTTGTTCTTATCCTTTTTGCCGAAAAGCTTATTCAAAAATGCCATTCCATTCACCATCTTTCTTCTTCTCAACGTCCTTGACGTCAAGCGTGAGTATCTTGGATATACCGTGCTCGGGCATGGTTACACCGTAAAGTCTGGTCGCCGCCGCCATAGTGCCTCGGCGGTGTGTGATCATAATAAACTGCGTACCGTCGGAATATCTCTTTATGTATTGTGCCAAACGCTCTACGTTGACCTCATCCAGCGCCGCCTCGATCTCGTCGAGAATACAGAAGGGCGTGGGGTTGACCTTGAGCGTTGCAAAGAAGAGCGCGACTCCGATAAACGCCTGTTCTCCACCCGAAAGCTGCATCAGATTCTTGATGATCTTTCCGGGAGGTGCCGCCTTGATCTCGATTCCGCTCTCGAGCACGTTTTCGGGATCGGTGAGGTATATCTCGGCAGATCCGCCTCCGAAGAGCTCGGAGAAGGTCTTACCGAAGTTCTCGTTGATCTGGTCAAACGCGGTGACAAAGGCGGTCTTCATTTCCTTTTCGAGCTTGGTGATGATACCGATAAGCTCTTCCTTGGATTTTTCGAGATCCTTTATCTGCTCGTTCATATAGTCGTAACGTGCCTTAAGCTCCTTATACTTATTGACAGCGTCGAGGTCCACGCTACCGATATGACGGAGCTTGTTCTGGCACTCGATCTGCGTCTTGGCGTATTCGGGGCGGTTTTCCGCGGTTACTGCGGGATAGTTAAGCGCGACCGCGTCGGCTCTCGTCAGCTCGTAGTCGTCCCAGAGCTTGCCTGCGACCTTGTCGTATTTGTCCTGAAGTCCCTCGAGCTTTGCCTGATTGGTCGTATGAACGCGGAAGATGAGCTCCTTTTCCGCCATCTTATCGCGCATCATAGTGTTGATCTCGTTGAGCTTCTTTTCAAATTCGAGGTTGCCCTCCTCGACCTCGGCACGCTTTGCGTTAAGCATATCGAGCTCGGACTGGCACTCGGTATATTTCTTGCGGTTTTCGGTCTGCGCGACCGTGAGGTTGTTGATCTGTGCGCGGTAGCTTACGATTCGATCGTTTGCCGCCCTCATATCCTCCTCGCACACGCGTATTCTCTCGAGAGATACCTCAAGCAGCGCCTTTGCCGTTTCGATATCCTTTTGTATCTCGCTTATGCGAATGACGTTTGCGGTCCTTTCGTCCTCAAGCGCCTTGAGTCTGTCCTCCGCGTCGACCTTTTCGTTGTGCTTTGCCAAACGGACTGCGGTAAACTCCTCGACTCGCTTATTCTGCGACTCCTCTTCTCTCTTAAGCGCGGCGAGGTCGTCCTCGTACCGCTCGCTCATTCTGACTATCTGCTCGTAATCGGCGTTGAGCTTTTCGAGCAGAGATCTATTCGATTCATACTGACCCGTAAGCTTTTCAAGTCCCTGCATCTCGGTGTTTTTGAGTACGTTGATGAGGTCCTTGCGGTCGGCGAGGTCGGTGCGACGGTCGGTGAGATCGGTGAGTCTTTCTTTAAGCTCTGCCGCCTCGCTTTGAAGCTTTTTGAGCTTCTTTTCAAGCTCCTCGGACTCGCTCTTAAGCCTCTTGATCTCGTCGGCTCTCGACAGAATGCCTCCGCCCTGCTTTACAGAACCGCCCGTAAACGAGCCGCCCGCGTTGATCTGCTGACCGTCGAGGGTGACGACTCTGACCTTATAGTTAAGTCGTTTTGCCATTACGGTGGCGTTGTCTATGCTATCGAATACCAGCGTTCTGCCGAGCAGAGAGCTGATAACGCTTCTGAATTTTTCTTCTCCACCGCAAAGCTCGTCGGCTCTGCCGATATAGCCCGCAAAGCCGCGCGCATCGCGCATTTCTGGGGTCTCGGTCTGAGGTCTCATAGAGGTCAGAGGGAAAAAGGTTGCTCTTCCCGCTTCTCCGCGCTTGAGGGCGAACATTGCCGCCTTTGCCGTCTCCTCGTCCTCAACGACGATATTCTGGAGATTCATTCCGAGCGCGGTCTCAACTGCGGTGACGTACTTTGTGTCAACGGTGATGACCTTGGAGAGAGGTCCGTAGATCTTGCCGCAGGGCGCGCCGTTTCGGTCTGTGATCTTGCCCGCGCTGTAGCTGTTCATTACGAATCGGACCGAATTATTATATCCTTCAAACTGCTCCTCCATCGCCTTCATGGTCTTTATTCTCTGAAGGATCGACTCAAGGCGGAGCGTTTTGTTATTTATCTCATCGTATTTTTCACCGAGATCGGAATTGAGGTCGGTGAGCTGACGGTCGAGTGCTTCATTTTCCCCGTCGATCTCTGTGATCGCGTCGGAATACTCGTCTACGGTCTTTTGCTTGGAGGCGATAGCCTTTTCGAGCTTTGCAGACTCCTCTCCGTAGCGCTCTATATCACCGAGTATGTCGGCGTTTCGGTCGCTTCCGCTCTCGCGTGAGTTTTCAAGGACGGATATACGGACCTTGATGTCGACTGCTGCCTCCTCGGCGCTCTTGATGTCTGCAAATGCGGTGTCTATCGCCTTATCCAAGCGGTCGATATTGCACTTTTCGTCGAAGATGCTGTCCTCGATGCTCTCGGCTCTCTCGTGCGCCTCGGACAAGGTCGTCTCAAGCGCCGCGATCTTCTCGCGGTGGGCGTCCGACTTTATCTTTTCTTCCGCTAAATTGTTTTTAGCAGAGGTGACCGACTGCTTTGCGGTCTCGATGAGCTCGTCCGTGTGCTTTATCGTAGTGTCGTTGACTCTGAATTCGCTATCGAGTCTGAACACCTCGCTTGTCTGTTCTTTTATAAGATTTAGAAGCTGGGAGTGCGCGATCTTACCGTTCTGAGAAGCCTCGTATAGCTTGGCGTTTCTCGCGTCGAGCGACTGCATAGAGTCCTCGGCGTTCTTAAGATCAAACTCGGAGCGGCGGAGCGCCTCCTCTGCCGCGCTTATATCGGCGCGGTATTTTTCGGTGTCGAAAAGCCAAAGGCTGACGTCGACCTTCTTCTTGATCTCCATAAGCTCGAGCGCCTTTTTCGCCTTCTCGGATTCCTTTTCGAGCGGTCCGACCTGCGCGGCTACCTCGGCAAATACGTCGTTGATTCTGACCATATTGTCCTCGGTCTGCTTGAGCTTACGCTCTGCCTCGCTCTTTTTGTGTCTGAACTTGGCTATTCCCGACGCGTCCTCGAAAATGTCTCTCCTCTCCTCGCTCTTTTTTGACACCATATCGGCAATTCTGCCCTGTCCGATGATCGAATAGCCGTCTCGACCGATACCCGTATTCAAAAAGAGCTCGTAAATGTCACGCAGTCTTACTGCGCGGCGGTTTATGTAATATTCACTTTCGCCTGCGCGGAAATAACGTCTGGTGACGGTAACCTCGTCGTAGGGGCACTCGAGCCTTGTTCCTACGGTGTTATCGAAGGTAACCGATACCTCGGCATAGCCCATCGGCTTACGGCTGTCCGCTCCGCCGAAGATGACGTCCTCCATCTTGGTGCCTCGGAGAGTTTTTGAGGATATCTCACCGAGAACCCAACGCATAGCGTCGGCTATGTTTGATTTTCCGCTTCCGTTAGGTCCTACGATGACCGTAACGCCTGTTCCCGAGTCCTCGCTCGACGAATCGAAGACGAGCTTTGTCTTATCGGGAAAGGATTTGAATCCTTGCATTTCTATTGACTTAAGATACAAAATATACCTCCGTCTGTTTTATTCTGTCAGTGCCAGGTTAATGCTTGGCACGTTTTTTTCTATGATAGTGATTTTTTTGGGCTTAAACTCCTCAAAAAGTCGCTTTTTGTTTCGGCTGTTCTGACCGATCGATTTTGAAAGCTCGCCTATCGGGACGGAAAACTCAAGCGTTTTTCCCGAGAGGTCCTTGCCGTTTGTCAACGTCTGCACAAGCTCACGCATAATATCGTAGCAAAGCTCGCCCTCGACGAGCTCTCCGAGAGCCGCGTGATTTGCTCCACCCTTGACCTGCGTTTCGTCACTGAGGTTGTCCGACGCGCAAAGTCCGATGCGAATACACTCGACGTCGTGCTCTTTGAACACCTTTAAGACCTCTTTTGAGCGAAACACCGCGTCGTCAAGCGCGAGCATCTGATATTCCCCTCTGTCAGCCATGTTGGCAAGCTCTGTGCCGAAAAACGTGACCGTGGGGTAAATTCTTGCTCCGACAGCGCCAAGATCGCATATTTTTTTCGCGGTCGCTATCTCTTTTTCGAGAGTTGAGCCCGGCAGACCTATCATCATCTGACCGATGAGCTCGTAACCTGCGCCCGTGATCATTCTGCACGCGTCCTCGGCTTGCTTTGCCGTATGTCCTCGGTTTGAGAGCTCCAATACTCCGTCGTCCATGCTTTGAAGTCCGAGCTCGACGGTTTTGACCGAATAGCCCTGCAAAATGCTCATTATCTCGCCGTTTATATAGTCGGGGCGGGTCGACATACGTATCCCGCTGATCTTCGCTCTGCCGTCGTCCGCTCTTTTGACGTATTTCTCGGCAACATCGAGCAGATATATCATCAATTCACGGTCGATGCCCGTGAACGAGCCACCGAAATAGGCGATCTCGACCTCGGCGGTCGGGTCAAGCGTATCAAGCGCAGCTTCGATCTCCCCTATCACGTCCTCGCGGTCGAATCTTTGCTTTCCCGAGATAGAGCGTTGATTGCAAAACACGCACATATTCGGGCATCCGAGGTGGGGGATGAAAATAGGGATGTTTTTACGCTTAGTCTTCATTGCCGTTCGGGATAACGCTGAAGAGCTTGAGCGCCTCCATAGCAGCGTTCTGCTCTGCCTCGCGCTTACTTCTGCCCTCTCCGCGACCGATAACGTTGGAATTAAGATGCGCTTCTACGCGGAAGGTCTTCATGTGGTCGGGGCCACTCTGACCAACGACGATATACTCGAGAAAATCCCCCTCTGCCTGCTGAACGAACTGCTGAAGCAGGCTCTTGGGATCACCGCCAAAGCCCTTGCTCTTTCCGATGTTTTCTATCTCGGCACAGATGAACGGAAGCAAGAATTCCCTGACAGTCTCCATTCCGCGCTCTCCTGCGTCTATATATATTGCCGCAAGCAGAGCCTCAAACGCGTCTGCAAGTATGCTCTTACGGCTTCTTCCGTTGTTTTTTTCTTCTCCTATTCCGAGAAGCAGATATTTTCCAAGCTCTATCTTCTCCGAATATCCTGCAAGTGCTCTTTCGCAGACCACCTCGGCTCTCATTCTGGTCAGCTCGCCCTCGGGGCAATCCTCAAACTTTGCGAACAGGTAATTGCTCGTTATAAGTGAGAGCACGCTATCGCCGAGGAATTCAAGTCTCTCGTTGCAATGCAGGTGATGATTTTTCAAGCCCGACTCGTTGGAATACGACGAGTGGGTTAGTGCGCGCTCGAGCAGGCTTCGGTTTTTAAATTTGTAGCCTATCCTCGCTTCGAGGTGGGCACGATCGGGACGGTCGTTCATCGTAATCTCCATTCCGCCGCTTACGGCGACATAACATAAATAGTAATCTATGAATTTTGCCGTAAAGGCAAAATTCTCGCGTGAAACTGTTTATTTCTCGTTCAGAAGGGAAAAGATTTCACGCTATTCCTAAATTTTTCTTGCTTTTTTGATTAAAATAAAGCGTTTACTTTGCCGCGGAGGTGTCCTCTGCCGCCTTTTTCTCGGCCTCGAGCTTCTCCTCGGCGTATTTTGCCGCATCTGCGGCTATTATATCGACAACGTTCTTATTTACACAGCTTATTGCCTGACGGATAGCGCTTGCAAACGCCTTTGCATTCGATGAGCCGTGTGCCTTGATGACGGTCTTGGAAAGTCCGAGAATGGGTGCGCCGCCGTGCTCACTGACGTCAAACTTTTTCTTGAAGCGCTTGAGCTTTTTCTTAACGAACAGATATGCAAGCACACCGCCAAGACCGCTTCCGAAGATGCTCTTGAGCTCCCCCGACATAAGCTTGCCCATTCCCTCCATAGCCTTGAGGGTCACGTTGCCTGTAAATCCGTCGGTCACTGCAACGTCACATTCGCCTGTCGCAAGGCCGTTGCCCTCGACGTTGCCTATAAAATTGATCCTCTTATTTTCCCTGAGCTTTACGTAGGTGCTCTGCTGGAGCTCGGTGCCCTTATGCTCCTCCGCTCCGTTATTCAGAAGCGCCACGCGGGGCTCGTCTATTCCGTATATAGCCTTCATATACGCGCTTCCCATCATAGCGAAGCCGACCATATAGTCCTCGTTGGGCTTGACGCTCGCGCCCGAATCGATGAGCATAAAGGGAGCGCTGAGCGGCATTATCGCGCCGATTCCCGCTCTTTGTATGCCCTTGACTCGCTTGACGATAAGGGTCGCACCCGTAAAGAGCGCTCCCGTGTTTCCGCAGCTGACCAGAGCATCTCCTTCGCCTGCCGCAAGCATCTGAAGCGAAAGTCCCAGCGAGGAGCCCTTCTTCTCCTTCATGACCGCCATAGGCTCGTCCTCCATCGTAAGCACGAGGTCGGTATGTCTGATCTGGCAGCCCGAGATATCTATCCTATACTCTGCCGCGGTCTTGCCGATCACGGTCTCGTCGCCGACAAGGATATATTCAACTCCCTTGGAATAGGGCTGCTTTAGCGCCTGATCTACGCCAAGCAGGGTCTCCACGGGGGCGTTATCCCCGCTCATTACGTCAATTATGATCTTCATTGTTGCTTTCCTTTTCGGTTTGTTTTTTGCACCCCTCGGTGCCAAGCCGCGCGCAATATTCCTCAAGCGCCTCGAGCGCTCTCGCGGCAACGACCTCGTACTTGGCGATCTTTCCGCCCTTTACTCGCTTTTCAAGCGGCTCGACTATGCCGAAGTTTGCATTCATCGGAACGAAGCTTCCGCTGACGTTTCCGGTGCTGATATAATGCGACATCGCGCCTATCATAGTCGTTCTCGGGAAGACTGTGCTCTCCTCACCAAGTGCTCTTGCCACCGCATTGACTCCCGCGACGAAGCCCGAGCCGGTTGATTCTATATATCCCTCGACTCCGGTCATCTGACCTGCGAAAAATATGTTTTTATTGCTTCGCATCGAATAGTCGGCATCGAGATATTTCGGTGAATCGATATAAGTATTTCTATGCATAATGCCGTAGCGCAGAAATTCGGCGTTTTCAAGTCCGGGGATCATTCCGAATACGCGCTTTTGCTCGGGGAATGCGAGGTGAGTCTGAAAGCCGACGAGATTATACATCGTGCCCTCGGCGTTCTCCTTGCGGAGCTGAACCACCGCGTACGCCTCCTCGCCCGTTCTCTTATCCACAAGTCCGACCGGCTTGAGAGGTCCGTAGCGCAGCGTATCGTATCCGCGCTTTGCCATTACTTCTACGGGCATACAGCCCTCAAACACCTTGAGCTCCTTCTGCATCTCGCGGTCAAAATCCTTGATCTCGGCTTCTCTCGCGGTGATGAGCTCGGTATAAAACGCGTCGTACTGCTCGCGTGTCATAGGACAGTTGAGGTAGTCGGCATCTCCCTTATCGTAGCGCGAAGCCGCGTAGACTATGTCCATATTCAAGCTTGAGGCGTCGACTATCGGTGCGGCGGCATCGAAAAAGTGAAGTCCCTCAAGACCGAGAGTTTTCTCTATATATTCTGCCATCGGCTCGCTTGTGAGCGGCCCCGTTGCGATAACGGTGATGACACCGTCCTCGACCTCGGTGACCTCCTTTTCAACGATCTCGATATTGGGATGATTCTTTATTTTATCGGTCACGTATTTTGAAAAAAGCTCTCTGTCCACCGCGAGCGCCGAGCCTGCGGGAACTCTCGTTGCATACGCCGCTTCCATAATGAGCGAATCAAGGCGATAGAGCTCCTCCTTGAGAAGTCCTACGGCGTTGGTCACTCTGTCCGAGCGGAAGGAGTTTGAGCAAACGAGCTCCGCAAAGCCCTCGTTATGATGCGCGGGGGTATATTTTTGGGGCTTCATTTCAAAAAGTCTTACGTGCAGTCCTCTTTTGGCGATCTGCCAAGCCGCCTCGCAGCCTGCAAGTCCCGCGCCGTAGACGTTTATCGTTTTTGTATTTTCCATTATTTATCCTGAATCAAGATTTAATTAATTTTCTTCTCCGTCTGCCTTTTCGGTCTCGACGTAGGGCTCGCTGTATCCGCACTTCTCATCGTGGCAGATAAGCAACGCTTTTCCCTTTTTGCGGAAAAGGGTCTTGCCGCACTGAGGACAGCTCTTGGCTACCGGCATATCCCAGGACGAGAAGTTACACTCGGGATATCTTTCGCATCCGTAGAACACGGTTCTGCTTCTGCTGTATCTGGTAACTATCTTCGCGCCGCATTCGGGACAGGGCACGCCGACCTCCTTGGTTCTCTGCTTGGTGTTCTTACAAGCGGGGTAATTAGCGCAAGCGTAGAACGAGCCGAATTTACCCGTTCTGAGCACCATATCCGCGCCGCACTTGTCGCACTTGAAGTCAGCCACGACGGTCTTCTTCTCTGCCGCCTTCTTTTCCTCTGCCTCAGCCGCCTCCTCGGGATTAGCTGCGGTAAGGGGCTTGGTATTTCGGCATTTGGGGTAGTTGGGGCAAGCGGCAAATTTTCCGAATCTGCCGTTCTTGACGATCATTTTGCTTCCGCACTTATCACATACGATGTCGGTCTCCTCGACGGGAATCTGGATGCTCTCGTTACCAAGCTTTTCGGTTGCCCTTTCAAGCTGTACCGAGAAATCCTTCCAGAAGTCTGCAAGCACCTCGTTTAAGGTCAGCTCCGACTTTTCGATCGCGTCGAGCTTATTTTCCATCTCCGCGGTGAACTCGTAGTCGACTATGCTATCGAAGTTCTCGCGCATAAGCTTGGTGGTTATCTCGCCCAGAGGAGTGGGCACGAGCGACTTGTTCTTGCCCTCTCTCTTGACGTAGTTTCTTGAAATTATCGTGGTAATGGTCGACTCAAAGGTACTGGGACGTCCGATTCCCTTTTCCTTGAGGAACTGAACGAGCGAGCCCTCGTTGAAGCGGGCGGGCGGCTCGGTGAAATGCTTGGTAGGATCTATTCGGTCGAAGCCAAGCTTTTCTCCCTCTGTAAGCTCGGGGATCTTGGCATTCTTCTGCTCGTCGCCATCCTGTGTGCTCTCCTCAACGCTTTCCTCGTATACTGCCATATATCCCGGGAAGGTGACGGTATATCCGCCCGTGCGGAACAGATATCCTGCCGACTCTACCTCGACGTTAAGGGTTGCAAGAGTCGCGGACTCCATCTGGCTTGCGACGAATCTGTCCCAGATAAGCTTATAGAGCTTATACTGATCTGCCGACAGATAGGATTTTATCTTCTTGGGCTCAAGGGTGACGTTGGAGGGACGGATCGCCTCGTGCGCGTCCTGAATTCCCGATTCGGATTTGAAGATTCTGGGCTCGGCGGTGTTATATTTATCACCGAACTTTTCTGCGATATACGCTCTGGTAGCGTTCTGCGCCTCGGTGGAAACACGGAGAGAGTCGGTACGCATATAGGTTATAAGACCCTGAACGCCACCGTTCTCGCTTCCGATATTGATACCCTCGTAAAGCTCCTGAGCGACTCTCATCGTTCTCTGAAGCTGGAATCCGAGCTTTCTGTATCCCTCCTGCTGAAGCGTGGAGGTATTAAAGGGGGGACGGGGTGCTTTGTGACGGGTCGATCGCTTGACCGACTTAACGGCAAACTGCTTGCCGTCGACCGCGTTTACGACCTTCATTGCGTCTGCCTCGTTGCAAAGCTCGATCTTGCCGTGCTCATCGCCGAAGAAGCGCACCGTGAAGGGTACTCCCTCGCCCGAGACGAGCGTGACCTCGATGGTCCAATACTCAACGGGAACGAAGCTCTTGATCTCCTCCTCGCGCTCGACGATGATCTTTGTCGCTACCGACTGAACTCTTCCTGCGCTGAGTCCGCTCTTGACGTTCTTCCAAAGCAGAGGCGAGATCTTATATCCTACGATTCGGTCAAGGATTCTTCTTGCCTGCTGGGCGTCTACAAGGCTCATATCGATGTTGCGGGGCTTTTTGATCGCCGCCTTGACCACGCTCTTGGTGATCTCGTTGAAGGTGACTCTCTGCGTCTTTTCGATCGGTATTCCGAGTGCTGTCGCAAGATGCCACGAGATAGCCTCTCCCTCACGGTCAGGGTCGGTTGCGAGGAATATTTTGGTTGCGTGCTTTGCTTCCTTCTTGATCTCCTTGATTATATCACCTTTGCCGCGGATGTTGATATAATGAGCCTCGAAATTATTGTCGATATCAACGCCGAGGGTGGATTTGGGCAGGTCACGGACGTGTCCTACCGATGCGATGACCTTATAGTTTGAGCCAAGATAGCTCTTTACGGTATTTGCTTTGGAGGGTGACTCCATTATTACAAGGTTTGCCATTAAAAAATATATATCCTTTCAAATTATCTTCGTATGTAAAGTGCTCCCGGGAGAGAGGAAACGAGTCCCTTGATCTCCAGCACGGTGAGTGCCGAGATGACCTCTCCGAGTGCGAAGCCTGTTTTGGTCAGGTAATCGACGGTGACCGCTCTGTCAAGTGGCATTTCGTCAAATACGCGCCTTTGCTTTTCGCTGAGCTTTTCAAGCGCCTTTTTCGAGTTATCTCCGCCGCCCTTTTCGGGTGTGGTAGGAGCATCGTGGTGCTTTATCTGTATTGTACTTTCTTTTTTCTCCGTTTCTTTGTGCTCATCACGCTTCGTATCCTTGCGGGCAAACGGAGCTCTCTTTTTGCTCCCCGCCTTGTGAAGACTGTCAAAGCCGTCCTGCTTTTTTGGCGTGGGGGTGTAGACTCTGACCGCAACACCCATGCTTTGCACAATCTTGCCGTCAAATTCCGAGCGCATCTCGGAGCTTATCATTTTCTGGACGTCGAGACGGTCACGGTATATGAACATATAGTTTCGTATGATATCGTTTCCGCACATGACCGCTTGCGCGCCGTCTCTGATGAGCATATTCGTGCCCGACGAATTGTCCGCGTCAATATTGGCGGGTACGGCATATATATCCTTGCCCTGCAATATCGCGTTTTTGGCGGTTATCAAGGCTCCGCTTCCCTTGTCGGCGTCAACGACGACCGTGCCCTGACTAAGTCCGCTGATTATGCGGTTTCTCGTCGGGAAATTCGAGCCTCTCGGCTCGGTCGAGGGCGGATATTCGGTGATCACCGCGCCGTTCTGCTTGATGATCGATTCGAGCTTTTCGTGCTCCTTGGGATACACGACGTCGATGCCACAGCCCAGCACCGCGATGGTCTTTCCCTTTGCGGCTATCGCTGCGCAGGACGCTATACCGTCTATTCCGAGCGCCATTCCGCTTACGACGATCGCGCCTGCAGACGCGACCTCATACGCTATTTTATACGCGGCTCTCATTCCGTATTCACTCATTTTACGCGTGCCGACTATCGAGATGCAGAGGCTTCTGTTAAAATTCGGGAGCGTACCCACATAGTAAAGCACGACGGGAGGATTTTTCAGACTGCGTAGGCTTGCGGGATAGTCGTATCCGTCGTAAGTGAGCAGACCCACGCCTGCGCTCTGACAGTAATTGATTATTTTCTGTGCATTGTCAAGTGCTTTATCGCAAAGCTTTTCCGCCAGATGCTCGCTTATTCCGAACTCGGAATATTTATCATAATCCGCATCGTAGATCTCATCGATCGAGGCGAATTTTTCTACAAGCGTGAGCACCTCGGAGCTTCCCTGACCGCACCTTTCACTAAGCCATATCCATTTCAAAGCGTTGCTCATCTTACGTTTCCTCCATTGTCTTGTGAACCGAAAAATTCCCAGACTAAAACCGCCGCGGCGGTTGCCGCGTTCAGCGATTCGACGCGGTCCGACATAGGAATAAATACAGTTCTTCCACACGCCGCTATCGCCTCGTCGCTGAGTCCGTGG
Organism: Oscillospiraceae bacterium; assembly: GCA_015065075.1. GTDB lineage: Bacteria > Bacillota > Clostridia > Oscillospirales > CAG-272 > SVTX01. The sequence continues at coordinate 19,828 of SVRA01000031.1, forward strand.
CCCTCGTTACCGATGACCACGCAGTCGCCGTTATAGATGCTGAATTCACCGAGCTTCTGCGCCTCTCTGTTGAGCGCGGCGGCGAAAACTCTTCTGCCCAAGTCGGTCAGATTCCTTATCGCACAAGGGATATCTGCCACTCTGTCGACCTTCGTCGAAAATAGAGTCCCCATTGATGCGCGGACTGTCTTGGAGCTGTAAATATCGGCGCAATCCTTGCTCATAACGATGCGGTCGACTCCAAAAGCGGCGGCGACTCTTATGATCGCGCCGACGTTTTGCGGGTCGCGTACCGACTCTAAAAGCAAGATCTTCTCGTCTTTATCGATGCTTTTGAAGAACTCTGCGTCACGCTCACAGTGCATATCTTGGGCATATTTCGCCACACAGATAACCCCCTCGGGAGCTTGCTCCTCGGAAAGCTTATCAAAGACCGAAGAAGCAACCTTTATCGCCTTACAGTTGATGTCGGTTTCCTTTACTCCGTAAAGCTTTTCCGCCTTTTCGAGCACTGCTCTCTCTTCGCTTTCGTCCATCAGCAAAAAGTCGAGTTCAAGTCCTTTTTTGACCGCCTCACAAAGAAGCTTCACACCGTCAAAGCGGAACTTTTTTTCATTTTCTCTGTTCTTTTTACTCGCCAGACCCCGAGCGAGACTGACGTATTTATTCTGTGAAGAGGTTACGATCTCCCTGATCATTTCCATATTTAATCAGCCTCCTTTTCGGGTTTTTCCGTGCCATTTTTTGCCTTGAATGGCAGTTTTTAGGTCTCAAAAAATCGAATATGCGAGCTTTTCGACCAAAAATATTTATCCCTATCTATGACAAAAACCCAGTAATATCCATTACCGGGTTTTGTATTGGGTTAAGATCAGAGAGCTGCCTTTGCCTGCTCTGCGAGAGCTGCGAAAGCTGCCTTGTCGGATACTGCAAGCTCTGCGAGCATCTTTCTGTTAAGAGTGATGCCTGCCTTCTTGAGTCCGTTCATAAAGGTAGAGTAGTTCATACCGCATACCTTTGCCTGTGCGGAGATTCTGGTGATCCAGAGTCTTCTCATATCTCTCTTCTTGAGCTTACGGCCTGCAAATGCATAGTTGCCGCTCTTCATTACGGCTTGCTTAGCCATCTTGAAGTGCTTGGATTTTGCACCCCAGTAGCCCTTCGCTGCCTTCAATACTTTATTTCTTCTCTTGCGCGTCATCATCGCGCCCTTAACTCTTGCCATTTTTTCTCTTTCCTTTCTCGATTACACTAAAATTACTTCTGGATCAGAATTCTGATGTTGGGTGCCATTGCTTCGCTCATGATCGCTCCGCTGCGAAGGTGTCTCTTTCTCTTCTGTGTCTTAAGACCCAGGTTGTGACGGTGGTGGCAGTGGTTCATTTTTACCTTTCCTGTGCCGGTAACCGAAAATCTCTTGGCAGAAGCCTTATGTGTCTTGACTTTTCCCATTTTTATATACTCCTTATACTAAAAAATTTACAAATATTATTTGGATGA
>SVRA01000032.1 GCA_015065075.1 Oscillospiraceae bacterium
GCAGTAAAGGCAGCAGTTGAGGCAGGCGGCGCAGCAGCAGCTAACCTCGGCGAAGTTATCGCTACTCACGTTATCCCCAGACCCCACACCGACGTTAACAAGCTTCTCCCCACACTTGGTTAATTTTTGCCGGGCAAAAATTAACGTGAAATGCTTTGCTTGATAGCAAAGCGTGAAATGTTGCTTGCAAGCAACGTGAAATGCCCCTTCGGAGCATGAAACGTTGCTTGCAGGCAAGCAACTTAAGGTTTGCAAAAAACAAGCTGTAATTTTCGTATAAAAGCGTTTAAATCGTGAATTTGACCGTTTTTATATGAAAATTATCGCAAAAATCGAAAGGAACGCAAAAAATGAGCATTTCGAACAAGGATATTGAAAGCATCGTCAAGAAAATAGTAATGGAAATGGCGGGCGAGACCGCCAAGGGCGGCAACGAGATTCCCGTAGGCATCTCGAACCGTCACATTCACCTGACCAAAGAGGATCTTGAAACCCTTTTCGGCGCGGGCTACGAGCTCACACACCTCAAGGATCTTTCCCAGCCCGGTCAGTATGCCTGCAAGGAGACCTTGACCATCGTAGGTCCCTCCATGAGAGCTATCGAGGGCGTCAGAGTGCTTGGTCCTCTCCGTAAGGCAAGTCAGGTTGAGATTTCCGTGACCGACTCTTACGTTCTCAAGGTAAAGCCCCCTGTTCGCGAGTCGGGCAAGCTTGACGGAAGCGCACCCATCACGATCATCGGTCCTAAGGGCATCGTAAGACTCAATCAGGGCTGTATCATAGCAAACCGCCATATCCACATGAGTCCCGACGATGCGGCTCGCTTCGGAGTCAAGGACGGCGACTATATCGACGTTGACGCTATGAGCGGAACCAAGCGTACCCGCTGGTTCGACGTTCAGGTCAGAGTCCACCCCGACTTCCGCCTTGAAATGCACGTCGACACCGACGATGCAAATGCGGTCGGCTTCAAGAACGGATCTACCGTTACTCCCGTAAAGTAAGAGGTAAAGAAAGATGTTAAAAGGAAAAGTAGTAGGCAATATCGTATCGACCAATAAGCTCGACAAGCTCGTAGGATACAAGTTTCTTGAGATCCAGGTAATCGAGAAGAACGAGCTTACCGACAAATTCATCGTTGCCGTTGACCGCGCTGTCAGCGCAGGTATCGGCGAGGAGGTTCTCGTAACCACGGGAAGCAGCGCGCGCGTAGCCGTTGGAGATGCAAATTCTCCCGTCGATGCAGTCGTTGTAGGAGTAGTCGATAAAAAGCAGAGCTAACAGATCAGATACATAGAAACAGAGGAAGATTATGTCTTTAGATGAACTCAAAAAAATAATGCAAGACCACAGCATCGTCGGTGCGGGCGGCGCGGGATTCCCTTCCTACGCAAAGCTTGCCGAGGGCGCTGAGTTCTTGGTCATCAACTGCGCGGAATGCGAGCCCTTGATCTACACAGACTTCATGCTTATGCGTGAAAAAATGGACAAGATCGTCGGCGGCGCACAGATAATAATGGAAAACACGGGGATCAAGCACACCTTCATCTCTATCAAGGAGCACAGAGGTCACATGCTCGGATACACCGACGGTCAGGTTCTCGGCGAGGGTGTTTCGGTCAAGCTTCTCCCTAACGTATATCCTATGGGCGACGAGATCAACCTTATCTACGAGACCACAGGCCGCGTAGTAAAGCCGGGTTGCCTTCCCATCACCTCGGGAATCATCGTTTTCAACGGTGAGACCGTATACAACGTATGGCGCGCGTACAACATGCACCGTCCCGTCGTTTCCGACTGGTTCACGATCGGCGGTGATATCCCCAAGCGCTACGTCGTTAAAACTCCTATCGGCACTCGCCTCAAGGACGTTTTCGATCAGCTTGGCGTAACCTTTAACCCCGATACCCACGTTATTATCAACGGCGGTCCCTCTATGGGTAAGATCGACGATCTCAACTCGATCGTAGTAAACAGAACCTCAAAGAGCTTCCTTATTCTTCCCAAAACCGCTCGCGCGGTCAAGAATAAGCAGGTACATATAGACGATATGCTTCGCCGTGCGGCTTCGGCTTGCTGCGGCTGTACCAGATGCACCGAGATGTGCCCGAGACATACGCTCGGATACCCAATCGAGCCTCACAAGATGATCAGAGTTGCGACAGGAAACGCGGCAGTTGACTATCCCGAGCTCGTAACCACGGCATCGCTCTGCTGCTCCTGCGGCATCTGTGCCGAGGTCTGCTGTCAGGAGATCTCCCCCAAGGACGTCATCCTCAACCTCAAGGGCATTCTCGCCAAGAACAAGCTCAGATTTACCCCCGGAAACGAGGAATACAAGGTCTCCTCAGACCGTCCTAACCGCATGATCGCATCTCATCGCTGGGAGGATATGCTCAACGTCCATGAATATGACGTCGTTCCCGAATTCGTATTCGAAAAGCTCAAGGTCAAGAGAGTTGAGGTCCCCATGGGCACTCACATCGGCGCAAAGGCTATTCCCTGCGTCAAGATTGGCGATATGGTCGAGGAGGCTCAGCGCATAGCTGATGCAGCACCCGGACTTTCGATCCCTCAGTTCGCATCGATCTCGGGTAAGGTCACCTACGTTGACGAAAGCAAGGTCGTCATCGAGGCAGTTTAACGGTTTAATCGCAAGAAAGGATTACATAAATGTATCAGGCAATAGGTGTAATTGAACTTAAAAGTATAGCAAAGGGTATCGAGGCTACCGACGCCGCTCTCAAGAGCGCAGGCGTTCAGGTCGTTACCGCCCACGCGGCTTGTCCCGGAAAGTACGAGATCATTCTCACAGGTACTATCTCCAACGTAACAAGCGCGGTCGATCACGTAAAGAGTCGCTTCGAGGAGAAGCTGGTCGACGTTTCGATCATGGGTCGTATCGATCCCCAGGTCATCACAGCCCTTTTCGGCACTGCCCCCACGGAAAAGAAAGGCAGTCTCGGTATAATCGAGACCTTCTCCGCAGCCTCCGCAATCAAGGCGGCAGATATCGCAGTCAAGACCGCTAAGGTCTCGATCTTCGAGCTCCGCACCTCTCGCGGTATGGGCGGTAAGGGCGTTGTTCTCGTAACGGGTGACGTCGGTGACGTTACCGCCGCTGTCGAGGCAGGCGCTCAGCACGCGAAGGATCAGGGCGTATTCTTTAATAGCTCTGTTATCGCTGCTCCCCACGCTGAGCTCTGGGATCAGATGTAAGAGGCGCGAGGGGATGCGAGGGGATGCGTTCGAGAAACTTTTTTGAAAAAAGTTTCTCGAGCTCTTCAAAAAACTTCCCGAAGGATAGATTAAGTACGGACGGTTTTGGTTATAAAACGGTTGCGGTATTTGTCTTGTCCTTATGCTATCGTGTTGATAGCATTTGTAAATCGTTAGTTAAAAAGTATTTTTTAGACTCGATAAATTTTTTGAAAGTTTTTGGGAGTCCAAAACCCTTTTTTCAAAAAGGGTTCTGGAAAAATCAAAATGAAAGGCTAACTTATGAGTCAGATTAAATTTGTAATAGAAAAGAGTCCCCGTATACAGAGGCTTGTTGACCATCTTTACGCCAACATGCCCGAGATCGAGGCAGACAGAGCCGAGCTCATAACCGAGAGCTACAAGGAAACCGAGGGGCTTCCTATCGTCAAGAGACGCTCGGCGGCATTCCGTCACATTATGGAGAACATTCCGATCGTTATCCGCCCCGACGAGCTTATCGTAGGAAGCAACTCGATCGCTCCCCGCGGATGCCAGACCTTCCCCGAATACTCGTTTGAGTGGCTTGAAAAGGAATACGACACGGTCGCAACGAGAGAAGCCGACCCGTTCTACATATCCCCCACCACCGTTGAAAGACTTAAGAAGGTCTACCCCTATTGGAAGGGCAAGACCGTAAGCGATCTCGCGGCTCAGTCGATGGACCCCGAGGTTCTCAACGTCTTCCTCAACCACGGCGTATTCACCGTCGGAAACTACTTCTACAACGGTATCGGTCACATCAACGTAGACTACGCAAAGGTTATTAACAAGGGACTCGAAGGTGTTATCGAGGAGACAAAGGCGGCACTTGCTAAGCTTTATATTGGAAACGGCGACTATCTGCGCCGCAAGAACTTCCTCGAGTCTGTAATCGAGAGCTGTGAAGCGGTCATCACCTACGCAAAGCGCTATTCCGAGCTTGCTATGCAGGAGGCGCAGAGCTGCAACGACAGCATCCGCAGAGCCGAGCTTCTCAAGATCGCCGAGAACTGTGCTCGCGTTCCCGCAAAGCCCGCGCGTAGCTTCTACGAGGCTTGTCAGGCGTTCTGGTTCATCCAGCAGCTGCTTCAGTGCGAGTCGAGCGGACACTCGATCTCTCCCGGACGCTTCGACCAGTATATGTACCCCCTCTTCAAGCAGGATATCGACGCAGGCAGACTTACACACGAGCAGGCGCAGGAATATCTCGACTGTATCTGGGTAAAGCTCAACGATCTTAACAAGGTCAGAGACGCGGCAAGCGCCGAGGGCTTTGCAGGCTACGGACTTTTCCAGAACCTCATCGTCGGCGGACAGAACGAGGACGGAGTAGACGTCACCAACGACCTCTCCTATATGTGCCTCGAGGCAACTATGCACGTCCGTCTCCCCCAGCCCTCTCTTTCGATCCGTGTATGGAACTGCTCCCCCCACGATCTGCTTATCAAGGCGGCAGCCGTCACCCGTGAGGGCCTCGGTGTTCCCGCATTCTATAACGACGAAGTCATCATCCCGTCTATCATGTCCAGAGGCCTCACGCTTCAGGATGCTCGCGATTACTGTATCATTGGTTGCGTAGAGCCCCAGAAGGGCGCGAGAACAGACGGCTGGCACGATGCGGCATTCTTCAATATGTGCCGTCCCCTCGAGCTTGTTTTCTCGAACGGTTACGACAAGGGCGAGCTGATCGGTCTGCAGACAGGCGACGTCGAGAAAATGACCACCTTCGAGGAGTTCTTCGAGGCTTACAAGGCTCAGCAGCTCCACATGATCGAAATGATGGTCCACGCCGACAACGCAGTCGACTACGCGCACAGCGTTCGTTGTCCTCTGCCCTTCCAGTCCTGCCTGTGCAACGACTGTATCGAGCGCGGCGTATCGCTTCAGGAAGGCGGCGCGCACTACAACTTCACCGGTCCTCAGGGCTTCGGTATCGCAAATATGACCGACGCGCTTCTCGCTATGAAGACACTCGTCTTCGAGCAAAAGAAGGTGTCCATGGCAGAAATGAAGCAGGCGCTTGCCGATAACTTCGGTAAGGGCATTATGCAGAAGAAGGCGATCGAGCTTACCACCGAGGTCGCCAAGCAGCTTGATGCTCAGGGAGTTGACGTCAACGAGGCGGCTATCAGAACCATCTACGACAGCATCACGGGTGCAACTCATATCTCCGATGCAAAGAAGGCAAGATATCAGGAGATCCTTGATATGATCAACGCCCTTCCCAAGTACGGTAACGATATTCCCGAGGTCGACGCGTTCGCGCGCGAAGTCGGAAACACCTATACAAAGCCCTTCGAGAACTTCACCAACAACCGCGGCGGTATGTTCCAGGCAGGTCTCTATCCCGTATCGGCTAACGTTCCGCTCGGCTATCAGACCGGCGCAACTCCCGACGGCAGACTTGCATACACTCCCATCGCGGACGGCGTAGGCCCCGCTTCGGGCAGAGACGTCAAGGGTCCCACCGCAACCGCAAACTCGGTCGCAAAGCTCGACCACGGAATTGCCTCCAACGGAACTCTCTTCAATCAGAAGTTCCACCCCTCCGCGCTTACGGGTATGGCAAGCCTCGAAAAATTCGTCGCTTACCTGCGCGGATACTTCGATCAGAAGGGTATGCACGTCCAGTATAACGTAGTCTCCAAGGAGACGCTCCTCGACGCGCAGAAGAACCCCGAAAAGTATAAGAACCTCGTCGTAAGAGTCGCAGGCTATAGCGCACTCTTTACCACCCTCTCGCGCTCGCTCCAGGACGATATCATCAACCGTACCGAGCAAAGCGGACTGTAAAGAGAGAAGCGAATGCGGAACCCTTTTTAGACAAAAAGGGTTCCGCACCTCCCAAAAACCTTGAATAAGGATAGTAAAGGTTACCAACGGATCACCACACTAAACGGTGTAACAAATTACTCGCCTTATTTGAAGTTTTTGGAATTCTTAAAACCCGAAGTTTGCATAGCAAACTCGCAGAGTAAACCGCCTGCGGTTTACGTAGGTTTTTCCCAAAAGGTTTTAAGTCGCCGAAGGCAAAAAAATCACGAAAGGAGACCGAAGTGAAAAGTATATATGAGCAAACGGGACGTATCTTTGACATTCAAAGATATTCGATTCACGACGGTCCCGGAATAAGAACGATAGTCTTCCTCAAGGGCTGCTACCTCCGCTGTAAGTGGTGCTGCAACCCCGAATCGCAGGAATACGGCATACAGGAAATGATCCGCGGAGGCAAAAAGGAGATAATGGGACGTGACGTCACAGTTGCCGAGGTCATGGACGAGATCGCAGCCGACCGCATCTATTACGCCCGCAGCGGCGGCGGACTTACGCTTTCGGGCGGCGAGTGTATGGCTCAGCCCGAGTTTGCCGAGGCGCTTCTGCGCGCGGCACACGACTACGGCTTCAACACCGCGATCGAGACCACCGCTTTCGCAAGCCTCGACGTTGTAAAGCGCCTTCTTCCCCACGTCGACCATTTCTTGATGGACATCAAGCACATGAATTCCGACAAGCACGAGGAGTTCACATCTCAGAGAAATGAATTGATCCTCGAGAATGCAAAATATATCGCCGAGAATGCAAATCACCTTGTGATCCGCGTTCCCGTAGTCCCCACCTTCAATGCTACCCCATCCGAGATAGCCGATATCGCACGTTTTGCGGATTCCCTGCCGAACGTGACCGAGCTTCACTTGCTCCCCTATCACCGTCTCGGTCAGGACAAGTACACGGGACTTGGTCGCAATTATCTGCTCGACGGCATCGTGCCCCCCACCGCAGATACGATGAATATGCTGCTCGAGGCGGCAAAGAGTGCCTCGACCAAGCTGCACGTACAAATTGGAGGATAATATGAAAAGAGTTATATCTGTTGTTTTGTCAGCTATGCTCATTCTTCTGCTCCTCACGGCTTGCGACGGCAGTGCGGCTAACGAGGCCGAGGACACCACCGCGCAAACGCAGGAATTGGAAGAAACAACCACCTCTGCTACCGATGAAACCGAGTCCGAGACCACCGAGGCGGTTCAGCACGAGCTCAAGGACATGTACGGAACCTACTCCCGAACCAATGACGATAAATACTCATCGGTCTTTGATTTCACCATATCCATCTACCCCGACGGCACATACTATTACTACGAAGGCTTCGGTAGCCACATAGCATACGGAAACTACACCGTTGAAGGCAACGTGATAACCCTTACCGACGAAACCATACCCCACATAGACGACAAGATCTTCTGCTTCAGCTTTGAGTATTGCGGCGACAAGATCGTATTTCTTGCATCAGAGTCGGATCAGTTTATGTGCGTAGACGATCTCCCCGACGGCGCGATCTTCAACCGCGCTCCCGAAGCAGAACAGTAGTCTAAAACAACTCTCCCCTTACTGGAGGCAAAAATGACACAAAATTTCGAATTCCAAGATAAAATGCGCATAGTGCAGGAGCTGGTGCCCGGTCGCCAGATCACTCTTGCCCATATTATAGCTAACCCCGACCCCACGCTCTATCAGAAGCTCGGTCTTGACCCTAAGCTCGATTATGAAAAGGCGGCTATCGGAGTTCTTACCGTCAGCCCCGCCGAAACTGCGGTCATTACCGCCGATATCGCGCTCAAATCCTCGGGCGCTGACCTCGGATTCGTCGATCGCTTCTCGGGTACACTCATTATCACGGGTAAGGTCGCAGAGGTCGAAGCATCCTTTACCGCAATTACCGAGTATTTCAGAAACGTTCTCAAGTTCTCTGTTTGTGAAATGACCAGAACATAAGTAGGGAGACGCGCGTTGCTTTTTTTGAAATGAAAACAGCAAACTCACAAGCGAGATTTGCACGAGTTTGCCTATCGCAAGCTCTGTAACCCAAAGAACTTCCACATTTAACACAATCCCATCTCCAATCGTAAAACGGGAAGGCTGATCAACTATCCTTATTGAAGTTTTTTGGCCTACCTTTTTACAAAACCCTCTACAATCCCATCTCCAATCGTAAAATGGGTAACACAAAGACTATCCTTCGGGAAGCTTTTTGGCTACCTTTTTCTCGAAAAAGGTAGGAAAAAAATATGAAAAAACTCATTTTAATGGGGCGTGTTGCCGCAGGCAAAACGACTTTGACGCAAGCCTTGAAGGGCGAGCAGCTCCACTATTGCAAAACTCAATATATAAATTATATGGACACGATCATCGACACGCCGGGCGAGTACACCGAGGTGCACACGTTGGCGGCGGCGTTGGCGGTCTATTCATACGAAGCGGACGTGATCGGACTTGTGGTAAGCGCGAACGAGCCGTTCTGCGTATTTCCGCCGAACTGTGTCCACCACGTCAACCGTGACGTTATCGGCATAATTTCAGGCATCGACAAGCCCGACGCCAACGTACCGCTTGCGGAGCGCTGGCTGAAGAACTGCGGACTCAAGAGCGAAAAGCTCTTTTACGTAAGCTCATATACCCGCGAGGGCTTAGACACGATCATCGACTATCTCAACCAAGAATAAATACATTTGGAGGAAGCTATGGCTCAGACCAAAACGATCTGCTTCGCCAACAACAAGGGCGGAAGCGGAAAATCCACCACCTGCGCAAACGTAGGCTACTCAATGAGTACGCTCGGCAAAAGGGTGCTTCTTATCGACGCGGATATGCAGATGAATCTCACTCTGCAATTTTTCGACGACGAGCAGTCGCTCGAAATGGCAAAGGGAGACAAGAACCTCTACGTCGGCGTAGTCGAGCAGAAGGACCTGTCCGATTTCATCGTGCCCACCGAATACGAAAATCTCGACCTTATCCCCTCGTCGACACTGATGAGCGGAATCGAGTTTGAGCTTTTCACAAAGTGGCAGCGCGAGTTCATTCTGCGCAAGGGACTTCAAAGGATCAAGGACTCGGGCAAATACGACTACATCCTCATCGATGCGCCCCCCACGCTTGGTTGCTGGGTCATGAATATCATGTGCGCGTCGGACAAGCTCGTAATTCCCGTCGAGGCTTCTCCTTGGGGACTTTTCGGACTTGCAAATATGTTCGAATTTTACGAGCAGGTCAAGCTCATCTCCCCCACGCTTGAAATTCTCGGAATTGCGATCACAAAGGCAAGCGAGCGCAAAAACTATTTCAAGCAGACCGTCGAGACCCTCTCGTCACTTGACAACGTGCGTTTGCTTTCGTCAATAATCCGAATCGACAGCACGATAGAGTGGTCGCAGGACAACAGTAAACCCGTTATGGCTTATAAGCGCACCAGCCGCGCTGCGCTGGAATATATGGAAATGGCAAAGGAGATCATCAAATATGCCGATAGGTAAGGATAGCATCACAAAAAGAGTAGCAAAGCAGACAGAAACCGCAGAAAAGAGCATAGCTCCCGAGCTCGTGGCAACCGTTGGAGTAGCTCCCGCAAAGACCACTAAGAAAGCGCCTGCAAAGAAGACGACCTCTGCTACCAAGACAACCACCGCAGAGAAAAAGCCCACAGAGGCGAAAAAGACCGCAAAGAAGCCCGCAGAGGCGAAGACAGTCGAGACCACGGTGCTCGCAAACGTAGCTCCCGAAACCGTAGAAAAGGTCATCGGCCATAAGGAAGACGAAAAGTACGAGAAGGTTCAGATCGGTCAAAAAATGCCCGATTTCCTGCTTTAATATGATCACAAAACAGAGAAGGCCAAAAACCTTCTCTGTTTTTTCGAAAAAAACACTAAAATATTAAATATTCTTAAAAATCTTCATTTTCTGTTTACTTTTTACAATATATTTGATATAATTAGCGCGTTAATTATGACTTCATTGGAGGATTACTATGCTCTGGGGTTCTTACGGACTTGTTCACATCATAACTTTGATCATCTCCGCTTGTATGATATTGGGAATATATTTTATTCTCCGCAACCGCAGTGAGAAAACAAAGGTTATCGTGCTTTTTATCCTTTCACTCAGCGGTCTTGCCGCAATAATCTTCAACCTCGTGACCTGGAACTCACCGCTTGAATATCTTCCCTTCCACATGTGCTCTATCACCGCACTGATCTTACCGATCGCGATCCTCACAAGGAGCAAGATCTTCTCAAATCTCCTGCTTTTCTGGTGTCTCGGCGCGGCAATGGCAATAATCTGCAATCAGGGACAGGCAAACTATGTGATCCCGTCAGCAACCTTTTTCTTCTACTACATACCGCACACACTCGAATTCGGGATCCCGATACTGATGTTTGCGCTCAAGATAGTCAAAAAGGACGTCCGTTGCATCGCCTCGACCGTTGTATTAACGATGGCTATATACACCATCGTTCACTTTATCAACCTCGCGATCAACAGCTATTGCGCGGCGAATGCCATCACTAACCCCTCGGGAGAGATCATATCTGTAAATTATATGTATTCCCTGTTCGCCCCCGTACCACTCATGCAGGCTATGTACAACCTGATCCCCCATTCGTATTGGTATATGTACGTGGTCGTGCCCTTTGTCGTGATCTACCTCGGTATAGTCTACCTGCCCGAGATCATTTCTCTGATAAAATCGCGCAAGGCAAAATCAAACTAATTGAATCAAGCAAAACGGAGAAAACATACCATGGCTTCTTAATTACAGCTTTTGAGAATTAAAGGCTACGAGTATTGCGAAGATAAAGAAAGACGCGAGAGCATTTCGGTGCTTCTCGTGTTTTTCTTTTTGCGGATTTGCGGATTTTCCGTTTATATAGTAACAGATCAATATAGATCTGCAGTCCTCGCCCACTAAAGTGCGAGGACTATGTATTTAGACGATCTTTATGCCAATATCAAAAAAATTAACACGGCATTTACAGAAAATGTGGTATAATAATATAAAACAAAGAACCCCGCACAAAAGAATTCTATTTGTTGGAAGGAAGGTACTACGCAATGAATATTGCTAAAATAATGATTCCTAAATGCTTTACAACGTTTCTAAATGATAATCAGACCGTTCGACAGGGATGGGAGATCATGACGAGAAACGGATATACGGCGATACCCGTTATTGATGCGGAGCACCACTACATAGGCTGCGTAAGCGAAGGAGATTTTCTGCGCCATATACTCAGTGTTGGCTCATTGGACAAACGGGATATGGAAAAACACAGAATCAAAGAACTGGTGCGATTGGATTTTTGTCCTCCGCTAAATATTGATGCAAGTGAAGCTGATGTGATCGATTCTTCGCTAAAGCAAAACTTCGTTCCCATCGTTGACAGCAGAAATACGTTGTGCGGCATTCTGACCCGTCGGGTAGTAATTGAATATCTTGCTAAGAAGAACGGAATTGCTCCTTCGTGAGTCTTCGTCCAAGCGGTATGGTTTTGATAACTGTACCGCTTTTTTCTTCCTTATTGAAAAAATAAATTTGTGTCATCTTTATACAATCTTAATATCACCCCGCAGAGTGCTAACGTCGTCTTTATCTGTTTTATTGTAAAATACATATAGTAAAAACAGTATAAGGAGAGGTGTATGCAACCCTTACATAGATTTAAGCTATCGTCCTTTCAGGTCATATTGCTTGGCTTTGCGGCAGTAATACTGATCGGAGCGTTTCTGTTAATGCTCCCAATATCAAGCAAGGAAGGTGTAGTAACGCCGTTTTCGGACGCCTTGTTCACGTCAACCTCCGCTGTATGCGTAACAGGACTTATAGTTCACGATACGGCAACCTATTGGTCGCACTTTGGACAAGCGATCATTCTTATCCTCATTCAGATCGGAGGCTTGGGTATCGTAACGGTTGCGGCTTCTGTATCTATTCTCGCAGGCAGAAAGATCGGGCTTGGTCAGCGAAGCACGATGCAGGAGGCAATGTCAGCTCCAAGCGTTGGCGGCATCGTTCGTCTGACTTGGTTTATTCTCAAAGGCGTGCTGATCGTCGAAGCCATCGGAATGCTCGCTATGCTTCCCGTGTTCTGCATTGACCACGGAGCAAAAGGAATATGGATGTCGGTGTTCCACTCCATATCGGCGTTCTGCAACGCAGGCTTCGATGTGATGGGAGATGTCAGCGGACAGTACTCGTCGCTAACGGCTTATGCTGCAAATCCCATTATCAGTATTGTTATAATGCTGCTCATTATAATCGGCGGTATCGGGTTCTTGACTTGGGAAGATATATACAGACATAAATGGCATATCAAAAAATACCGCACACAAAGCAAGATCATACTGGCGATGACGGGTGCACTAATATTCATTCCCGCGCTGTATTTCTTCTTCTGCGAGTTTGAAGAATATGCCCTCGGCGAAAGAATACTGCTGTCTTTATTCCAAGCAATAACGCCGAGAACGGCAGGCTTCAATACAGCAAAGCTCGGTATTATCAGCGAGGTCGGTCTCCTGCTTATGATCTTTCTGATGCTTGTGGGCGGATCACCCGGATCAACCGCAGGCGGTATGAAAACCACAACGCTTGCCGTTCTGTTTGCTTCCGCAACGTCGGTATTCCGCAAGAAAGAGAATGCACAGATGTATAAGCGTCGAATCGCAGATGATACGGTCAAGCTCTCCTCGGCGATCTGCCTTCTGTATATCGTGCTTTTTTTGCTCGGCGGCGCAGTCATAAGCGCAGTTGAGGGATTACCCCTTATGACCTGCCTTTATGAAACGGCATCTGCAATCGGTACGGTCGGTCTTTCCCTCGGCATAACCCAATCTCTTGGTACTGTGTCACGCATCATTTTAATTGCTCTGATGTTCTTCGGACGCGTCGGAGGGCTCACCTTGATTTACGCCACCTTTGGCGGTACAAAGAAAAATATATCAAAGCTACCGATAGACAAGGTAACGGTAGGATAAGGAGAAAATACTATGAAGCATAAATCAATTCTACTTGTTGGAGCTGGCAATTTCGGAAAGCACATCGCAAGAAAATTTAATGAGCTTGGACACGACGTGATGGCGATCGATCAGGACGAGGAACGCATCAACGACGTGATGCCGCTCGTAACGAGCGCACAGATCGGTGACAGCACCAACGAGGATTTTTTGCGCACGCTCGGTGTTGATAATTACGACGTTTGCATCGTGACCATCGGCGGCGATTTCCAAAGCTCGCTTGAAACGACATCCTTGCTAAAGGAGCTTGGAGCAAAAAAGGTTGTATCCCGTGCAGAGCGCGACGGTCAAGCAAAATTTCTTCTTCGCAACGGCGCTGACGAGATCGTATATCCCGAAAAGCAGCTTGCGTCTTGGATGGGCATACGGTACAGCGCAGACCATATCCTCGACTATATTGAGCTTGACGGCGAACACGCTATATTTGAAGTCACCGTTCCAAAGGAATGGATCGGTATGACGGTAGGACAGCTTGATATCCGCCGAAAGTACAATATCAACATTATGGGAATTAAAAACAACGGCAAATTTACCGTATCCATTACGCCGGATACAGTGCTGACCGAGGACAAGACCTTAATGGTCGTCGGAGAATATAAAGCACTTCAAAAGTGCTTCAGGATATAAACGCAAATCAGAAAAATCAAAAGGAGGTGGCATAATGGTAGTTCGGGATATTATATTGGCAGTTGCAGTTCTCGGAGTAATGGTTTTCGGCTTTTTTGTTATGAAGCGACTTGACAAATTTCTTGACGAGAACAAAAAACGCATTGAACAACAGGAAAAGAAAAAAGAACCGTCCTGCATTATGCTTACCACCGATATGACCGACAAGGAGATTTTGGAACACATCCGCACTTATAAAAAAAAGCACGGAGATGCTAATATGACCTTATATCAATACGAGGATGAGCTGTTCGACGAGCTGTTCGACGGGAAACTGTAGATTTTTTCATAATTTTATGATATAATGTATGCAGAAAGTCTTGCGATGCAAGCCTTTGTGCTACGCACTACCGCACCTTGTGCGGCTGCATAATTGAATCAAGTCGTAAAAATGCCCTTGCAAGCAAGCATTTTTACTTGTGATATAATAAAACCATTCTAACAGAAGGAGGAAGGGCTTATGAAAAAAACGAATACGAAAGAGCATATTCTCGTGTGCCTTTCCTCAGCCCCGTCAAATGCGAGAATCATAGAAACAGCCGCCAAGATGGCAAAAGCATTCGGAGCGAGCTTTACAGCCCTTTACGTGCAAACGCCCGCCTCGGAGCTTATGATTGATGCGGATAAGGCTCGCCTTGCAGATAATATCCGCTATGCCGAGTCACTTGGAGCGAACGTTGCAACCGTAATCGGAGATAACGTTGCTTTTCAGATTGCCGAGTTCTCGCGGCTGTCCGGCATCACCAAGGTGGTTCTTGGTAGAAGCGTTGCTCCGAAGAAGCGTCTTTTCAAAAAACAATCCTTGACCGATCAGCTCATCGAGCTCGCACCAAGCCTTGACGTTCACATCATTCCCGATATGACGGTCAAGCAGAAGGAGCAAAGAGTTCACTTGTTTGGCAAAACCTCGCTTGCATCCACCCTCAAGGGATTGGCGATCAGCGCACTGATACTTGCAATTGCATCGGGTATCTCCTTCGGACTGCATTATTTAGGCTTTACCGATGCGAACGTGATTACTGTATATATCCTCGCCGTTCTTGTAACCTCGGCTATTGTTGAAAGCAAGCTTTGTTGGGTTATCAGCTCTGCCGCAGGCGTTCTGCTTTTCAATTTCTTCTTCACAACGCCGAAATTTTCTTTAATGGCTTATGACAAGGGCTATCCCATAACCTTCCTCGTGATGCTCGTAGCTTCATTGGTAACGGGTAGTATAGCCGCGAGAATGAAAAGCCATGCCAAGCAATCTGCACAGACAGCTTACAGAACGAAAATACTGCTTGACACCAACCAAATGCTTGCTAAAGCAAAGAGTGCTGATGAGATATTTGAAATAGCCTCCTCACAAACGAAAAAGCTGTTAGCTCTCGATGCCTTCGCGCTTCGTGATAATGACCTCTCAAGGCTCGGCATCACAGGCACAAGCCTCCACAAGACCGATTCTTGTACTTATTATCCCATACACGCAAGCAATATGGTTTATGGAGCGATCGGAATACAAAGCACCAAAACGGTCGATGCCTTTGAAAACAGTATTCTCCTCTCCATTCTCGGAGAATGTGCCTTGGCGCTTGAAAGCGAGAGAAACGCGCGAGAAAAGGAAGCCTCGGCGATCCTTGCCGAGCAAGAGAAGCTGCGCGCGAATCTGCTCCGCACCATATCCCACGACCTCCGTACACCTCTGACCTCAATATCGGGCAACGCAGACAATCTGCTTGCAAACGACGAGGTGTTCGACATAGAAACTCGCCGACAGATCTATACCGATATACGTGAGGATTCCGAATGGCTCATCAGCCTTGTAGAGAATCTTTTGTCTGTGTCACGTATGGGAGATGGCAAGAGCAATATACAGATGTCCGCCGAGCTTGTTTCCGACGTGATAGAGGAAGCGGTCAGGCGCACCGATAAAAACGCAAGCGAGCATAAGCTCACGGTCAAAGAAAGCAGGGGAATAATGCTTGCGCGGATGGATGCAAGGCTTATCGTTCAGGTCTTGATCAATCTGATCGATAATGCGATAAAATATACACCAAGAGGCTCTGCAATAGAGATCTGGGCAACTGAAAAGGATAATGAAATTGCAATTACCGTAGCGGATAATGGGGGCGGAATTGCAGACGAGATAAAGGGTCGTGTGTTCGATATGTTTTACACGGGCGCAGATAAAATAGCCGATAACCGTAGAAGTCTCGGTCTTGGCCTTGCTCTCTGCAAATCCATTGTAAACGCTCACGGTGGCAAGATCACCGTAACAGACAATAAGCCGCACGGCGCGGTATTTACCTTTACACTGCCAAAGGAGGAGGTGGAGATCAATGAATAAACCCTTAATACTCGTAGTCGAGGATGATGCGCCCGTTCGCAATCTGATTGCAACGACCTTAAAGGCGCACGACTACAAATTTATAACGGCACAGAGCGGAAACAATGCTATAATGGAAGCCTCCTCGCACAATCCCGATATTGTTTTGCTTGATCTCGGACTTCCCGATATGGACGGCGTTGAGGTTATCGAGAGAATACGCACGTGGTCAGATATGCCTATCATCGTGATCAGTGCACGCAGTGAGGATAAGGATAAAATTGATGCCCTCGATGCAGGTGCGGATGATTACCTAACAAAGCCCTTCTCCGTAGAGGAGCTTTTGGCACGGCTTCGTGTAATGCAAAGAAGATTAGCAGCCAACCGTAACGAAAACATAAGCTCGGTATTTATAAACGGGGCTTTGCGAATCGACTATGCCGCAGGCTGTGCATATCTCGGTGAGGAAGAATTACACCTGACTCCCATCGAATACAAAATACTGTGTCTGCTTGCCGCAAACGTCGGGAAGGTATTAACGCATACATTCATCACACAGAAAATATGGGGCGCGGCGTGGGAGAATAACGTAGCCTCTCTACGTGTCTTTATGGCAACGCTCCGCAAAAAGATCGAAGCAACACCCAACTCGCCGCAGTATATCCAAACCCACATCGGCGTTGGATACAGAATGATGAGGGTAGAATAATATGTCACAGTAAAACCGATAAAACAAGCCCGCTATGTAATCTCGCAAGAAGCATAGCGGGCTATTTGATTATTTAATTAAAGCAACAGCAGCATCCGTACCGACATCGAACTTGCTTTCGATGGAAAGCTCTGAATCTTAAGCAGCGCAGATATGCGTATTCTTGCAAAACTGTCCTTTAGTATCTGCCATAAGCTTCTCCGTTTTTTTCAAAAAAACCCTTGACATTTTCCTCGCACGATGATATAATTATACCGACACTTGAACAATTATTCAACTATCAAATGAAAGGATGCCAAAATGTATCAGGATCAAGAAAAATTGCCCGTGTGTGAGCACGGGTCGGCTCACACCACCGACCAAAGCCCCGCCGTCAACATCTCCCTTCCCGACGACGAGCATTTCTTTGACCTCGCCGAGTTCTTCTCCGTCATCGGCGACAGTACTCGGATCAAAATACTCTACCTCCTCTTTAACGGCGAGTGCTGCGTCTGCGACATATCCGAGAAGCTCGGTATGAGCATGTCCGCTATCTCCCACCAGCTTCGCGTCCTCAAAAATTCGCGTATAGTTAAATACCGTAAGGTCGGCAAGTCGGTCCTATATTCCCTCGATGACGACCACGTCAAAACCATTATCAACATGGGCGTCGAGCATATAGAGGAGTGAGGGAAAGGGATTGCGGAACCTTTCTTTCGCAGAAAGGGTCCGCACGTCCAAAGAACTTCAACAAGGATAGCTGTAGCTACAGACGTTTTAGGTTTTAAAACGGTGGAGCATATTTGTTTAACCCATGTGGGAAGTTTCTTTGCTTCTTTCTTTTCAAAGAAAGAAGAGAAAATCCATGCAAAAAGTATCTACGAAAGGATAAAATCATGAAAAAAACCTTTACACTTGACGAAGTAGACTGCGCGAACTGCGCGGCGAAAATGGAAGTAGCCATCAACAAAATTGAGGGCGTCAGCTCGGCAACGGTCAGCTTTATGACACAGAAGCTCACGATTGAGGCAGACGAAAAGGATTTTGACAAGATACTTAAGGCGGCTCAGAAGGCGATCAGGAAGATCGAGCCCGACTGCCGCATCGTTATAGACTGAAATGCGAAAAAAGGACAAAAAGCAACTGATAAAGATCATTATTTCGGCAGTTGCGCTGATATCGGTCGCGCTGACCGAGCATTTGGACCTGATCCCCAAGCTTATCTATCTGAACGGCTTTGATCTGCAATCGCTTTTGCTTTATATGATACCCTACCTCATAGTCGGCAGCGCGGTTCTGATGCGCGCGGCAAGAGGTATTTTGCGCGGTCAGATGTTCGACGAAAATTTCCTGATGTCGATCGCCACGATCGGCGCTTTCGCGATCGGCGAATACTCCGAGGCGGTCTTCGTTATGCTCTTTTATAGCGTCGGCGAGCTTTTCGAGCACGTCGCGGTCAATAAGAGCCGCGGCTCGATCAAGGCATTGCTCTCGATCCGCGCAGACACGGCATTCATCGAGAACGACGACGGCGAGCTTGTAGAAATACCCTGCGAGCAGATCAGAATAGGAGACGTAATTTGCGTCAAGCCGGGCGGCAAGATCGCGCTCGACGGCGAGATAATCGAGGGCAGCTCCTCGGTAAACACCGTCGCGCTTACGGGCGAGTCGCTACCGCGCGACGTAAAGGAGGGCGACGTAGTGCTCAGCGGATGCGTCAATATGCAGGGCTTTATAAAGATTAGGGTCACCAAGCTCTTTGGCGACTCGACCGTATCGAAAATTCTTCAGCTTGTCGAAAGCTCGGTTGAAAACAAATCGAAAAGCGAGAATTTCATCACGAAATTCGCCCGCTTTTATACCCCTGCGGTCGTCGGTGCGGCGGCGCTTCTGGCGATCCTCCCTCCCCTTATCATCGGCGCAGATAGCATTGACGTCTGGCAGAATTGGGTGGGTCGCGCAATGACCTTCCTCGTCATAAGCTGTCCTTGCGCGCTCGTCATCTCGGTTCCGCTTTCCTATTTCGGTGGAATCGGCTCGGCATCCTCCAAGGGAATCTTGGTCAAGGGCTCAAGCTATCTTGATGCACTCGCCAAGTGCGACACCGTAGTCTTTGACAAAACCGGCACTCTCACCGAGGGCAATTTCACGGTCACTAATATAAAAACAGACGGCATCGACCGGGCAAAGCTGCTCTCCCTCGCCTCCTCCGCAGAAAAATATTCAACTCACCCCATCTCGCTCGCTATAATCACCGCCGCAAACGCCGAAATTTGCGCCACAGGGCACGAAGCGACCGAAATCAAGGAAGTCTCGGGACGTGGAGTCAAGGCTCTTGTAGACGAAAAGCTCCTGCTTGTCGGCAACGCCGAGCTAATGAGAGAAAACAACATTTCCCTGCCCTCCGACACCCTCGCGGAGCGCGGCGTGACGGTCTACGTAGCGCACGGCAACGAATATCTCGGAGCGATCACAGTCTCCGACCGCCCCAAACAGAAGGCAACCTCCGCTCTCGCAAAGCTTCGTAAGCTTGGAGTCAAAAGGACCGTTATGCTCACGGGCGACCGCACCGCAGAAGCCAAGCTGACCGCATCAGAGCTCGGCATTGACGAATATCACGCAGAGCTCCTCCCCGCCGACAAGGTGACAGCGATTGAAACCCTCCTCCAAAAGAGTAAAAACGGCGCAAACGTAGCCTTCGTAGGCGACGGCATCAACGATGCCCCCGTCCTCGCGAGAGCCGACGTAGGCATAGCCATGGGTGCGCTGGGCTCGGATGCGGCAATAGAAGCCGCCGACATCGTGCTTATGAACGACGATCTCGACAGAATAGGCGATTCCATTTTGATTGCCAAGAAAACACGCCGCATCGTGATACAAAACATAGTTTTCGCGCTCGGTATCAAGGCAGGAGTGCTCGCGCTCGGCGCACTCGGACTCGTAGGACTCAACGCCGCAGTCTTCGCCGACGTCGGAGTTGCGGTCATTGCGATCCTCAACTCTATGCGAGCTCTCAAATAATCTATAATTACACACAAAAAAACGCTTGTGAATGCTCACAAGCGTTTTTTGTTTTATTATCGAATAGCCTTGTCCAGATATTCGAGCGAAAGCTTTACCATCTTCTCACCGAGCTCGGCATTTGCCCTCTCGGCACTCTTGGTAAACCAATGAGGTCTTTCACCGATCCGGTCAAGCTCCACGCAATCGGGATAAAGCGCCATAAGTATCGAGCACTCAAACTCGCCCGCGTGGTCGTAGCCCGTGGCATTTTGAACCGCGGTGCTCATCGTGGGAATGACCTTGATCCAGTTGAAGGGGTTGTTGTCGCCCTCAAGCTGCTCGTAGTAATTAGCGTAGCTTTCACTTCCCCACCAGCCCTGACCGAGCGTTTTTTCGAGATACGCCATAGTCGCTCTTTTGGCCGCCATACGGTAGCAAAGAGTCATCGGCATCTCGCTCTCCTGCTCAAACTGATGGTGAATGACCACGTAAATGTTGCGGTATCCCGCCGAAAGAAGACTCATAAACACGTAATAAACGTAGTTTTCAAAAGCTCTCTCCTCAACGTGCACCGTGCCGCTCTTGTCGTCGCCGACCGCATAGCTCGAGGGACTGTAGCTGATGGTGGGCGCAAGCATGATCTCCTTTGTCTTCATTAGCTCCTTGATCAAGCCCTCTGCAACGAGGGTATCACAGCCGTAGGAGCAATGAGGACCGTGATATTCAACTGTTCCCGCAGGGATAACAAGCGGAATACGCTCCCTCTGTACTCTCTCGACCTCTCTTGGGAAAGAATGATCCAAAATCATAATAATCTCCATTCCGCCGCCATTGGCGGCATAAACAGTAATCGATGAACCTTGCCAACGGCAAAATTCGAGCGCAAAACAGTCTATTTCACCTTTGGATGAAAGTAACCTTCACGCTGATCTCCTCAAAACGCAAGAGTCGTATAGTATGCGAGATTGACCTGACGGTTGTCAAGACGGCCGTACTGCACTACGATCTCGGTGGAGCTTTCGAGCTTCATCGCGTACTGAGTCTCCTTCTCAACAACGTATCCGCACATATCGTCGACGTTGTTCATACGGAAGCACTTGACTCTCTGGGGCTCAACCACCCACTCAATGTCGGTATAAGGCTCTTTGTCCACAAAGAATAGCTTTACCTTGATGTGCGCGGTCTTGTCGGTGTCGTTAACAACGATCACGCTCTCGTGGCCCTTAAGCTCGCCCTCACCCTCGGGAGGGAGCTCGCAATCGGGGATGATCCAATTTTTCTTTCCGCAGACTTCCATATCAGAACTCCAATTCTATAATGCCCTTCTTGAGGTAATCGGTATAGCTCTCGATGCCGTCCTTCTTGATGGCAACGCCCTTTTCCCAGCGGCAACCGAAGGTAGGTCCGGAGATAAAGGTATCGATCTGGAAGGTCATATTCTCCTCGAGCAGATAGTCGGTGCTGGTCTCCATCCAGGGAGCCTCAACCTCGATCATACCCGTTCCGTGGCAAGGACCGTAAACGTAGTTCTTCTCATATCCCGCATCCTTGTACTTCTGAAGGAATGCCTTT
>SVRA01000113.1 GCA_015065075.1 Oscillospiraceae bacterium
GGTCAACACCGCTTCTTTGCAGAGGGTATCCGCGAGGACGACGGCAGCTTTAAGTTTAACGGTGTGCTTTCGGAGCGTTGGACTAATAATAAGGGGCACGTATATCCCGAATTCCGCCGTATGCGACTGTTTGCATACACCGAGGAGGACAACGGATCTCCCTATCTCGTTATAAGACCCGAGTCGGTGCGTGAGATACCTGAAAATGACTACACATACACGGTCAGCCACGAGCCTTATGAGCTGAGCGACTATTTTGGAGATAAGCATATAATAGTTGAGGGTAATACCTCGCTTCCCGGCAACAGAATATTTGCAGTGTTCTACGTGGATACTCCCGAAATGGATTATTTCCATCCCGATGTGACCGAATACGTTCACGGTATTATAGATAATTACCGCCGTGAGGGAGTGGAGTTTATGGAGCTCTATTCCGACGAAATGCACATTCAGTTTGACTGGGATTTAGGGCACTTTGGTCCTTATGAGATTCCCACTCGCTATATGACCGAGAATTTCCAGAACGAGCTTGCCAAGGTCGATCCGCTGTTCGCGGATTTTGATATCGCGCTGATATATATGGGCTACGATATGCTTGTTGACAGAAAGCATTTGGGCAGATCGCACACACAGCACGTTATAGGCTCATCTGCGGCAGACATCTACCGAACCTTCAGAATGCGCTATACCTATTTTGAGATGCTTCAGGATAAGGTAGTCAGCATGTGCTGTGAGGCGAGAGATTATATCCGCGATACTTACGTAAAGCTTGCGGGATGGGATCCCTACTGTCTCGGTCACGCTACCTGGCAGGAGTCGCCGACCTGTGATCAATACGGCTCGGGCAGAACAGCCGGAATGGCAAATACCGCCGTTAGAAGAGGAATTTGCACCTTTGATTATTCTCCGTCCTATGTCTATTCCAGTACTATACGAGAGGCGATAGCAGGATGCTACGACTATTTTAAGTGGAATGATTATTTTTCATACGGCGGAACGGATTTCTGCGAGCTTGGATGGTTTGACCGAAACTATTACGGCGGTGCAATGTCTGCCTCGCTCGGTACTCTGAATCGAAATCAGGTGGCATCCTGGGGTGCTTGGGGATTCCCGACGGAAGTGCGCAAGAGATTTAGATGTGTCAGCGACTCCTTGACGGGCGCGAGTATCAGCGCGCGTGATTCTATGCTTTCATGGGGACGCCCCCGTGCTATTGACGTGCTTTACCTTTACCCGAAGTCACTTACGTCGGTCGAGGAAAGATTCGGAAGTTGGATGGTTCAATACGGCTATACTAACTACTGCCCTGCTGACAGAGTTGTTAATCTTGGAATTGTTGAGCGTGGCAAGCTGAAGCTCGGTATCGCGACCTATTCGACGATAGTTGTGGGCTTTGAGCCTTTTTATAGCGACGAATTGCTTGATCTGCTTGAAAAATTCGTTCGCGGCGGAGGTAATCTTGTCTGGAACAGTACTCCTCCTGCCGCTGAAAACGGCAAGGTTCCTGCCCGTTGGCTCAGACTGTTTGGCTTGAGGTCTGTTCAGAATCTTCTTGAGGGCGGTGCGGCGCACAGTGTCAACTTTACCGGTATGCTTTCCGATATTGCCCCGATGAACGTGCCTACCGATATGCTCCCCGACCGAGTTTACAGTGTGGTCGTCAAGGATGGGGTCGAGACGGTTGCCAATGCAAATAATTACGTTATCGGAGCAACCCGTAAATACGGACTTGGCAGAGCGACGTATATCGGCTGTCGCTTGCGTGACGATCAGTCGGGAGAGTCGGGCGATGCTCCCTCTACGCTCTTTGACGTGCTTAAGACTCTCGGAGCTTACGGAGGAATCGACGCTATTGACAATCCCGAAACGGTATCGCGTAAAAGCGAATATTTTGCTACAAGATTCCCGAACGGCACGTATTCGCTTTGCCACCATTATAAGACAATGAAGGAGCTTTGGACTGACGGCGTTTTCAGACGCGACGAGGAAAAGGACAAGGCGTTCCTTGAGACTTACGAATATATGGTTCCGCTTGAGCTTGATTTTAACGAATTTGCTCTCGACGGACACAAGGTAACCTATAGTGGAAAGGGTTTGCTGCAATACAGACTGAACTCTCGCGGCAAGCTGATCGGATTCCGCGGCGATGACACCTGCGGCATGAAGGTTGACGGCAAGCTTTACCGTATAACGAAGGAGCCTGCAAATACTATATTTGCACAGATCGAGGATTGCAGACTTCCCGAGGGCTACCGAATGGGTTGGTACATTAATTCGAATGCAGACACGGTCGATATTTGTAATAAGATCCCCGAGGGTGCGGAGATATACCGCGCGGCGAATGCCGAAGTCTCTGATCTTTACGTTGATGACAGACTTTCCTATAAGGGCAGTAAGGTCTTTAAGAAGGATGTCGCCACGGTCGTTATTCTTATAAAGTGATTTAGAATGCCTCACGGGTAAGCCCGTGAGGCATTCATTTGTTCTCCTGTTTCGTTGGGTTTGTGGATTATCATTTGAAGCTACTTCACCTTATAGACAGTTCAAATCAGAGAAAGGTTGGGTTTATAGATAAAAATTTGAAAAAATATTTTTGTTGGATTTTTTGTGTTTTGCTATTGAAATATGTCGGGATTTGTGATAGAATTAAGTCACACAAAAGAATAACACAGTTCATCGGGTCGCGAAAGCGATCTGTTGTCGGGCGTACTGCGGAGGTTCATTCCTGTATGACGGTACTGCTCGGGGTAAGGAAACTGCGGTGGGAATCCGCGGCAACAGCCATTACCGTATCTTCGTTTGTCGTTTGCAAACGATCAAGTCGGAATGCTTACCGTTCTGTGCTCGATAAAGGTCTCTTGGGCAATAGTGGGGAGATTGGGTATTGCGGCATAGCGAGCAGTATGCCGCTCCCTTTTTGCGCCTCATGGGAGAGCGCTTTTATTTTATCCTTTTTGTGAATATCACACAAGAAAGGATTCATTCAAAATGAAAAGAATCACATTAACTCTTCTCGCACTTTTTTTTGCACTGATCTGCATATTCTGTGCTGTTGGTTGCGAGACAACAGGTTCGGTAAACGATAATGAAACTACTACGGTCGAAGAAACGAACGAGAGCAACAGTACGGTAAAAGCCGAGGGACTTTGGAAAGATGCTACGTATCTTTCTGATGTAACCATCGGAGAGGGGTCGAAAACCGTTAGCTTCACCATTGAGGCAAAGGGACAGAAGATCACCGTTACTTTGAAGACCGACAAGGACACTCTTGGCCAAGCAATGTACGAGCACGAACTTATAAATGATCCGAGCTTCTTTGACACGCTCAACGGAATGCTAGCAAGCTGGGATAACGATAAGGCGTATTGGGGATTTTATCAGGGTGAGACTATGATGCCCTACGGTGTAAACGACCAAAAAATAAGTGGTGGGGAGAGCTTCAGATTTGTCTACACAAAGTAAAAAA
>SVRA01000114.1 GCA_015065075.1 Oscillospiraceae bacterium
ATCTGACCACTCAACTCACTGAACTCGGCATTCCCGTCGTCGTTGCCATAAATATGATGGATATAGTCCGTAAAAAAGGGGATCAGATAAATATCGAGGATCTCAGTAAGGGGCTTGGTTGCAGAGTCGTTGAAATATCTGCTCTTAAGGGTGACGGAACTCTCGTGGCGGCAGAAGAAGCTATAAAAGCTGCTGAAAGTGGCAAGACGTTTCCTATGCACACCTTCTCGGGAGCAGTTGAGCATGCGATAGCTCATATCGAGGAGGCGGCGGTACATTCCCTGCCCGAAGAACAGCAGAGATGGTACGCGATCAAGATCTTTGAAAGAGATGAAAAGGCGGTGGAGTCGCTCGGTCTTTCCGCGGAAATGCTTGCTCACATTGAAAAGGACATTGCTGCCGCCGAGCGCGAGCTTGACGACGACGCAGAGGCAATAATAATCAACGAGCGCTACGCTTATATAGACCGTTTGATCAAAAAATGCTATAAAAAGAAAAACGAAGGCAGACTTTCTACCTCGGACAAGATAGACAAGATCGTCACCAACAGGATACTTGCTCTGCCTATCTTTGCTTTGGCTATGTTTTTGGTCTATTTCCTTTCTATTGGATCTATCGGCAGCTTCACCACCGTTTTTATGAACGACGGATTGTTCGGCTCGTTTTCTGAAGCCGCGGCTGCGGGTGACCTTCCCTCGTGGATGGGCTCATGGGTCAGTATTCCTGAGCTTCTTGATATGGCGCTCTTGGATCAAGCGGGCGATCCTGTTATCTTCCCCTGGCTCTACTCGCTTATTATGGATGGCATCGTAGGCGGCGTTGGCGCAGTTCTCGGCTTCGTTCCCCAGCTTCTCGTTCTCTTTATTCTTCTTTCCTTGCTCGAGGATTGCGGATATATGGCTCGTGTTGCCTTTATTATGGATCGCCTTTTCCG
Source organism: Oscillospiraceae bacterium (assembly GCA_015065075.1). Classification (GTDB taxonomy): domain Bacteria; phylum Bacillota; class Clostridia; order Oscillospirales; family CAG-272; genus SVTX01. Next base: position 935 of record SVRA01000114.1, read on the forward strand.
CAAGTTCGGTCTTTCGGGCAAATCCTTTATTCCTATGCTCGTCGGCACGGGCTGTAGCGTTCCCGGCATCATGGCATCGAGAACTATCGAGCAGGACCGCGACAGAAAAATGACCGTTATGACTACAAGCTTTATGCCCTGCAGCGCAAAAATGCCTATCGTTGCGTTAATCGCCGGTGCATTTTTCAGTGACAGCTGGCTCGGCGGCGCTTGGGTTGCTACTTCGGCGTATTTTATGGGTGTAGCTGCCGTCGTTATTTCCGGCGTGATACTCAAAAAAACGAAGCCCTTTATCGGTGATCCTGCCCCGTTCGTTATGGAGCTACCTGCATATCACGCTCCCGTTGCAAGCAACGTGATGCGATCTACTTGGGATCGCGGTTGGTCATTTATCAAGCGTGCGGGAACGGTTATCCTTGCCGCAAGTATTATTATCTGGACTCTCAACAATCTTTCATTTGAAGGAGGCTTACACTACATTACCGAGGAACTCGGCGGTGCGTCTATCCTTGAGATCATTGGAAGTGCAGTTGCTTGGATCTTTGCTCCTCTCGGATTTGGAACCTGGCAGGCTGCCGTGGCTACTATTCTCGGTCTCGTTGCCAAGGAAGAGGTCGTTGGTGTATTTGGCTCTCTTGGGTATGCCAATTCAGAGCAAGCAATCGTTACGGTGCTTTCGGGCAACGCTCTCGCTGGATTCTCGTTTATGATATTTAACCTTCTCTGTGCTCCCTGCTTCGCGGCTATGGGTGCTATCAAGAGAGAGATGAACAACGGCAAATGGACGGCATTTGCTATCGGTTATATGTGCGTTTTCGCTTACGCGTGCTCACTCATTGTATATCAGCTCGGCGCTTGGTTTATCGGCACGGGCAGCATCATAGGCACGATCGCAGCCGTTCTCGTGCTCGCATTTATGGTCTATATGCTTGTTCGTCCTGCTAAAAAGGCATTGAACAAATAAATTTTTCTTTTGAAGGAGGATAAAATTATGATGCCCTGGTTATCATATCTTTTGATTGGTGTTATTGCCGCCGCATTTATATCGATAATTGTCGTTGGCGTGATAAATAAGAAAAAAGGCAGATCCTCCTGCTCCTGCGGTGGAAACTGCGGTGCTTGCGGACTTTGCAACAGTCAAAAGGAATACGACAAGCAATAATTTTTATAATTACGGAGCCCTTTTCGGAGGGCTCTGTTTTTATTTTGGGAATACTATTAGAGAAATACAGAATATAATTATTTTACTTAGACAAATATTTTTCACATTTATATAACAAACTATTTTCACATTAAATCGCAAAGCATTGTTGCTTTTGCAGATATTTTATGGTATAATTATCCAAGAAGCCGTTTTTTTTGTTAAAAAAAGGCTTGATTCATGCTTTCATTTAGCTAAAAAATGAAATATTTGGAGGAAAATCAATGAAATTTTACTGCGAAGACAAAGAAAATGTCTTACGTGAGCTTGATGCCTCATCCGAAGGTCTGACCTCGGCAGAGGCTGAAAAGCGACTTGCCGAAAACGGTAAGAACAAGCTCGTAGAGGCAAAGAAGGAATCTGTAATCGTCAGATTCTTAAAGCAGCTTGCAGAGCCTATGACCATCATACTTCTCGTTGCAGCGGCTATTTCCGCCGGTGTTGAGATCTACAACGGCTTACAGCACGGCTTTGAGTTCCCCGCTGACGTTGTGATCATTCTCGCGGTCGTGCTCATAAACGCGATCCTCGGTGTTCTTCAGGAAAGCAAAGCCGAAAAGGCGATCGAAGCCCTTCAGGAAATGTCGAAGGCACAGAGCAAGGTGATTCGTGACGGTAAGCAGATAAGCATACCCAGTGAAGACCTCGTCATCGGTGACATTATAGTTCTCGAGGCGGGCGATGCAGTTCCCGCTGATGCTCGTATTATTGAGTGCGCTTCTATGAAGGTAGAGGAAGCCGCCCTCACGGGTGAATCGGTTCCCGTTGACAAGAAGGTCGAAACACTTGTCCCCGGTCAGAACGGTGACGTTGCACTCGGCGACCGTAAGAATATGGTATTTATGGGCTCTACCGTCGTTTACGGACGCGGAAAGGCGGTCGTTGTTGCAACCGGTATGGAAACCGAGATGGGTAAGATCGCAGACGCGCTTGCTCAAGCTGAAGAGGGTAAGACTCCCCTTCAGATCAAGCTTGCAGGTCTTTCCAAGATCCTTACGTGGCTCGTTATAGGTATATGTGTAGTTATCTTCGGCGTTCAGCTCATTCGTGACGGAGTAGGCTTTGAACCCATACTCAACTCCTTTATGATAGCTATTTCTCTTGCGGTTGCGGCTATTCCCGAGGGACTTGCTACCGTAGTTACCATCGTTCTCTCTATCGGTGTAACGAATATGTCCAAGAGAAACGCGATCATTCGTAAGCTTACCGCAGTTGAAACTCTCGGCTGCACTCAGATAATCTGCTCTGACAAGACGGGCACTCTCACACAGAACAAGATGACCGTGGTTGACCACTACGGAGATAACG
>SVRA01000115.1 GCA_015065075.1 Oscillospiraceae bacterium
CGGGGCACGACCATAGCGGACGGCTTGAGGGGCTTTCCTGCCAAGGAAATTACCGTCTGCCCGACAAGACCGAGGCAGAGGATGCGTCAATCCTGCCCGCCAATGACGACGTGGCACCGATATTTGCCGTGGATATGAACTGCAACTTCTACGGAAATCTCAAAGCAATCACAAAAATGGCGCGAGAGCTTGATAGCGGTGAAGCCGATATTTATGAAAACAAAGCGGCGGCGGTCAAGAAAAGGCTGCTTGAGGTCTGCTACGACGAGAATGACGCCTTTTTCTATGACGTGGATAAGCACGGAAACAAGAGAAAATATCTATCGTCTACTATCTTCCACCTTTTCCTTGAAAACGTGTTAACGTGGGAAGAGGATAGAGAAATGATCGAACGTATCTATAATGAACACATCAAAAACCCCGAAGAATTTTGGACCGAATATCCTTTTCCCTCAATGGCAATCAGCGATCCCTCGCTGAAGAGATACGCTAAGGGCAACTGCTGGGGATATTTCTCACAAGGGCTTATTGCCCTCCGTTGCACTCGCTGGATGGATAATTACGGTTGGAGCGAGGACTTCGACCACCTTTGTGAAAAGTGGATCGAAGCGTGGACGAGATGCTACGATCAATTCAAATTAGGGCAGGAGCTTGACCCATTCACAGGCACTCCCTCCGAATGCTCCGAATGGTATTCAAGCTGTATGCTGTTCTACGTTTACGCAGCAAGAAGATTGAAGTTGGTTTGATGTCTGAAATGCTCCAAATCAACGTCCACAAATATCAAAAAACCACCGTGTCACAACACGGTGGTTTTATGTTTATCAATTCGTCGCCTCCAAGAACTCATTTTCAACCCAATCGATGAGCTTCTTTACCAGTTCAGGTGCGCCGCCGCCGACAGGCTTGCCGTCGATCATATTACAGAATCTCACGGGTGCGGTAGAAGACGAGGTAAGCACCTCTGCCGCCGACATCATCTCGTCAAGCGTGAAGGGAGTTTCGTCAACCTCAATGCCAAGCGCGTGGCATGCCTTGATAAGATGCGCGCGAGCGATTCCCGGGAGGATAAGATTGTCGGTCGGAGCGGTCTTGAATACGCCGTCCTTCGTGATTATATGTACGTTGGAGTGCGAGCACTCGGTAACCCTGCCGCCCTCACGGTAGAGGATGGTCTCGTAAACGCCCTCTCTTTCTGCCTTCTGCGCATAAAGCACGGCAGGAAGCAGATTGAGTGTTTTTATATTACAGTGTAAAAATCTCGTATCGGGAGCGGTTACAGTGGCAATCGGAGTGCGAAGATCCTTGATCTTACCGGGCTTGAGCACGACCCAAAGGTTGCCCTTCATATCCTCGGGATAGGTGTGGTTTCTGACCTGTGTACCGCGTGTGACCTGCCAATATACCATCTGATCGGGACAATCAAGCTTTTTGACGAGATCGCAGAGAATAGCCGCCATCTCCTCCTTAGTCTCTCTGATATTTATATCGACCATAGCCGCACTTCTGAACATTCTGTCGATATGCTCGTCAAGCAGGTTGATCTTATAATTTCGCGCAAGCGTAGCCTCGTAGACTCCGTCGCCAAAAAAGTGAACTCTGTCGTTGAAAGGCACGGTCAGCTCGTCGAGAGTGCCGATTTTACCGTTATAATATCCAAGATCCTTCATTGCTTCAAGATTTCTCCATAATTAGTATTATTATATTCAGTATATACTAAAACGCGAAAAATGTCAAGATAAAACACGCGCTTTTTCCAAATCTATGTAATAAAATTTCAATGGGTATTGACATTAATTAATTAAAATGATAAAATATATCTACAAGCTTAAATTGGAGAAAAAAATGAGTATACAAATAGGAGACGTGATCCTGAAGCACGGTATGATGCTTGCCCCCATGGCAGGATTTACCGACTATTCCTTCAGAAAGATCTGCAAAGAGCAGGGTGCAGAATATACGGTGAGCGAAATGGTGTCCGCAAAGGCACTCTGCTACGAGCAGCTTTCAAAAAAAGCCGTTTTGTCAGACTCAAAAACCGCGCCCTTGGCGGCGGTCAGCCCCGAGGAAAACCCGATGGCGATTCAGCTTTTCGGAAGTGAGCCCGAGTTTGTGGCAGAGGCAGCGGCAATGATAGAGTCGCGCGAATATAAGTCCTGCATATCGAAGGCGTCGCCCGTGGCGATAGACATAAATATGGGGTGCCCGATGCACAAAATAGTCGGCAACGGCGAGGGAAGCGCGCTTATGAAAGATACCGCGCTTGCCGCAAAAATAGTTGAGGCAACCGTTAAAGCGCTCAAGCACACCCCCGTGACTGTAAAGATACGCGCAGGCTGGGACAGTAACAGCAAGAATGCCGCAGAGATGGCAAAAATACTCGAAGCGGCAGGAGCTTCGCTGATCTGCGTTCACGCCAGAACAAGAGAGCAGATGTATAACCTGGGAATCGACATCGATATAATATCCGCGGTCAAAAAAGCCGTAAGTATTCCCGTTATCGGCAACGGAGATATCTGCACCGCATCCGATGCCGTAAATATGATGAAAATTACGGGCTGTGACGGAATAATGATAGGACGCGGCGCGCTCGGCAACCCTTGGATATTCCGTGAGATATCCGCGCACCTTGACGGCAAGGAACATGAGCAGCCGAGCATCGAGGAGAGGCTCGACACCTGCCTTTACCATGTTGATCTTATGGTAGAAAACAAGGGCGAATACACAAGCTCTGCCGAAATAAAGAAGCACGCCGCGCTTTATATCAAGGGCGTTCGCAACGCCGCGTCGGTGCGCGACAGAATAATGAAGGCGCACTCAACGACGGAGATCAAGGAGCTTATAAACGAGTTAAAAATCGAGCAAAAGGGAGCAAGAGAATGAAAAAATACGCAAAAATAATCTCAAACGATGCGAAATTCTCGCGTATGCTCTCGCTTGAGCTTGCGGAAAGTGGGATCGAGATGGTCAATGAGGCAAAGTCGATCGCAGATGAAGAAAAACTATTTATCGTTGCCGACCTTGACGAATGCTCTCTCGAGGATCTGAACGCGACACCAGAAAAGGCGACCGTTATCGGTTACACACGTGAAGATCCCTCCGAAATTGCCGAAAAATGCAAAAAATGCTCGTCGGTGCTTTGCAGGCCATTTTATATTTCAGATTTTCTCGAGGTTTTCGGAGAGCAAACTGCGGTAGAATCAAAGCGCAGCTCTCCCGCGAAAAAACGTCATTTTCTCTCGGTCGATCAAGCATCCAAGGTCGCTTTATGGGGAGATATGAGAATTCCTCTGAGCGACAACGAGTGCAAGGTTCTCGCGGCTCTCTGTGAAAGCAGAGGAGAGATCGTTGAAAGGGAAAAGATCTACGCTTTGCTCGGCGCAGAGGAAGGCAATATGGGTGACGTTTACATCTGCCACCTTCGTCGCAAGA
>SVRA01000033.1 GCA_015065075.1 Oscillospiraceae bacterium
TGCTTTTCGAGCTCGGTTTTGGGTATTCTGGGATTACGCTTGTAATATTTCAAAAATCCCATTGAAATGAGCTTGTAGAGGTTTTTGAGTCCTATTTTATTTTTAACGAGAATGATCTGATGATATGGCTTGAGATTTAGCGGATTGGAATTTGCGCTCATATCGCGCTTGAGCTGCTCGAAGCTCTTGATATCCTGCTCTCTCATTGATGCGATCATTTTTATGTAGATCATCGCGAGCATTGCCGCATCATCACTTGCTCTATGATGATTGAACTCTCCGAGATGATAATATTCCGCAAGAGTATCAAGCTTGTGCTTTTTTAGATCGGGGTGGATGTAGCGCGAGAGTGCAACGGTGTCGAGATAGGGGTTTGTGAACGCCATTCCGCATTCCTCTGCGGCTCGGCGGATAAATCCTGTATCAAAATTTGCGTTGTGCGCGACGAGGAGCTTTTTGCCTCCTCCTATAAACTCAAAGAAGTTGTTGAGCGCTTCGTCTATTTTTGGAGCATCGGCTACCATTTCGTCAGTGATAGATGTCAACTCAACAATTTCCTCGGGAATCGGCACCTCGGGGTTGACAAACGTATTAAATACGTCGGTGATCTCTCCGTTTTTGACCTTGACTGCACCGATTTCGGTGATCTTACAGTTTTGAACCGAAAGACCTGTAGTCTCTATATCGAAAACTATCGTTTCTTCGTCAAAATCCTCGTTATAAGTGCCGTAAAGAGCGCCCGCGGTATTGTTGACAAAATACGCCTCGACGCCGTATATTACCTTTTGACCGATCTTTTCGGACGTAAGCATGGCTTCCTGATAGCCCTGAACGGTTCCATGATCGGTTATAGCAACCGCGGGATGTCCCCACGCTTTTGCCTGTTTTACCGCAACGTCGGGCGGAATAAGAGCATCCATGTGCGACATTTGAGTGTGCAAGTGGAGCTCAACGCGCTTTACGGGAGCGTTGTCGACTCTAGAAAGCTTTTTGATCTTTGCGATATTGGAGAAAAAGAACTGAAAATCGGTTCCTTCGGTTCTGTCCTTTCGGGTCTCTTTTTTGGAGTATCCCTTAAGCGCTATAACTGCGCCATTTTTTACGTTTTCAGAGATATCGGCGGCGTCCTCAAGCGTGGCGAAGCACTTGACCTCTACGGACGAATTACCGTCGCTTATCGAGAACGAAATGTTCATTTTTTCGCCCGAGCGGCTGGGCTCTTGCGCGTAATCAAAAACAGTTCCCAGAATTACTATGTTTCTTTGCGGCTTCGTTATATCCGCAATCGACGTAGGAGTGATCTCAAATGGCTCACCGTAGACGTATTCAGGTTCGGAAATGTCGAACTTTACGTTTCCGATCTGACAAATGCCGTTTGCAACCATCGGTACGGCGTTCTCATCAAACAAAGAAGTTTTTCTCGGAAGCATATTTGCCTCCTCGGTTGAAGGAGGTGTGGCGCTGAGCCGACTTGCCATTCTTGCTTCATACGCCTTTTCCTCGGCTGCCATTCTTTTGTCAAAATCCTCTATATACTTTTCGAGAGAATTGTTGCTGGCAAGGAAGATCTCATCGCTGGTGTGCACGACGTTAACACGCACGTTGATGCCGAATTCCGACAGTATAATTCCCTGCATTACCGACGGAGTGCGAGCGTCGTAAAGCAGTCTTACACCGTTTTCGTCGAACGGGATCTCTACGGTCAGGGTGTTATTTTCAAGATTAAATCTGTATTTGCTGAAAAAGCCGCGCGCCACAATTCCTACGTTTTCGGTCTCCTTAAGGAGCTCGGGAACGTAGTCGCTACTAAAAAGACTTGATGGATAATGAGGCATTATCTTGACCCAATTCAGAGAATATGCCTTGGCTATCTCGCGCTCTATTCGATAGAGCTTGTCCTTTTCAATAAGCGCAGGAAAATCAGCCGATGCCTGCAAAATCCTGTTTTCCTTATCGGCTTGTATTTTGATATTCTGCGCCTGATCCAATATCCGAGCGCTTTGTTCATCGGCTTTATATTTTTCAAAAATCTGCAAAAAAGTCTTTGACATATCTTAAGAGAATCTTTCTTCCTTGATCTTTTTAATTTCCTTTATCAAAGTTGGAATTATATCGTTTTCAGATATCTTTCCAAGAGGTTGTCCGTGATCAAAAAGCAAGGCCTCGCCCTTGCCACCAGCGATGCCTATATCTGCCTCGTGGGCTTCGCCGGGACCGTTTACGATGCATCCCATAAGCGCGACGGTTATCGGAAGGTCAGCAAGTGCCTCTTCGGCGACTGCGCTTTCAAATTGTGCGCTCAGGGAGATAAGATCTATCTTGGTTCTTCCGCAGGTGGGACAGCTGACTATATTCATTCCGCACTGACCCTGAACGTTGAGTGCGTTCAAAATGTCCTTTGCTGCGGCGATCTCCTTGACGGGATCTGCCGTGAGAGAGACCCTGAGCGTGTCGCCTATTCCGTCGCAAAGCAAAGCGCCTATGCCGATAGCGCTCTTGATGCTTCCGCCCTTCTCCGCGCCCGCCTCGGTAACGCCGATATGTATCGGATAATCACATCTTTCCGCCACCAATCTGTTGGCTGTGATCATAGTCGTAACGTCAGAGGATTTTATAGAAATAGCGGTATCGTAAAAATCGTACTTTTCGAGAATTGATGCGTGATAAAGTGCGCTTTCACAGAGCGCCTCGGGTGTGGGAGAGCCGTGTTTTTCAAGAATGTGCTTTTCCACCGAGCCACTGTTCACACCGATCCTTATCGGGATATTTTTTTCTTTACAAGCATCGACAACGGCTTTTACTCGCTCCTCATCACCTATATTGCCGGGATTGATGCGGATCTTATCGACTCCGTATTCAGCGGATCTAAGAGCCGCGCGATAGTCGAAGTGGATATCCGCCACGATAGGTGTGCGGATTCCCGATTCCTTGATTATTCTTACGGTTTCTGCCGCCTCGGCATCGGGGACGGTTATACGGACGATATCGCAGCCTGCCGATGCGAGTCTTTTGATCTGTTCGAGCGTAGCTACAGCATCCTTGGTGTCGGTATTCGTCATTGACTGAATGGCGATCTTGTTATCTCCGCCTATTTTGACGTTTCCAACGGTGATTTCTCTTGTTTTTCGTCTTATATCGTTGTAGATCATTTTTTTATCCTTAGCTTAAGTGAAAAGAGTGAAAATATCCTTGAAGGTGATAAATATCATCAATGCAAAAAGAATGAGTATGCCGACGGTATTTACCATCTGCTCAACTTCCTTTTTGACGGGCTTTCTGGTTATCGCTTCTATAAGCAAGAATACGATCCTGCCGCCGTCCAATGCGGGAACGGGCAGAAGGTTAAATACTCCAAGATTCATGGTAATGAGCGTGAATAGATAAAGCAAGGAAGAAACTCCGTTTTTGGTTGCCTGCCCTACAGCTCCTGCCATTCCTACGGGACCTGATACCGCTTCTGCGCCGTAACGACCTGTTAGAAGATCTTTCAAGCTGTCAGTAATAATCTTTATCGTCGAAAACGATCTGTATATAGAATGCTTCATTATAGATCCGAAGTTTGCATCTTCTCCGTAGATTGTAAAGTCATATGAGCCAAACGTTGCTCCCGCGGAGGTGTCGGTCGGAAAAACGACGTTTTCGAGGGTGATCCTCTCTCCGTTACGGATTACGACTATATCGATCGGTTCATAGCCGCTGTTCATTATTTCATAAACGAGCTCGTTTCCTGTGTGAATTCTTACTCCGTCTACCTTAATTACGGTATCGCCCACCATTAAAGGCGATTCGCATTTATCGGACAAGGCGTTTTCCTGAAATCCCGCGATGGTATTGGAGGCGAGATATCCGTTCTGCGCGCTTTCTATACCAACGAGCGAGAACATGCACAGAATACCGAGTAGAATATTCATTATAGGGCCTGCTATGGTGATAAGGAATCTTTGCCAAACGGACTTGTTGCAGAAGGCATTGACGTCCGTGGAGGCGTCATCTTCCCCCGCCATACTTACGTATCCGCCTATGGGCAATGCTCTTACGCTGAAGACCGTTTTCGCATTTTCGGTAGCGGTTTCACCATCAAGCGCTTCCGTATTGAGCGAGACATCTTCATTATCAGACGAGTGGAAGGATTTGGCTATTTCGTCTTTTTCGTCTTTCTTGCTTTTCTTTTTCGTGGTGAAGATTGCAGGACCCATTCCTATTGAAAATTCCAATACCGTCACTTTGAAAAGCTTGGCAAAAAGAAAGTGACCAAGCTCATGAATGACTACCATTATGCTGAGCAATACCAGCGTCAGCAGCAAATACAAAATAGTGTCCATAAAATCTCCGTTTAAAATTAATTGCGTTTTGAAATAAGTGCCGTTGCTCTTTCCCTTGCAGATGCCGCGGCTTCAAGTATCTCGTCAGGATCGTGAATATCCTTGCAATATGACATAGCATCAACAGTGTTGCATACAACGTCAAAAATATCGCAAAATCCGATCTTTTTATTCAAAAACGCGGCAACCGCCTCTTCATTGGCGGCGTTAAGCACCGCGGGAACGGCTCCGCCGAGAATAATTGCCTCGTAAGCCTTTGCCAAAAGCACGAAGGTGCCCATATCGGGCTTGGCGAAGGTCAGTTTGCCAATCGAGAACAGATCGAGCTCTTTTGTGGTTGCCTCGATTCTTTCGGGGTGAGTTAATGCGTACTGAACGCAATGTCTCATATCGGGAACCGACATCTGAGCGATAACGCTGTTATCAATATATTCGACCGCAGAATGTATTATGCTTTCTCTGTGGACGACGACTCTTACCTGCTCGGGTTTAACTCCAAAAAGGTGCACCGCCTCTATGACCTCAAAGCCTTTGTTCATCAATGTCGCACTGTCGATTGTAATCTTTGGCCCCATTTTCCACGTGGGGTGAGCGAGAGCAGTTTCTACCGTTACGCCCGAGAGTTGTTCTTTATTATAGCTGAAAAACGGACCGCCCGACGCGGTGAGAATGAGATTTTTAATTTCCTCATTCTTACCCGAGCGCAAACACTGAAAGATAGCGCAATGCTCACTATCCACGGGAAGTATTTCTATCCCCTTTTCCTTTGCGGCTTTCATTACCGCCTCTCCGCTGACGACCAAGGACTCTTTGTTTGCCAAAGCGAGCTTTTTCTTGCAGTTCAGCGTTGTCAAAGTGGGCTTCAGACCTGCTTCTCCAACTATAGAATTCTCTACTACCTGACCAGATTCCCCATTGCCGTTCGTTTCTGCAATCATTTCGCAGATGCCCTCGGTTTTCGCGTAGACCTTGATATCAGTGTCCTTGAGTCTCTCCTTGAGGTCCTTGGCTGCATCGGGGTCGCTCATAGCGCAAGCCTTGACACCAAAGTGTCTTGCCTGCTCCTCCGCTCTTTTTACGTTTTTATGTGCCGAGATAGCATCGACCGTCACTCCGAATTTCTCGGCTACGTCGATCGCCTGCTCGCCAACCGATCCCGTTGAGCCCAGGATCATCATACTTGGTTTGTTTATATTCATATCCATTCTTATTTTGTGATCGGAAGCAGGTCAAAATACGTGCAGATGAAAGCAAGAATAAGAGAAACTGCCAAAACCGAATCGAATCTGTCAAGTATTCCGCCGTGTCCGGGAAAAAGCTTACCGTAATCCTTGATCCCGTAATGTCTCTTCACGAGGGACATTATGAGGTCGCCTATCTGGGACACCACCGAGATAAACACTCCGCTTATCGCAAGAACCAAATAATTTGCTTCAATGAGTCCGTTGGGATTGAAGAACTTTTCGATTACAAGACCGAAAACAAGCATTCCAATTACACAAAAGATAACGCCGCCGATCGCACCCTCTATAGTTTTTTTGGGACTTACTGATGGAATAAGCTTATGTTTACCAAAAAATCTTCCCGAAAAATAAGCAAAGCTATCGGTCACCCACGCGCAAATAAACGTCAGCAAATAGATGTATACGCCGTTATTTATAAAATCGTGAATGTAAACTATTGCTCCAAAGGCCGCGATTATGTAGAACGACATCGCAAAGATAAGTCCTGCATCTGTAACTGCTATTTTTTTGTTAGCAAATACGGCAACACCGAAAACGTACAGAGCAACTATAAATGCAATACCTACAAGAAGCTTGACTGCTTCCGAAAGGAAGATTCCGTTTTCGCGGGTGTATCTCATACAAAGCGGAACGAATGCCGCAACAAGACAAAGTGGTATAGTAAAGAACAGATTCTTTTTGTGGCCTATACAGCCGATCATTTCAATTATGCCAATAACCGAGCAAAGTGCCATTGCTACGGGAAATACCCAGGTGTCGCTGAATATAACGATTGGAACGAATACGCAGAGCGCAACTATTGCCGTAATTATTCTTTTTAACATAAGATCAATCCTTCTTTTCAGGTTCTTTATCAAGTCCGCCGAAGCGTCTTTTTCTGGAGTAAAATGCGTCTACCGCTCGGTCTACGTCATCAGAGGTCATATCGGGCCAAAGTGTGTCGGTGAAATACAACTCGGAGTACGCTGCTTGCCAGAGCAAAAAGTTTGAGATGCGAAGATCTCCTCCCGTCCTCACTATCAGATCGGGATCGGGGCAATCACCCGTATAGAGCGCCGAGTTGATGTCCTGCTCTGTTACCTCACCCTTACCTTGTGCCAAAAGCTTATTGAACGCGGTGACGAGCTCAGCGCGAGAGCCGTAGTTCATCGCAACGTTCAGGACGTATTCGTGTCCCGCGGTTTCCTCTGCCATTTTGTTGATCTTTTCAACTATTTTGGGATCAAGCATGCTTACGTCACCGATAAAGCGAATAGATGCATTTTCGGGGCGCTGTCTATCGAGATATTCGTCAAGAAGCTTCATTATAGCGTTGACTTCTCTTTTCGGACGCTTCCAGTTTTCAGTTGAAAAGGCGTAAACGGTAAGATACTTTATTCCGATTTTGTGGCAGTATTCGGTGATTTCTCTGAATACTCGGGCACCGTTTTTATGTCCGTATTCTCGCGGCATATTGCGCGCGGTTGCCCATCTGCCGTTACCGTCCATGATAAACGCGATGTGCTGGAGTCTTTCGTCCACTTTTTTTACATTGTTAGTCATAATTTAAACCTTTTATGGAAATTAAAGCGGAAGCATATTCTCTTCCGCTTTAAAAGTATTAAAAATATATGTCCTACAAGGATCAGACCTTCATAATGTCCTTTTCCTTTGCGGAGGTGATGGTATCGATGTTCTTAACGTACTTATCGGTGATATCCTGAACCGACTTTTCGGCGTTCTTTACGTCGTCCTCTGTGAGAAGTCCATCCTTCTTCTGCTTCTTGATATCATCGTTCGCGGTACGTCTGAGATTACGGATAGCAACCTTTGCATCTTCGCCCATCTTCTGAACCTGCTTTGCGAGATCCTTACGTCTTTCCTCGGTAAGCTGAGGGAATACGAGACGGATTATCTTACCGTCGTTAGAGGGATTAATTCCGATATCAGAGGTCTGGATTGCCTTTTCCATGGCCTTGAGTGTGCTTGCGTCGTAAGGAATGATCTCAAGGGTTTTAGCATCGGCAACTCTGACGTTTGCCATTGCGGTTATCTCTGCGGGAGAACCCCAATAGTCGAAGGTTACACGAGAAAGGACTGCGGGATTTGCCTGGCTTGCGCGGATAGAAGCGAGGTTCTGCTCGTAGGAAGCAATGGTTTTTTGCATTTTCTGTTCAAGATCTTTGGTGTTGTACATTTTATGGTTTCCTTTCTATGTATATACTTATTTATGCATTTTAGTACCCGTTGCGGTGCCTGTTACCGCACGGTAAATGTTTTCGGGATCGGAGAGTGCGAATGCGTAGCAATCAATGTCGTTTTCGTTGCAGAAGGATACTGCAGTGAGGTCGAATGCTTTGAGGTCTTTTTCGAGGATCTCGGCATAGGTAACGTCGTCATATCTCTTAGCATTGGGATCTTTCTTGGGATCTGCGGTATAAAGACCGTCTACGTTCTTTGCCATAAGAACAACGTCTGCGCCGATCTCTGCCGCGCGGACTACCGCGGGTGTATCGGTTGAGAAATAAGGAGCTCCAAGACCGCCACCGAATATAACGACCTTGCCCTCCTTGAGATATCTGTCGGCATCTCTTTGGGTGTAGAAATCGGCAAAGGTATTCATTTCAACCGTGGAAAGAACCTTTGCATCTATCCCCTGTCTCAGAAACGCGTCCTGAAGTGCCAAGGAATTGATAACTGTGGCAAGCATTCCCATGTGGTCTGCTCTTGCTCTGTTCATTCCAACGCCCTTCCTTGCTCCTCGCCAGATGTTGCCTGCTCCAACGATGATAGCTACTTCAACACCTGCCTTGAGGCACTTGTCGATAGATGCTACGACTTTATCGACGAAATCAAAATCGAGAATGTCGCTCTCGCATCCGTTTTTGAGTGCTTCGCCTGAGATTTTGATTAAAACTCTGCTATAAATCGGTTTTGACATTGCTGTTCTCCCAAATGATAATTTCTACACAATATTGTACTACTTTTTTGTCGTTTTGTAAACAGTTTTTTGTAAATATTTTCTGTTTTTTTATAATTTATTTAAATAATATAGATTTAATATAAAAATTGAGTTGTATTTCAAAAAACTCCGTGCAAAATTTGCACGGAGTTTTTGTTAATAAAATTATCTTCTCTTTTCTGCAATCTCAAGAAGAAGCTCGCTGATAAACTGATCGGGAGACATAGCGCCCTTTTCGCCGTCTTTTCTGGAGCGAACCGCAACCGTGTTGCTTTCGACTTCCTTGGCACCAACTACTATCATGTAAGGCACCTTTTCAAGCTGAGCGTTACGGAGCTTATATCCGATGGTTTCGTTTCTTCTGTCGACCTCGACTCTTACACCAAGGTTTGTCAGCTTTCTTGCGATATCTTCGCAATATTCGATCTGCTCGTCACCAATAGGAAGCATCTTGACCTGAACGGGAGCCATCCATGTAGGAAGCGCGCCTGCATACTTTTCAAGAAGGAGTGCAAGAGTTCTCTCGTAGCAGCCCATACTTGTACGGTGGATGATATAAGGAGTTTTGAGAGTATTGTCGGAATCAACGTATTCCATACCGAACTTCTTGGCAAGAAGCATATCGATCTGTATCGTGATAAGAGTGTCCTCTTTTCCAAATACGTTCTTGATCTGAATATCGAGCTTAGGACCGTAGAATGCCGCCTCGTCGATACCGATAGCATAGTTGCCGCGGCCGAGGTTTTCGTCGAGAAGCTTTTCCATAATGCCCTGCGCCATATCCCACTGCTCAGGTGTGCCCTCGTATTTGTCGGTACGCTTGGGATCCCACTGTGAGAAGCGGAAGGAGCAATCCTCACGGAGTCCGAGAGTGTCGAGACAGTAGAGTGCGAGGTCAAGACAGCCCTTGAATTCCTCCTCAAGCTGCTCGGGACGGAGAATAAGATGTCCCTCGGAGATCGTGAACTGACGGACACGGATAAGACCGTGCATCTCGCCGCTATCCTCGTTTCTGAAGAGAGTGGAGGTCTCGCCGAGTCTCATGGGAAGGTCTCTGTACGAACGCTTTTTGTTGAGGAATACCTGATACTGGAAGGGACAGGTCATAGGACGCAGAGCGAAGCACTCCTTTGTCTCATCATAAGGATCTCCAAGTATGAACATTCCGTCGAGATAGTGATCCCAGTGACCCGAGATCTTGTAAAGATCTCTCTTTGCCATCAGAGGAGTTTTGGTCATCTGATAGCCTCTTCTCTGCTCCTCATCCTCGATCCAACGCTGAAGAGTCTGGATAACGCGCGCACCCTTAGGCATAATGATAGGAAGACCTTGTCCGATAGAGTCCACGGTTGTGAAATATTCGAGCTCGCGTCCGATCTTGTTGTGGTCGCGTTTTCTTGCTTCTTCAAGCATCGTTACGTAGGTGTTGAGTTCGTCCTTGGTAGGAAAAGCTATACCGTAAACTCTCTGCAACTGCTTGTTGTTCTGGTCACCCTTCCAATAAGCGCCCGTGCACTGTGTCAGCTTGAACGCCTTGACTGCGCCCGTAGCGAAGAGGTGAGGTCCTGCACAGAGATCGGTGAATTCTCCCTGACGGTAGAAGCTGATAATCTCGCCCTCGGGAAGCTCTTCGATGAGTTGAACCTTGTAGGGCTCATTCTTCTCTGCCATAAATGCGATTGCCTCATCGCGAGGAAGCTCGAAGCGTTCGATCTTGTGGTTTTCCTTTACGATCTTCTTCATCTCACTCTCAAGGTTTTTCAGTATCTCGGGAGTGAAAGGAACGTCGCTGTCAAAATCGTAGTAGAATCCGTCGTCGATTGCGGGGCCGATGGTGAGCTTTGTTTCGGGATAAAGTCTCTTTACTGCTTGCGCAAGAATATGAGACGCGGTGTGTCTGAAGACGTGTGCGCCTTCTTTATCTGCAAAGGTCAGAAGTTTGACATCCGCATCTGCTCCTATCTCATAATTGAGCGCGACGGTTTCTCCGTTAACACTTGCCGCGATAACGCTTCTCTCTACCATTCCGAAAGCTTCCTTTGCGGCATCGTATACCGTTATAGGAGCATCGGATTCAAAAATTTGTGAACCAAAATTGATTTTCATTGTCTTTACCTTTTCCTTTATATTGTATGTGTTTTTATAAACTTTCTTCGGTTGTGTCCTAGAAAAAACACCCCGAACACAATTTTGTGTTCGGGGTGCATAAATGCACGGTTCCACCCGAGCTTTTAACTCAATTTTATTAAATTGCGCACGAAAGTGGTATTCTAAATAGTGGCGCAAAAAACTTTCAGCATCTGTTTTCTCTCTGTGTACACCTGATTAAATAGAACGTGTCTTTCGGTATTTGATTATCAGCGGTTTCTGTTGTAACTAGATGTCGGGTTGACAAGCTCGCGCCAACTGAGGTCTCCGCGATCCAGTGCCATGATAATAACCTCCGCGGTTGCAATGTTCGTAGCAACGGGTATATTATACCGGTCGCAAGCCAAAAGCAACTCTCTCTCGATCTTATCGTGCTCGGAGTACATATCAGATGAGGGACGCGTATCACGGAAGTAGATTAGCACATCGATCTCATTATAAGCGATTCTCGATGCGATCTGCTGCTCTCCACCCTGCTCTCCACTGAGCATTTTTTCTATCTTAAGGCCGGTTGCGTCGGATATATATTTAGCCGTAATTCCGGTAGCACATATGTTGTGTTTGCTCAGAATACCACAATATGCGATACAGAATTGCGTGATAAGTTCTTTTTTCATGTCATGTGCTATAATCGCTATTTCCATATAGATCCTCCGTGGTGTTTTTTGCCTTTCGGACTTTAACTACCTAAATTATATCACAAAGTTACAAATTTGTCAATCACCCTGCAAAAATTTTATTTGATTTTTCTCGATAGTATATAATGGTAGTTTTTTACTCTTTATCCTTACGGCTTTGGCATCTTGAACATACGCCTGATTTCCCCGTTTCCAATGCTTCTTCCAAAGTGCCCGATAATATCTCGGACGAAGATTTTATGTAACTACAATCTTCATAGAGGTGGTAAACTCCTCCACCTTTTGTCCAGTAGACAGTATTGTCAGTTTTTGTATGATCTTGTTTTGTTGAATCTTCTTCCTTGGAATTGCCCGATTCGATTTCTGTGTCTGATTGGCTCGACTCAGTTTCATCTTTGATTATTCCGTCGGGTTTTGACGTTTCTGTCTTCTCACCGAGTATTTCTGCTCTCATAGATGACATCAGCTCGTCGTTAAGCATTTGTCCTCCGCTATAAGTGGGGTTGGATGACCAAAACATTGAGCATGACGGCAACGCAATCAACATCAACGCCAACGTGACGCACAAAAAACATTTCGTTATGATTTTCATATATCTGTCCTGTGTTTGCTTAAATTTCTGCAAGCATATGCTCGAGAATTTCAATTTTATTTTGAGAAAATTCGTAGGCACCCTTGTAGTCGTTCATTTCTCTGAAGCATATCTCCATATCGGAGCATGCAAGGTATAAAAGCAATCTCGGGGGAACTTCTTCCGAGTCGATTACTTGATACAATAACTTCAGTGCCGCTTGGTGATCATTGGTTCGTATATGACTTCTCGCTTTTAGATGCAAAACGAAAAGTTGATCCTCTTTTGAAAGATCGTTTCTTTGGATTTTTGATATATCATCAATGAAAGCATCGTACTTTTCTTCATTGAGAATGACGGTTATGTACTTGCACAAAATGCTATCGAAAATAGAGGGATGGAAAAGATCTTCGCTGATGACAGTATCGGTCTCGTTTGAATCTAGTGCGGGGGATATCTCTTTTAACATCTCAAACATCACGGCAATACCGTTTCTTTGGGTAACGGTGTTGAACATCGTACTTTCGGAGTGAAGGATAGCTTCATCGAGAAAATCTCGCGCCTTGTGAAGCTGACCTTCCTTCATACTGTTTTCCGCTACGCCGAAGCAACAGTCGGTCAGTATCAGTTCAAGCTCGTCGTCAAATTCATTGAATGAAGAAAGACATATATCGCGGCAAAGCTCGAAGTTACGATCAACGTACGCGCGCTTGATGTTTTTCATTGCGGCAGTCTTATTGTAAATAAATTCCTCGTCGCCCTCGGATAAAAGATAGCCTGCAGGCACAGACAGCTTTTTCGCAAGATAAAACACGGTTGAGAGCGATGGCTGCGCCAATCCGTTTTCAATCTGGCTGAGCATATTTCGGGTAATCTCTCCCCCCGCAAGTTCCTTTTGCGTCATCATCTTCTCAACGCGCAAATTCTTGATTTTTTGACCTAAATTCATGCTCACAACTCCCGAACAGTAAATGTGATTTACATCTTAAGGTTATTATATCACATTGTTCTTGTAAATGCAAGAGTTTTTAGCATTTATTTAGCAAAACAAAAGCAACCGACCGAGGTCGGTTGCTTTTGTTGCTTAATGTCAGTCCACAGAGTGCACGTGGTTGTAGTTTATTGTAACAGCGTTCACAAATCTACTGTCATTGTTTATTGCCTCCCACTGCTTTTTACTACCAGCATAATTAACAATTTTAAGGCTTATACAAGAAGCGAATACTCCTTCTCCAATACTCGTGACACTACTGGGGATAGTTATACTCTCAAGTCTTACACATTCATAGAACATATTATCTCTAATACTCATGACACCGTCAGGGATAATTATGTTAGTAAGGCTTTGGCAATACCTAAAAGCACTAGCACCTATGCTTGCAACGCTATTCGGTATAGATATGCTCTCAAGTCTTACACATCCCTCAAATGAATTCGCTCCTATGCTTGTGACGCTGTTGGATATTGATATATTAGTGAGGGTTTTACACCCATAAAACACACTTGCACCAATGCTAGTGACACCATAAGGTATTGCTATGTTAGTAAGGCTTGTACAGTTGGAAAACGCTGAATATAATACTATTTTAGTAGCATTATTTATTTGACAGGTTGTAATGTTATTGTTCTTTGCACGCGCAAGCAACAAATATGGATTTTCTTCATTTCCAAGATAATATGCATTGTTATACTCGTTGTAAGTAAGATTATTGCATTTGTCAAACACAGAAACACCAACACTTGTGATGCTATGAGGGATTATTATGCTAGTAAGACTCGTACAATTATAGAACGCTTCATTACCAATACTTTCGAGCTGGCAATCTTCGTGAATTATTATGTTTTCAAGACTCGTGCAATTCTTGAACGAACGCTCTCCAATTCTCGTGAGTTGGTTGTTTTCGCTGAACATTATACTTTTAAGGTTTGTGCAATTCTTAAACGCACTCTCCCCAATTATCGTGAGTTGGTTGTTCTCACCGCACATTATACTTTCAAGTATATCACAATCGCAAAACGCATACCCACCGATGCTTGTAACACTGTCGGGGATTACAAAACTTGTTTGTGATTTGCCTATAGCGTATTGAATTAGTATTTTGCCATCTCTGCTATACAAATTTCCATCTATCGACTTATAGTACGCGTTATCATTATGTACTGTGATGCTCTCAATTCTTACACATTTGTAGAACACATTATTTCCGATGCTCGCAATGCTATCAGGGATAGTTATGCTAGAAAGACTGGTGCAATAATAGAACGCACAATCACCAATACTTGTGAGTTGATTGCTCTTGCCAAATGTTACACTTTCAAGTCCTTCACAAGAGAAGAACGCAAAATCGCCGATACTTACAAGTTGATTGTTATTGCCAAAAGATATACTTTGAAGTGCATCACAATCCGCGAATGAGTAATTTCCAATACTTGTTAGTTGATTATTCTCTCCAAATGTTAAACTTTTAAGCTTGCCACAATCATAGAACGCAGCCTCGCCGATGTTTGTGATACTAGCAGGTATGCTTATGCTTTCAAGTCTATCACAAGCGTATAATGCATATTCGCCGATGCTAGTCACGCCATCGGGAATTACAAAACTCGTTTGAATTTTACCCTTAGGGTATTGAATGAGTTTGCCGTCCTTACTATACAAAACTCCATCTATCGATTTATATTTTACGTTTTCTTCATGGACTGCTATACTCTCAATAACGTTGCAGCCGAAGAAAGCATACTCTCCAATGTTAGTGACACTATTGGAAATATATGCGATTGTTAGACTTGTGCAATTCCTAAATGCGCTCTTCCCTATGCTTATAACGCTATTTGGAACATTTATGCTTGTAAGACTTGTACAATTCTCAAATGCGCTTTCCCCTATGCTTATAGTACCATTTGAAATAGTTACTATCTCAAGACTTGAGCAATTGAAAAATGCATAATCATCAATGATTTTCATACTGTTGGGAATAATTATATTATCAAGATTTGAACAACCTTGAAATGCATTATAACCAATAATTCTCACACTGTCTGGAATAATTATACTATCAAGGCTTTCGCAATTATAGAATGCACCCCCACAAATAATTTCTGTAGCGCTGTTAATTTGACAGTTTGTAATCGTTTTATCATTTGCAGAAACAAGCACCAAATAGGGATTATCTTCATTTCCAAGGTAATATACATTATCGTCCTCATTATACTTAACGCCAGAATTAAATGCATCCATTCCTATGCGTGTAATGCTTTCGGGGATGCTCACAGTCAAAAGACTAGAACATCCATAGAAAGCACCCTGTTCTATAACCGTGACACCGTTTGAAATATAAACGCTACAAATATCACTACCGCCAAAACTACCAATACGCGTTACGGGCAATCCCATATAAGTTGGCGGAATAATTACTTTCCCGTTGCCAAGACTCTCTAAACCCACTACACAATACGATATACCATCATCATTTAACTTATATCGCAACGTTGCACAATCTTCCGTTTCCAAATTGCTATCGGCGATTTCAGTTGTCTCGGTAGTCTCCGTTACCTCGGTAGTCTCCGTTACCTCGGTAGTCTCCGTTGCCTCGGTGGTCTCCGTTGCCTCGGCGGTCTCCGTTACCTCGGTGGTTTCTGCTATCTCGGTAGTTTCCGTTGCCTCGGTGGGTTTCTTCGTCTCGGTAGTCTCCGTCATCTCGGCATTTTCCGTTACCTCGGTGGGTTTCTTCGTCTCGGTAGTCTCCGTCATCTCGGCATTTTCCGTTACCTCGGTGGGTTCCGTTGTTTCAGACTCAGTAGTCTTTTCTTGTCTCTCGGTTTCTTTTTGTGTGGTCTCTCTCGTAGTCTCCGTCGTAGGTTCCTCGGTTTCGGTTGAGGTAGCTTCGGTTGCCTCTCCGCCCGTGGTGTTGCATGCCGCAAGGGTTGGCAAGCATAGCGCTAAAACGAGAACAAGAACTAAAAGGGATAGTTTTTTCATTTTTCTTTCCTCCAAAAAACAAAAAGTGCGCAGCCGAAGCCACGCACAAAAAACACGAAACTCCGATTGCTGCGACACAATTCCGTAAACCCTTTACCTAAAAGTAGAATACGAAAAAGGAGTACGTATTTTTATCGAAAAATAAAAATACCTACTTTCAGGTTCAGGTTATTGAATTGTGTCGCACAATCATTATAGCATTTTGCAAAATAATTGTCAATAGTTTTTGTGAGCAAAAAACGAAGCCATACGGCTCCGTTTTTTTAATGTATTCAAATCAGTGAACTATGCACTTTTCGGTATCCTTATCGAAGATATGCATTCTTGCAGTATCAATAGCGATCTTAATAGTATCGCCTGCGCGAGAAGTGGATCTCGGGGATACTCTTGCAGTAAGCTTTGTCTCGCCGATAACGAGGTAAAGGTATATCTCAGCACCCATAAGCTCAGTAACTTCAACGTATGCGTCAACGGTGCTGTCCTCAAGTGCGGAGATCTGTGCGGGCTGGTCGTGAATGCTCTCGGGACGAATACCGACAACAACTTCCTGACCTATGTACTCCTTAAGTGCAGGATCGTTTGCCTTTTCTACGGGAACCTTGATGGAGTTACCCTCGAATTCAAAGTGAACGTCCTCGCCCTTCTTAACGAGAGTGCCGTTGATAAAGTTCATCTGAGGGGTTCCGATAAATCCTGCAACGAACATATTAACGGGGCGATCGTAAAGGGTCTGAGGAGTATCTACCTGCTGGATAAGACCGTCCTTCATAACAACGATTCTGGAAGCCATGGTCATTGCCTCTACCTGGTCGTGAGTAACGTATACGAACGTTGTCTCAACTCTTTGGTGAAGCTTGGTAAGCTCGGTTCTCATGGTTGCACGAAGCTTTGCGTCAAGGTTAGAGAGCGGCTCGTCGAGAAGGAATACCATGGGGTTACGAACGATAGCACGACCGAGCGCAACACGCTGTTTCTGACCTCCGGAAAGTGCCTTGGGCTTTCTGTCGAGAAGGTGGGTGATATCGAGGATTCTTGCTGCCTCTTCAACACGTCTCTTGATCTCTTCCTTGGGAGTCTTGTTGAGCTTAAGACCGAACGCCATGTTCTCGGAAACGGTCATGTGAGGATAAAGAGCGTAGTTCTGGAATACCATTGCGATCTTTCTGTCCTTAGGAGCAACGTCGTTTACGAGACGGTCGCCGATAAAGAGCTCACCCTCGGAAATTTCTTCGAGACCTGCGATCATACGAAGAGTTGTGGACTTACCGCAACCGGAAGGACCTACGAGGACTATAAATTCCTTGTCCTTTATCTCAAGGTTGAAGTCTGATACGGCGGTAACGCCACCGGGATACTTCTTATAAATATGTCTGAGAGACAAGCTTGCCATTTGTTTTATTCCTCCTGAAATAATATTTGTGCGTTTAGTGACAAAACTTTAATTTTTAACATTATAATTCTACCAAAAAAAACGACTTTTTTAAAGAGCATTATTATCCAAAATTACAAGGTCAATTTTGTGTATAATTCACAATGAGCCGCTAATTATTGTGATTTTTGAGTGATATTAACGCCCGAGCGCGTTAATAAATTAAAGCTTCATGGACAGAGAGATTCTCTTTTTCTTGATGTCTACTGCTAAAACCTTGACTTTTACAATATCTCCGACCGAGAGGACCTCCGAGGGATGCTTTATATATTTGTCGCAGATCTGGGAGATGTGAACGAGTCCGTCCTGATGTACTCCGATGTCGACGAACGCGCCGAAATCGATTACGTTTCTGACAGTTCCCGTAAGCACCATATCGGGCTTGAGATCTTCAAGATCGAGAATGTCGTCGCGAAGAATGGGAGGCGGCAAGGAGTCGCGCACGTCACGGCCGGGCTTTTCAAGCTCGCCGATGATGTCTACGAGAGTTGGCTCACCTATGCCAAGTTTTTCTGCGACCTTTCCTGTTCCACGCTTGTTGACTTGAGCACGGAGATTGCGAAGCTGTCCCTGACGAACGTCATCGACTGTGTAGTCGAACATTTCAAGCAGAGCCTTTGCCGCATCGTAGGATTCGGGGTGAACTCCCGTATTATCGAGAATTTCCTTGGAGTCGGGTACGCGCAAAAATCCCGCGCACTGTTCAAATGCCTTGTCACCGATTCGAGGAACCTTTTTTATCTGTGCTCTGGACGTGAATTCTCCGTTCTCTTCTCTATATTTTACAATATTTTTTGCGCTTGTAGCATTAATTCCCGCGATATATGCGAGAAGCGAGTGAGATGCGGTATTTACGTCAACTCCGACCGAGTTAACGCAGTCCTCAACGACACCTGTGAGCGCCGTGTCAAGTCTTGCGGGCTTCATATCGTGCTGATACTGACCTACACCGATAGACTTGGGATCGATCTTTACAAGCTCCGCAAGCGGATCCTGAAGTCTGCGCGCGATAGATACCGCGGAGCGCTGCATAACGTCAAAATCGGGAAATTCCTCGGTAGCGAGCTTAGAAGCCGAGTAAATCGACGCACCCGCCTCGTTGACTACGATATATTTACAGTTTGCCTCGGGGATCTCCTTGAGAAGTCCCGCGATGAATATCTCACTTTCCTTGGATGCCGTTCCGTTACCGATCGAGATAACGTCAACGTGGTGCTTTCTGATAAGTCCCTTGACCACTCTGGTCGCTTCCTCAATTCTCTGACGGGGCTTTGTGGGATAAATGACGGCAGTATCAAGAACCTTACCGGTTTTGTCAACAACTGCAAGCTTACAGCCGTTTACGTATCCGGGGTCGAATCCAAGTACGGTCTTGCCCTTCAAAGGAGACTGCATAAGCAGATGTCCGAGGTTGTCCGCAAAGACCTTGATCGCGCCCTCGGACGCGTTATCGAACATGTCGTTGCGTATCTCACGCTCGATGGACGGAGCGATCAATCTTTCGTATCCGTCTACGATAGCCGCCGATACGTATTTATAAGCAGGGCTGGCGGGCTCGGTAACGACGCAGTTGTGTAGATAATTGAGGACGATATCCGAGGATATCTCTACCGATACCTTGAGAAATTCCTCCTTTTCGCCTCGGTTGATCGCAAGAATACGGTGTCCGGGGATCTTTTTGAGGGGCTCGCTGTACTCGTAATATTGTGCGTATACAGAGTCCTCTTCCTTCGCCTTGGTTACGTTGAGCACACCGTAATCGAAGGTCTGCGAGCGAAGCGCCTTTCTGTATTCGGCATTGTCGGAAACCTCCTCTGCGATTATATCGCACGCTCCCGCGAGCGCCGCGCTGACGTCGGGCACATCCTTTTCCTCGTTGACGAATGCCTCGGCAGCTTCCTCAATGGACGGCTGATATTCCAGCTTTTGCTCCATAAGAAGCTTTGCAAGATCCTCAAGACCTCTTTCTCTTGCGACGGAGGCTCTCGTTTTTCTCTTGGGCCTGAAGGGACGGTATATATCGTCGACCTCGGTGATCGTTTTCGCGTTAAGGATAGCCGCCTCAATCTCGGGAGTGAGGTTGCCCTGCGCTTCGATGAGCGACTTGACCTCTTCCTTTCGCTTTTCTATGTTACGCAGATACTCAAGTCTATCGTTAAGGTCGCGGAGCACCGCGTCGTCGAGGCTTCCCGTGACTTCCTTTCTGTATCGTGCGATGAAAGGAATAGTGTCTCCGCCGTCGATAAGGTCGACGGTCTTTCTGACCTGTTCTTCTTTCAGTTTAAATTCTTCGGCAAGGGTCTTGATTATGTCCATTTTTTCTCCTTATGTATTGATGTAAATAAATTCCTTGTAATATTGCCACGATCAACCGTGAATATCCTTAATTACCTTTCCGTGTGCTTCGAGCGATCGTTGCTCATCTTCAGTAAGATATCTCCACTCTCCGCGTCCGAGTCCTTCGTCAAGCGCGATAGGACCGAAGGTAACGCGCTCAAGATATGTTATTTGATTGTGCACCGCCTCTGCCATAAGCTTTATCTGATGATATTTGCCTTCCGTGAGGGTTATGTACCCTTCCTTTTCTCCGATCATTTCAACTTTGCACGGCGCAGTAACGTATCCCCAATATCGACACCCGATTCGAGTGATTGCACGTCGTCCTCGCTGATCGGAAATTTTACGGTGAATCGGTATTTTTTAGAGACGTGATTTTTGGGTGCGAGCAGCTTATGAGATAAAGGGCCGTTGTTAGTAAGTATCATAAGACCCAAGGTGTTTTTATCAAGCCTTCCGCATGGGAAAAGACCTATTCTCTGAAGCTCGTCCGGAAGCAGAGTGATTACGGTGGGAAATTTGTCGTCGTCGGTGGCGCTGACGTATCCATCGGGCTTATTGAGCATAACGTATGTAAACTCACGCCAGATCACCTCTTTGCCAAGATAGGTCACTTTGTCGGATGTAGGGTCGATATGACCGCTTGCGCGGCGTACAACTTGCCCATTGACCGTAACGCCGCCGTTTTTAGCTACCTTGGTTATTTCCGTT
>SVRA01000001.1 GCA_015065075.1 Oscillospiraceae bacterium
GCGAAAGATACAAGATGGTAACCAAGGAGTTCAAGGGCGTCGTTCGCGGCGAGTACGGTAAGACTCCCGTGGCTATCGATCCCGAGTTTGTCAAGAAGATTCTCGGCGAGGATGCAAAGGTCATCGACTACCGTCCCGCAGACGATCTCAAGCCCGAGCTCGACGAACTCCGTGCGAAGATTCCCGCAGGCTATCTTGAGCAGGACGAGGACGTCCTTTCCTACGCTCTCTTCGAGCAGGTAGCACTCAAGTTCTTCGAGTACAGAAAGAACCAGAAGTACGGTATTGACGCAAACTCCGACGCGGCAAGCGGCGTGCATACCGTTTAATATCGCGGAAACAAAAAGAGGCGAGATTCTCGCCTCTTTTTTACATAATTCGATAATATCATCAATATTTGTGCACTTTTATTATCGTCAATTTTATCAACTTTGTTTGTTATGTCTTTATACATACCCAAAAATAATAACAAATTGTAAATTGTGCAAAATAAAATGTCATTTTTTACAAAAAGGCAGTTGACAAATTGGTTATATTGTTGTATAATTGAAAACAGCCGCGCAGATAAGTTGTTATTTGCGCCCGTTTTATGACGTTGTATTTGTGCAAAAAGATAAAATCGTTGCTCGATTTGTCAAATTCAAATGTGGAGTAGAGTATGCCAAGATTTTTCGTTCGTAAGGAACAAATAGAAAACGGCTTCGTTACGATACTTGGCGACGATGCCCATCACATTTCGCGCTCGCTTCGTATGGCGGCAGGCGAGCATATCACCGTGTGCGATATGCAAAAGGTCGAATACGAATGCACCCTCGAGCAATTTTTGCCCGACAGAGTATTGGCAAGGGTCAACAGTGAGCGAAAAAGCGACACCGAGCCACCGTTTGAGGCGCATATCTATCAAGCGCTACCAAAGGGAGATAAGCTTGACGGCGTGATACAAAAATCGGTCGAATGCGGAGCTTTTTCGATCACTACCTTCAATAGCGAGCGTTGTATCGCGAAGGAAAAGGGCGACGAGGAAAATAAGCTGCGCCGACGTAATAAAATATCTCTTGAGGCGGCAAAGCAGTCGGGCAGAGGAGTGATTCCCGAGGTAAATGCCACGGTAAGTTTTGCGGAAATGCTCGCAAGAGCCGCACAGGCGGATATAAAGCTCTTTTGCTACGAGGGTGACGGCACCGAGTCGTTAAAATCGGTCTTGGCAAGAGAAAAGGCAAGATTTATGAGCGAGATCAAGGAAAAGGGTGGGACTCATCCCGAAATATCCGTCGTTATCGGAAGCGAGGGCGGATTTTCACTCCGCGAGGTCGAAAAAGCCAAGGAGGCGGGGCTCATTCCCGTAGGTCTTGGAAAAAGAATACTTCGCACCGAAACGGCTTCCGGCTTCGTGCTCGGATGCCTGTGCTATGAGTTTGAATTATAATTTTATTTATCATAAACGAAACAAAAAGGCGTACAATAAGTTATAAGGAATTAAAAAGACACAAAGGGGTTAAAAAATGGCAAACAGATTGTTCCAAAACGTAATTCATCAGATGAGATCTGCGGTAGACCGCGTAATTGGAGTTATTGATGAAAACGGGGTAGTTATCGCGTGCTCTGAGCTTGTAAAGATCGGAGAGATCAAGCAGGGCATTCGCAACGAGCTTACCTATTCCGCCGACATCGCGGTTTCGGGAGGCTATACGTACCGTCCGATATCTGTGGGCTCCAAGAACGAGTATATCGTATTCATGGAGGGCGAGGATAAGATGGCGGAGAAGATGTCGAAGCTTCTCGCAGTATCGCTCTGCAACATCAAAAATCTCTACGACGAGAAATACGATAAGGGCTTGTTCATCAAAAACATCATTCTCGACAATATTCTTCCCAGCGATATATACATCAAATCCAAGGAGCTTCATTTCAGTAGCGAAGAAAGCAGAATAGTATTCCTCATCAAGTTCTTCGGCAAAACTGACGTTATGCCCTTTGAAATGCTTCAGAATATGTTCCCCGATAAGTCCAAGGATTACGTTATCAGCGTAGGCGAGCACGACGTCGTTCTCGTTAAGGACGTAAAGCCCGACACCGACATCAAGGAGATCGAGAGAATTGCAACCAATATCTCCGACACCCTTACCTCTGAGTTCTACACCAAGGTCAACATCGGTATCTCTACCATCGTAGATAACCTTAAGGACCTTGCAAGAGCATACAAGGAGGCTCAGGTAGCTCTCGACGTAGGAAAGGTATTCGAGACCGAGAAGAATATCATCAGCTACGAGAACCTCGGTATCGGCAGACTTATCTATCAGCTTCCCACCACTCTTTGCGAGATGTTCCTCCAGGAGATCTTCAAGAAGGGAAGTCTTGAGTCTCTCGACAGAGAAACTCTGATGACCATTCAGTGCTTCTTCGACAACAATCTTAACGTTTCCGAAACCTCAAGAAAGCTTTTCGTACATAGAAATACTCTCGTATACAGACTTGAAAAGATCCGCAAGATCACAGGTCTTGACCTTCGTGAATTCGAGCACGCTATCACCTTCAAGGTAGCGCTTATGGTCAAGAAGTATCTCGGAAGCAAGCCCTCGAAGTATTGATTTTAACCGACATTGATAGACATTCATATAAGCGAGACGTCTCATTCGAGCGTTTCGCTTATTGGATTGTTATCGGAGCTTTTGACACTGTGCAGCTATAAAAAAGAGTGCAAAAAACACAGTTCAAGGAGGCGAAATAATGAAAAAATACACCTATACAGTCAAGGGATTGAACTCCCCCGAAAAAGCAGAGGAGGCAGCAGAGATAGTTGCCGCGATCCTTCCCGATGCAACCGATATAGAGTGCGACGAGGAAAGCGCGACTCTCTCTTTTTCAATAAAATTCAACAATACGAATCAAAACGACGCGGAGCAGAGACTGCTCGGCGCGCTTGCCCTGTCGGATCTCGAGCTGATACTCCCCGAGGGAGTTAATACGTATTCCTACGTAGGAGATAAGCCGAAGAAGGTGAGAACGGTACCGCTTGCGGTCGCCGTATCGTTAATTGCTGCCTTTATGGCGCTTGCGGTGCTATTCACCTTTGCGTCCTGTGGCTTATATTCGATAGGCATGAACGGAGGGATTCTCCCCCCTAATACGCAGCAGGGTGGCTCATCCGAAACCACCCCCGAGTATATCTCCGACCTTGTCAAGCTCGACGAGATATTCCGTATGTATTCATACGAGGGAGTCGACGAGGAGGCGATGCGCGCAGCGATACTCAAGGCATACGTTGAGGCAACGGGAGACCTATATGCCGAGTATATGACGGCAGAGGAGTACAAGAGTTACCTTGACGACAATGCGGGCGATTTCGTCGGCATCGGAGTCTCCGTCGTATATACCACGATAGAGGTTAACGGATATGATTACAGCGTGCTGCAGATAATCTCGGTCTTTGCCGATTCCCCCGCGCTTGAAGCAGGAGTGCAGGTAGGCGACTGCGTTATGTACACGGGTGTTGGCGAAAATAAAGAGCTGGTGCAAACGCTGGGATATACCGAGGCAATCAGTAGGATCCGCGGAGAAGCGGGAACGACCGCCGAGTTTGCGGTATTCCGTCCCGACAAAAATGAAGCTTCGGGATATAAGGAGATCGAATTTTCAATCGAAAGAAAAGCGGTAGTAGCAGAATCGGTCACCTACAGAGTCAGCGAAACCGATAGTCGAGTGGGAATAGTCAGTGTTTCGAGCTTTGATATGACCACCGCCCCCCAGTTTACCGAGGCGGTAGACGCTCTCAAGTCGATCGGATGCGAATATTTCGTGTTTGATATGAGAAACAACCCGGGCGGAGCATTAAGCGCAATTCAAGCGGTGCTTTCATATTTTCTTAATAAGGGAGATCTGATAGTTTCCACCGAATATAGCGACGGCTCCAAAAACGAATATTTTGTCAAAGAGGTAAAATACGCAGAGGAGTACGAGGGCTATAACGTCAGCAAGACGGATATCGGAAAATATAAGGATCTCAATATGATAGTCCTTACGAATGAGAACACGGCAAGCGCGGCGGAGCTCTTTACGGCTACTATGCGCGACTACGGGCTTGCCGAGATCGTTGGAACCAAGACCTACGGTAAGGGTTGTATGCAAAGCATAGTTCCGCTTGAGCGCTATGGACTTGACGGTGCGCTCAGAGTAACTAGCGCAATGTATTTTTCCAAGAGCCACACGGTATATCACGATATAGGCATCGTGCCCGACCACGAGATCGAGCTTAGTGAGGAAGCGGCGGAATATAACTTCTTCCTCTTGCCCGAGAATTTGGACGATCAGCTTCAAAAAGCGATTGAAATAATAACAAAATAAATAATAAGAAATTAAGGAGAACGACAATGGAAAACAATAAGCAAATGCTTTATACACCCGAAGGATATAAGGTGCTCACCGATGAGCTTGACTACCTCAAAACGACAAGAAGAGAAGAGATCAAGGAAGCTATCGCGGTTGCGAAGGGCTTTGGAGACCTCTCCGAGAACGCCGAGTACGACGAGGCAAGAAACGAGCAGGCAAAGACCGAGGCAAGAATCAAGGAGCTTGAGGAGCTCGTTGCAAACGCGGTCGTAGTAGACGAGACCAAGCTTGATACGAGCGTGGTATCTCTCGGCTCTCTCGTTACCGTTTACGACGTAGAGGAGGATGAGGAGATCAAGTACAGCATCGTCGGCTCCAACGAGGCAAATCCTATGGAGCACAAGATATCCGACCAGTCCCCCATTGGTAAGGCGCTTATGGGAGCAAAGGCGGGCGACACCGTCGTTGTTGAGGTTCCTTACGGCACGATCCATATGGAGATCAAGGAAGTAACCAGAAAGTAATAAAAAAGCCAAAACGGAGAAAAAATATGAGAGACAACAAAGATTTCGACGAGTCAAAGCTTGATACGACAGAAATCAGGTTGACCTCGGAAAATAAAATACTGTCAAAGCTTTCAAATTTTTGGTATCACTATAAGTGGACGGTAATAATAGCCGCGTTTTTCGTGACTATACTTATAATCGGTGTGGTTCAGATGATCCAAAAGGAAGAGGACGACACGTTCGTCGTGCTCGCCGCGCCCACGACCTTCTACGGTGAGGATCTTTCGGGCATAACCGATACGCTTGAATCTCTGATGCCGTCCGACATAAACAAAGACGGCAAAAAGAGCGTCTGCCTTATGACCTACTCGATATATTCCGAGGAGGAGATGCAGGCGGCAAACGAGGAAGAAACCGACGAGAACGGCCGCTTTATCACGAAGGTGTCTCAAAGCCATAATACGCAGGAGCACCAATCCTACGTCGAGTATCTCAGAAATGGCGAGGCGTCGATACTTTTCGTAAGCGAGTATTTGTATGAAAGTCTGCGCGATAACGGCACACTTCGTTCAATGAGCGAGCTGTTTGGCGAGAATTTGCCCGAGGGCACTCTTGCCGACGGATACGGTGTACGACTTTGCGAGCTTGCTATCTACGATTTTTGTCCCGAGCTGCAAAGACTTCCCGCGGATACGGTAGTTTGTCTTAAGCGCTCGCACATATGGGGCGCAAGCTCAAACGATAAGACCTACGCCGCGCTCGAGGAATTTTACAAAAGCATAGTCACATTCGGAGAATGACCCGAGGCGACCTTAAAATTACATAAAAACCAATGCCGATTTGATAAACAGATCGGCATTTAACAACTAATATGAAAAAATCACATCTTGGAAATCTAATTTTGCTTTTCGTGGCAGTGATCTGGGGCTTTGCCTTCGTAGCGCAGGCGCTCAGCACGAATAGCGGACTCGGCCCCGTGAGCTTCAATGCCGTCAGAGTTGCGATAGGCGCGTTGACGTTAATTCCCGTGGTTCTGATATTCGACCGCAAAAAAGAGAGCGCAGAGAGCAGAAAAAATCTGTTTATCGGCTCGCTTGTAAGCGGTATCGCCCTGTTTTGCGCTGCAAATCTTCAGCAGTACGCGATCTCGATCAATTCAAACCCCGGCTTTGCGGGATTTATCACCGCGCTGTATACAGTCTGGACTCCCGTAGCATATTTCATCTTTTTCAAGCATAAGACCGCGCTTAACGTCTGGATAGCGGTCGCAATATCGATCGTTGGCTTCTATATGCTTTGTATGACCGACGGCGGTAAGATCTCATTCGGCCCCGACGTGATCCTATTGCTTATAAGTACGTTCTTCTGGACGGCGCAGATCCTCGCGGTCGGACACTACGCCCAAAAGACCAGTCCTCTCAAGCTCTCGCTCGGCGAATATACCGTCTGTGTGATCTTGTCGTTCATATACGCGTTCATTTTCGAGCGCGACGGGCTGACGGTGCAAAATCTGCTTGACGCGAAATGGTCGATACTCTATTGCGGCGTTTTGTCGGTCGGCGTAGCGTATACCTTGCAGGTCATCGGACAGAGGTTGACCAGTCCCGTCCTTGCCGTCATAATTATGTCAACAGAGTCGGTCTTTTCGGCGATCGGCGGTGTGCTTTGGAATCTGATCGTTCCCTCGTCACTCGCGGTCGATCAGCATATATCGGCGGTCGGATACGTCGGATGCGCCGTGATATTCGCGGGGGTAGTCATTTCACAGATCGACTTTACAAAATTATTCAATCGAAGAAAGGGAGCAGATGATGAAGCTTCTGTTTAAACAACGTATATTTTCGTGGTTCGATAGCTACGACATCTACAATGAGTTTGGCGACACCGTGTTCACTGTAAAGGGTGAGCTGTCGTGGGGTAAGCTGCTCAATATATACGATGCTTCGGGTAAATACGTCGGCTCGCTTAAGCAAAAGGTGTTCAGATTTCTGCCCACGTTTGAAATGTATCTTGGTGACCGCTTGGTTGGCACGATACAAAAGGAGTTTACCTTTTTCCGTCCTTCGTTCCATATAGATTGCAACGGCTGGTACATATCGGGAAACTGGGTCGAGTGGGATTATATGATCGCTTCTCCGAGTGGCGAGGGAGTTGCCGTCGTTTCCAAGGAGATATTTAATTGGACAGACACCTATTCCATCGACGTTCGTGACCCCGCGAATGCGGTTGCCGTGCTTATGATAGTTTTGGCGATCGATGCTGAAAAAGACACGAGAGATTAATAAAAAATTGCCGTTACCGATCAAAAACTCGGTAACGGCAATTTTTTGCTCTAATTTTAAAAAACCATTAAATCTTCACACCAAATTCATCAATACGTGTTATCATATATACGTAGTATAATATTTGGGAAGAAAGATAAAATGGGAAAATTCAAAGAAAAATTATATCGCTTCTTTTACGGAAGGTACGGCACCGACCAGCTCTATAAATTTTGCTTAATATTGGTCTTTTTGCTTATGGTAGTAAGCCTTGTGTTACAGTTCGTACTGCCCGAGGGCCTTGTTTCTGCCATTGTGAGCTTGTCGATAAGCGTGGCTACCTATATTTTGTTGTTTTGGATGATATTTCGATCAATGTCGAAAAACATCTATAAGCGCCGCCGCGAAAACGAAAGATATCTCAGAATAAGTGGCGCTGTGAAAAGATTTTTCATCGGCAATACGTCAAGAAAGACGAAGAGCGTCAATCGTGACGATCAGTACTATATCTTCAGAGATTGTACCAGATGTAAGGCGACACTTCGCCTGCCGAGAAAAAAAGGCAAGCATCCTGTAAAATGTCCGAGATGTTCGCATAGCTTTTACGTCAGATCAAAATAAACCGACTTCAAATCACTTTAAGGAGAACGACAATGGCACAGAGGAAAAATAAAAGCAGCAGACTTGCAAGAAAAGTGAAAAGAAGAGTAATTAAGGGCATTATCATCCCCTTGATACTTCTGATGTTCGCGTACGTATTTGTCAGTGCAGTCGATTATTTCGACATCAATGTCGGCTTTGATCTTGATCTGCAGGGATACGGCATCTTCGAGCTGTTCAGCCCGAATGATAGCGGCAAGGAAGAGGAGACCTCAATGCAGAAGCCGCCGATAGTGACGGAAGGAGATGAGGTTGCGTTTCACTTTATCGATGTCGGTCAGGGCGATGCCATACTTATCACGACGGCAGAGGGCAATATTCTCATAGATACGAGCGAAAAGAGCGAGCGGGAGGCCCTCGTGGGATATCTCGCAGAGCAGAATATCACCTCTCTGAAATATCTGATACTGACCCATACCGACGCCGATCATATAGGAAGTGCGGATTACGTAGTTGAAAATTACGACGTCGAAAACGTAATGATGACCGACTACGACAATGTTACCACAAATACGTATCAAAGACTTCTTGCAGCGATAGATCATAAGGGAACGAACGTTATCATTCCCGAATTAAGATATACGTTCACTCTCGGAGCGCTTCAAATGACCGTGGTTGGCCCTGCGGAAAAGATAAACGACCCTAACGAAATGAGTCTTGTTATAAAAGCCGTGCATGGAGAGACCTCCGTAATGTTTACGGGAGATGCCGAAAGCAAATCTGAGGCGGCAATACTCAAGCATTGGAGCGCGGCAGATCTTCAGGTCGATATATTGAAGGTCGGACACCACGGCTCGTCAAGCTCCACGACCGACGAGTTTCTCGCGGCATTGTCGCCCACGGCGGCGGTCATATCCTGCGGCGAGGGAAATGACCACGGACATCCTCATGAGGAGATAGTCGATAAGCTCACCGAAAAGGGAGTCACGATATACCGCACCGACAAGGACGGCACGATAGTTATTATCAGCGACGGCACGGAATGGCGCGTAGTTGAACAATAAAACAAAAATCAGGGGAATGAAGATCTCATTCCCCTGATTTTTTACGTATTATTTTTTAAACTGTGCTCCGAAAGCGGCACAAGCGCGGTAGTCCTGTCCCTCCTTGTCCATACCGAACGCGTTCCACGCGGCAGGACGGAAGATTTTGTCCTCGGGTACGTTGTGCATACTGATCGGGATGCGGAGCATAGAGCAGAGCGTGATAAGGTCTGCGCCTATGTGACCGTAGGAGATCGCGCCGTGGTTAGCACCCCAGTTGTTCATAACGTCGTACGCCGTCTTGAACGCGCCCTCGCCGGTGCAACGGGGAGCGAACCAAGTGCAAGGCCAGGTGTAGTCGGTGCGAGCCCAAAGCGTGTCGCTGACGTCGTGGGGCAGGGCAACAGTCCAGCCCTCCGCGATCTGCAATACAGGACCGAGACCCTTGACAAGATTGAGTCTTATCATAGTAACAGGCATCTCTGCCTTGGTCTCGAATCGCGAGGAATAGCCGCCGCCGCGGAAGTAGCCGATGTCGGCGTAGTTCCAGGTGGTGTTAGCCATAACGGTGTCGCAGTCCGCCTCGGTCATCTCGTACCATGGTTTCATTGTGGCATTTCCGTTCTCATCCTTGACCTCACCGCAAGCGTCGAGACAGCAAGCGCCCGAGTTGATAAGATGAATAATACCGTCGCTCTCCTTCGCCTTACCGTCTATGTCGTAGCCTGTGCAACGCTTGATCGCGTCACCCGACCAATAGGTGCGAACGTCGGCAAATATCTGCGCGCGGTTGGTAAGAAGCTTCATAAAGAGCATATCGAGACCGTTGAGAACGTCGTTTTCGGTAGCGAGAATATAAGGCTCTCTTGCGCCGTTCCAGTCAAACGAGGTGTTGAGGAGCGACTCGGGGAAATCGCAGTTGGGATAAAAATCTGTCCACTGTCTCTGACCCTGGAAGCCTGCCGCGATCGCGTTGTGACCAACCATTTCCTCCTCACAGCCACAGGGGAGATTGTCGTTGCCGTTCATAAGGTCCTTGATTATGATCATCATCTTGACCACGAACTCCCAGTCGGCATCCTTGTGCTCGCGGCTTCTCTGAAGCTCGGCGGGGTTTTTGTCAAAGCCCTCGATGCACTTTTCCTTGACCCAGGCAAGCGCCTTTTCGTATTCCTTCTTGTCGTATATCTCCTCGGTCATTCGACGGATGATCTCAACCTCATCGACCGACTCAACTCTCATTCCAAGATAATCCTCGATAAAATCGGTGTCAATGATCGAGCCGCCGATGCCCATACAGATCGAGCCGATCTGCAAATAAGATTTTCCGCGCATCGAAGCCGCCGCGATAGCCGCACGACCGAAGCGAAGGAGCTTTTCTTCAACGTCCGCAGGAATAGTGGTATCATCAAGATCCTGAACGTCGTGACCGTATATGCCAAACGCAGGCAGACCCTTTTGCGCGTGAGTTGCCAAAACCGAGGCGAGATAAACTGCACCTGGGCGCTCGGTTCCGTTGAATCCCCAAACCGCCTTGATCGTGTTGGGGTCCATATCCATCGTCTCCGCGCCGTAGCACCAGCAGGGAGTGACCGTGAGGGTGATATCAACGCCTTCGCGACGGAACTTGTCCGCGCACGCCGCCGCCTCACCGACGCGACCTATAGTTGTGTCTGCGATAACGACCTTCACGGGCTCGCCGTTGGAGTATCTGAGGTTTTCAGTGAAGAGTGCTGCCGCGCGCTTCGCCATATTCATGGTCTGATCCTCGAGCGACTCGCGAACCTTGAGTGCTCCGCGACGACCGTCGATCGTGGGGCGTATGCCGATAACGGGGTAGCTGCCGATAAGTCTGTTCTTTGCCATATTGTCCTCCGATATAACAAATTATAAATATAGAGAAATTTTTATCTACCACTTGAATTATAGTATATTTTATGTTAAAATACTTGTACAAACATCCAAAATGTTTGCACAATAGTCAGCATTACTCTTTGTGAGGTGAAAATAATGAAATTTTCCGACTACGAGGAGAACGAGCAACGCGGCTCGGGCTCATTTCCGATACAGTATTACTTAGTTGACGAGAAGCACCCCAGATACGTCATGCGCCTGCATTGGCACCGCGAATTTGAGCTTGTCAGAGTAGTTGAGGGCGAGCTTGTGCTATACCTCAACAACGAAAAGCATATAGCGACCGCGGGTGACGTCGTATTTATCGCGTCGGGCACGCTCCACAGAGCCGAGCCGACCGATTGTATCTACGAGTGCGTGGTTTTTGACCTTAGCATCGTTTCGGGCTACAATAATACGAAAATATCGTCGATGATCCGCCCGATAAT
Source organism: Oscillospiraceae bacterium (assembly GCA_015065075.1). GTDB lineage: Bacteria > Bacillota > Clostridia > Oscillospirales > CAG-272 > SVTX01. The sequence goes on from SVRA01000001.1 coordinate 11,079, forward strand.
AAGCGGAGATATTGAGATCGATATTACCTGTGATAGCGCCGTGCCTGTTGCAAGAGAGCTTATCAGATCAGTCGCCGAGGCGGGAGATTACTTCGAGCTTAAGGTCTCGTCGCTTGCCGCAGAAATGATCTACGAAATGTATTCGTCGGGGGCGGTACGCGCTCCGCAGGACGAAAACAAGCGGCTCACCCACCGCCGCGCGCTTATGACTTTGCTTCTCGATAAGATCGAGAGGGAATATAGCCGAAAAATAACCCTCGCGGAGCTTGCCGAGATCGCGCAGATCAATGAAAAATATCTCTGCCGCTTCTTCAAGGAGTTCACGGGGCAGACCCCGATCGACTACATCAACCGCCTGCGCGTCGACCGCGCCTGCTACGAAATGACGGTCAACAAGCTCAACGTGACCGAAACGGCGTTTGAATGCGGCTTCAATGAGCTGAGCTATTTTTCAAAATGCTTCAAGAAGTATAAGGGCGTCTCGCCGGGGCAGTATCGCTCCGAATTCTGCTCGGAGAATGGGGAGATCAAAAATGCAAACTGAAACAAGATGCTTTTGGTGTAATCTTAAAAACCCGATCTACGTCAGATATCACGACGAGGAATGGGGAAAAATTCGCACAGACGACGAATACCTCTTTGAAATGCTCATTCTCGAGTCGTTTCAGGCGGGATTGTCCTGGGAGTGCGTACTGAATAAAAGGGAGCACTTCAGAGCGGCGTTCGATGGCTTCGACAGAGAAAAAATAGCCGCCTACGGCGAAGAAAAGCTAGCCGAGCTTTATGAGAACAAGAATATTATCCGAAACCGACTGAAAATAGAAGCCGCGGTCACAAACGCCGCGATTTTCGGCAGGATCGTCGACGAGTTCGGCAGCTTTTACGGCTATTTAAAGACCTTTACTCGCGGAGAGATCATCTGTGAGTGCGATAAAACGACCTCGCCCCTCTCGGACGCGATCTCAAACGACCTGAGATCACGCGGAATGAAATTCGTCGGCACAACGATAATTTATTCCTACCTTCAGGCAGTAGGTATAATAAACTCGCACGATAAGACCTGCTTTCTACACCCTTAAAGCCTAAAAAAAACCGAGAACCTTACAGTTCTCGGTTTTTTATTAATTCGCCTCAGGAAGAATAGCGTCGATATCTATTTTTTCCTCAGGCGCGGCAAGACGGGGAGCCTTTATAACAAGCCTCGGCTCTGCCTTGTCAACTACGCATTCGCGAGTGATGATAACCTCCGCAACGTCGTCGCGAGAGGGAATTTCAAACATGATCTTGGTCATAACGCCCTCAATGATGGAGCGAAGTCCGCGCGCGCCGATCTTTCTTTCGGTCGCAAGCTCGGCAATGCTGAGCAACGCGTCGTTTTCAAAGGAAAGCTTGACTCCGTCGATCTCAAAGAGCTTCTGATACTGCTTTATGATCGCGTTCTTCGGCTCGGTGAGGATGCGGATGAGCGCATCGTTGTCAAGCTCGGAGAGCGAAACTATAACGGGCAGACGTCCGACAAGCTCGGGAATAATACCGAATTTGACGATATCGTGCGCCGTAACGTCACCGAAAATGCCCTTATTTGCGCCTTCGACCTTCTTTTCAGCCTCACCCGAGAAGCCGATAAGTCTCTTGCCCTTGCGAGCTTCGATGACCTTGTCAAGTCCGTCAAAAGCGCCGCCGCAAATGAAGAGAATGTTCTCGGTGTTGATGCGGATGAACTCCTGATTGGGATGCTTACGTCCGCCCTGCGGAGGTACGTTAGCGACCGTGCCCTCAAGGATCTTCAGAAGTGCCTGCTGAACGCCCTCACCCGAAACGTCGCGGGTGATAGAGCGGTTTTCGCTCTTTCGCGAGATCTTGTCGACCTCGTCGATATAAATAATACCGTGCTCCGCGCGCTCAACGTCAAAATCCGCCGCCTGAATAAGACGAAGCAGAATATTCTCAACGTCCTCGCCGACGTAGCCCGCCTCGGTAAGAGTGGTCGCGTCCGCGATAGCAAAGGGAACCTTGAGAGTTTTTGCCAGAGTCTGCGCGAGATAGGTCTTTCCAACACCCGTAGGTCCGATCAGAAGCACGTTGCTCTTCTGAATATCAACTCCGTCGTTCTGCTCGTCGGTTTTTTTGTGTCGTCTGCCTCGCGAGGCGGTTTCCTTGGAGAGAATTCTCTTGTAGTGATTGTAGACCGCAACCGAAAGCGCGACCTTCGCCTCATCCTGACCAATAACGTGCTCGTCAAGTGACGCCTTGATATCCATAGGCTTTGGCAGAGTGGAGAGGGAAAGCTCCTCGCCCTCGCTTGCGATCTCGGTGTTTTCAAATATCAGATCGGAGCAAGCCTCAACGCAGAAATCGCAGATATAAACGCCCGAAGGGGAGGGGATAAGAAAGTTGACCTGATTTTCGTTACGGCCGCAAAAGGAGCAGTAACGAATATTGTTCTGCGGGGTTTTGGTGTTTGATGACATTTTAAATTAACCTTTCAGGGATTATTCGTGCTTGGTGATGATTCTGTCGATAAGACCGTACTCCAGAGCCTGCTCTGCGGTCATGAAGTTGTCTCTGTCGGTGTCCTTTTCGATCTGCTCGATAGGCTTGCCCGTGTTCTCGGACAGGATCTTGTTGAGCATATCTCTGGTGCGGAGAATGAGCTCGGCGCGGATCTTTATATCACTTGCCTGACCCTGCGCGCCGCCAAGAGGCTGGTGGATCATTATCTCACTGTGGGGAAGAGCAATTCTCTTGCCCTTTGTACCTGCGGAAAGCAGGAACGCGCCCATGCTTGCCGCCATACCGATGCAGATGGTGGACACGTCGCACTTGATATACTGCATCGTGTCGTATATAGCCATACCTGCGGTGACAGATCCGCCGGGGCTGTTGATGTAGAAGGAAATATCCTTGGTAGGATCCTGCGCCTCAAGGAAGAGCATCTGCGCGACCACGAGAGAAGCGGTAGCGTCGTTTACCTCGTCAGAGAGGAAGATAATGCGGTCGTTGAGCAGACGCGAGAAAATATCGTAGGAGCGCTCACCGCGTCCCGTCTGTTCGACAACCATAGGTACGAGTGCGTTGCGAATAATGGAGTTGTCCATATTTATTACCTCGTTTCGAAATTTATGTATTTAAGTGACTTTGTGGCGAAGCCTGTTCTAAAGTTTTGGTTCAAGCCTTTTTCAAAAGGCTTGGCTGAGCCGCCGAGCTCGGCGGTCGCCTCCGCAGAGGCGAAGTCCTTATCGTTGGAAAGCGCCACGAGGGGTGAATGTCAAGCCGTAGGCTTGGCAGAGGGGAACACACAAGTGGGGGTTCCCCTTTCTACACGAGCAATCTGTAATTGTTTACCCGCTTTTTTCTTTGGCAGTAGAGGCGCAAAGAAAAAAGCTTGGCGAAAAAGAAAATGCCGCAGGAGAGATTTCATCGCGTGCGCGCGGCGACCAACGCTTCGCGCGTTGGATGGCGGTCGCTTTTGAAAGAGCGACGCAAAACTTTCCACAAGGCAAGCCGTGGCGACCCTTTGATAAAGTCAAGTTTGCGCCGTGTAACGTAATATTGTCCACGGCGCAACCCTTTAAGTAAAATTATTCTTCTGTCTTAGCTTCTTCAGTTGCCTCGGGTGCAGCTTCCTCAGCTACGGGCTCTGCAACCTTCTTCTTGCGGGGCTTGGAAGCCTTCTTGGGAGCCTTAACGTTGTCCTTGACTACCTGCATAGCCTTTCTTACGCTGACGTCAGCCTTTACCATAGCCTCATCGACCATGGACTTAACCTGCTCCTTGTCGATATTGTAGGTGGTAGCGATGAGCTCGTATTCAGCTGCGAGCTCCTCCTCGGTGACCTCAATAGCCTCTGCCTTTGCAATAGTCTCAAGAGCAAGACGAGCCTTGACCTGCTTTTCAGCCTGGGGTCTCATCTGCTCGCGGAGCTTGGCAAGATCAAGACCGGTATACTGGAAGTAGGTCTTGAGATCAAGTCCGCTCTGGCGGAGACGGTTGTCGTAGTCGCGAACGAAGTTCTCGGTCTCAGCTTCGAACATAGCCTCGGGAATATCAGCCTCAAGCTTCTCAATAAGAGCGTCGATGATCTTCTCCTCGAACTCAGCGTTTGCAGCGTTCTCGTGTCTCTTCTCGATTTTTGCCTTAAGATCAGCCTTGTATTCATCAATAGTGTCGAATTCGGAAACGTCCTTTGCGAAATCGTCGTCAAGCTCGGGAAGCTCGATCTTGGTGATAGCGTTTACCTTACACTTGAAGCAAGCCTCCTTGCCTGCAAGCTCCTCTGCGTGATAGTCTGCGGGGAAGGGTACGTTAACGTCGAACTCGTCGCCGATCTTGTGACCTGCAACCTGCTCCTCAAATCCGGGGATGAAGGAGCCGGAGCCAAGCTTAAGCGAGTAGTTCTCGCCCTTGCCACCCTCGAATGCAACGCCGTCGATGAAGCCCTCGAAATCGATCTTTGCAACGTCGCCCATAGCTGCGGGAGTTTCGTCCTCAACCTCGATCTCACGGGACTGTCTTTCACGGACGGTCTTGAGCTCGTTTTCGATCTCCTCGTCCTTAACGGGCTCGACAACCTTTGCGATGTCAAGACCCTTGTAGCCCTCGAGCTTGCACTCGGGCTTTACGGGAACGATGGCAGAGAGAACGAGACCGTTCTCATCGATAGAAACGATGTCGATCTCGGGCTGACCAACGGGATCGATGCCTGCTTCCTTAACGGCAGCAGTGTAGTTTTCGGGAATAAGGTCGTTGATAGCGTCCTCATAGAATACGCCCGAGCCGTACATCTTCTCGATGATAGCGCGGGGAGCCTTACCTGCTCTGAATCCGGGCACGTTGATCTTCTTTACCTGTCTGCGATAGACCTTGTCAACAGCCGCGTCAAATACTGCTTTTTCGACGGAGAACTCGATTTTGATCGTGCTCTTCTCGCCCTGTTCTTGTTTCAACAATTTCATTGTTTAAAACCTCCGAAGATTTTATCTAAATATTTTTTTACATAAAATTACTCCCTGAATTTTGCCAAAATTATGCAAAAAGGGATTTTTACGCACACAAATATATTTTATCTTTTTTTTGCCGATTTGTCAAGACTTTTTTGCATTTTTAGACCCAAATTTATCAAAAAATCAACCGCTTTTCATAAATAACCGACCTTTTATATTTTTAACGGGTAAAAATTCAGAAAATCAGACGACGTAAGCGTAAATTTTATTCCGTCGTGCTCGAAGCGACCGGGAGCGTTGTAGGTGCCGTGTATATGCCCGAAATAGCACTCGCGCACGCCCTTTTCCTTGAGCGCGGCGACCAATTCCTCCATCACACAGTCGCACCAGACGGGAGGAAAGTGCAGAAATACCGAGATCGGCAGCTCCTCACCCGACGAAGCAAGGTGCTCCTCGCGAAGCTTTACCGCAGCGTCGAGACTTAAGTTGAGTCTTGTCAGCTCACGGTTGACTATCTTGGCGTGATCGACCTCGCCGACCGTCACCTGATGCGTCTCGTCGGGAAACCAACCGCGAGTACCGCAAATTATCCTATCCTCAACAATATATGCGTTATTGTAGAGAATAGACAGCGTTGAAAAGCCTTTTTCTTCAAAAAAAGCATTCATCTTTGCCGCAGTCGACCACCAGAAATCGTGGTTGCCCTTGCCGATAAGCTTTTTGCCGTTGAGCGAGTCGAGAAAGCGCAGGTCAGACTCCGCCTCGGGAAGCCTTGTCGCCCAGGAAATGTCGCCCGGGACTATCACCGTGTCGTCGGCACCGACCACGGCATTCCAATTTTTTTCAATTTTGGGAATATAGCCTTGCCACCGCGAGCCGAAGACCTCCATAGACTTGTTGGTCAGCGAGTCGGTTGACAAATGCAGGTCGGATAAAACGAAAATAGCCATCTGTTACCTCAAAAAAGCTTGTATAATTTGCTCCAACGGCGGAAATAATAATACCGTCGGTATGAAAAATACCGAGATTCAACCCTCGGTCGCGTTTGCGAGCGAAGGGAAGTTTGTAAAAAAAGAAAGGATCAAATCATGATGAACGAATCCTCCAAGTGCGAAAAGCACATCAAGGGCATTAACTGCTCTGTAAAGAATTGCGTATATCACGACGGCGAGTGCTATTGCACCGCTGAAAACATTCACGTAGGCCCCCACCACGCAGAGAAGAGCGCAGACACTGTTTGCGCTACCTTCAAGCCTGAGTGCGCAAACGGTGGCTGTAGTATAAAGTGAACTAACGGATAGATCCGTGGGGCGAGCTTGCTCGCCCTTTTTTACTTATTTAACAATGTATTTTTTGACCGCATCAAGCATATCGCAGGCATCGATCACCTCGGTAAATCTTACCTCGCGCTCTGCAAGACCGCGCAAGGGATAGGTTATCTCGGTTTTCGAGTAATCCGAGAGCATATCGAGCGCATCCATGTCGTCCTCGGGCTTCTCCATGCCGAGAGACTTGCAAACGTCTGCCGCAAACTTGTAAGGACTTGCCGTCGAGGCAACAACCATAGGAGTGTTGTCGTTGCTTTCTGCGATGTATTTTTCAGCCGCACAGAGCGCGACCGCCGTGTGAGTGTCGGCAAGGTAGCCGTATGACGCGTAGTACTTCCTGATCGTCGCAGAGGTCTCGTCCTCGTCGGTATAATAGCCGCAGAAGCTCTCATCGATCTTCGACTTCACGTCGCCGCTGACCTCGTAAACGCCCGTAGCCGCAAGGGAATCCATATATTCTGCGGTCTTCTCCTTGCCCGCGGCGAAGCAGAGAAGTCGCTCGAGATTGGATGAGATAAGAATATCCATCGAGGGTGACATAGTGCAATGGAAATCGCGGTTGCGGTCGTATCTGCCCGTGCCGAGAAAATCGGTAAGTATGTTGTTCTGATTGGAGGCACAAACGAGCTTGCCGAGCGGTAGACCCATAAGCTTCGCAAGGTAAGCGGCAAAGATGTTGCCGAAGTTACCCGTGGGAACGCATACGTTTATCTTGTCACCGAGCTTGATATCGCCTTTTGCGAGAAGGTCGCAGTATGCCGAAACGTAGTAAACGATCTGAGGCGCAAGACGTCCCCAGTTTATAGAGTTAGCGCTTGAGAAGAAGTGACCGTTTCCGTCAAGATAGCTTACGGCATCTGCGTCGGAGAATATCTTTTTAACTCCACTCTGCGCGTCGTCGAAATTGCCGCGGATCGCGGTGACGTTCACGTTCGAGCCGGTCTGGGTAGCCATCTGCATCTTCTGTACGCGGCTGACGCCGTCAACGGGATAGAAGACCATCATTCGAATACCGTCGATGTCCTTATATCCCTCGAGCGCCGCTTTACCCGTATCGCCCGAGGTCGCAACTAAAATGAGCGCGGTACGCTTCTCGCCCGTCTTTACGAGAGCGCGAGAGAGAAGTCTGGGCATGATCTGAAGCGCCATGTCTTTAAATGCCGCCGTCGGTCCGTGCCAGAGCTCGAGCGAGTATATGCCGTCCTTTGCCTTGACTACGGGAGCCGCGCCTCCGGGAAAGGAGCTTTCACAATAAGCCGCCTTACAGTCGGAAAGAAGCTCGTCGTAGGTGTAATCGGTGAGAAATTTTGAAAGGATCTTCGCTGCTCTCTCGGGATAGGAATCCGAGCAGAGTGCCTTGATCTCGTCAAGAGTGAGAGTGGGGATAGACTCGGGGATGAAAAGTCCGCCGTCGAGCGCGAGTCCTTGCTTGATGATCTGTGCGGAGGAGAGGCTTTCGCCCGATCTGCCGCGTGTGCTTTGGTAGTTCATAGCTGTTGTTTCCTTTATAGAATCAAAAGTTTCTTTTTATAAATTCAAAATTGTTTTTCCAGAATATTTTTTCGATCAGAGCGTCGGAGTAGCCGCGCGACGACATCGCCTCGGCAAGCCTTTCAATATCTTCGACTCCGCAAAATCCCTCGGGCAGATCTGTGCCGTCGAGGTCGCAACCAAGACCGAGAATATTTTCCGCGCCGCGCTCAAGATATCCGTCAATATGCCGCATAACGTCGTCGACCGTGCATATATCGTATACAAGCTCGTCCTTGTTGGAGTGATCGGCGTTAAGCGTGCCGCCAAGGATCATATTTTTGATGTGCCACGGGCAGAGATTAATACCCACCGTGCCGCCAAGCTCGATCAGGGCGTTGATATGCCTGTCGCGCAAGTTTCTTGTGTGCGGAAAAACGCCGAAGCAATCCGAATGTGAGGCGATAAACGGCTTTTTATATTCGTAAGCAAGCTCGCAGACCTCATCCGTAACCTGCTCGTTCGAGTGCGACACGTCGGGAACGATGCCAAGCTCAAAGCAACGCCTGACCACCGCCTTACCAAAGTCAGTAAGACCGCCGAGCACGTCATGCGAAGCGCCGATACAGGTCTCGCCGCCCCAAAGCAGAGTCAGATATTTGACTCCGCGAGCGTTAAGCTCGTCAAGTCTCTCAATCTTACCACCGAGGATTCGAGCGTCCTCAACGGCAAGAAAAGCTGCGCGCTTGCCCTGGTCCCAAGCCGAGATCATTTGGTCAAAGCTTCTGACAAAAGCGATCTTGTCGGTATTTTTTTCGATCTCGCAAAAGAGATTGTCGCTGATCTTGATAAAATTCTCAAAGCATTCGTCGTCTGTGCGTCTTCTGTTCGCCCAGACCGCGAAGAATTGAGTATAATTTTCATATTTTGCCGCACCGCCAAGGCTTACGTGACAAGAGTTTTCGACAAGTCTCTCTTTTTTGTGGTAAAGCTCGAAGGCGGTGTCGCAATGTGTGTCGATTAAAGATAATTTCATAGCCTTAATGTAGCTTTCTGCCTCTTGCATCAAAGGCGTTTCTTATGTGATTGATCTTAAGCACGGTAGGCGTCTTGAATTCGCTTTGAGATTCAAGCAGATACACCTCGATAACGTCGATACGCGGCTGCTTTGATACGTAGTTTTTCAAGAGATAATCCTTGACCGCCTTAATCGTGTTACCTCTCTTTTTATGGTCGACCGCGCGTCCGGGCGTGCCGTATCCGTTTGATTCGGGATAAAGACAAGAGCGAGTTTTGACCTCAACGAATACGATAAAATCGTCGTCCTCGGCAACTATGTCAAGCTCGTTCTTCGAAAAGTGAAGATTTCGACCAACGACGGTGTAACCGTTCTTTTCGAGATAGTCAGCGGCGAGATCCTCTCCAAGCCGACCGAGCACTTGCTTGTCGGTCTGCATTATTTCTGCTCCTCGTCGAGAAATCTGATAAATTTCTTTCTGTGAATAGGGGAGGGACCGTGCTTGCGGAGCGCATCCATGTGCTCCTTTGTTCCGTAGCCCTTGTGCTTTGCGATCAGATATTCGGGGTATTCGCGGTCAAGCTCCTCGCAGACGCGATCTCTCGCCACCTTTGCGAGCACAGATGCCGCCGCGATGCTCATGCTTGTCGCATCACCCTTGATCACCGCCATCGCAGGGATCTGAAAGTCACGCGCCACGTTGCCGTCGATGATCGCAAAATCCGCCTTGACGGAAAGGCCGTCGATAGCTCTGCGCATAGCGAGCAGATCGGCCTCGAGTATGTTCATCTCGTCGATCTCCTCAACGCTTGCAGAGGCTATACAGTAAGCGATCGCCTCCTTGCAGATAACGTCAAACAGCTTCTCACGCTTCTTTGCGGTAAGCTTTTTGGAATCGTTGAGCCCCTCGATCACAAGACCGTCAGGCAGTATGCACGCCGCCGCGTACACAGGTCCGCAAAGAGGACCGCGCCCCGCCTCGTCTATTCCGCAGACTACCCCGTAGCCCTTTTCGTGAAGCGAATTTTCTATTGAATAATCAGGCATTTTGTCTACCTCTCGTTACTCTGTGATTCTGTCGAGCGTGATACGTCCCAGCTTTGCCGCGCGGAACTCGTCAAGCAGCATATCTGCGGTGCGCTCGGTGTTGATCTCGCCGCCCGAGATCAGAAATCCGCGCTTTTTACCGATGTAGCAGAGCAGCTCGTAGTCGGTCATATCCGCGAAGCTCTCGGCCTCGCCAAGCTTGTAGCGCGTGGCAAGCAGCTCGGGATAAAGCATTCTCATACGGTTGCAGTATGCCATAGCGAGCTCCTCGATCTGAACGACGTCGTCCTTTATCGCACCGGTCAGGGCGAGATTTTCACCCACCGTTCTGTCCTCGAATTTGGGCCAGAGAATACCCGGCATATCCATAATGTCAAGCCCAATTCCCGTGGAGAACCACTGCTTGTCTCTCGTCACACCGGGGCGGTTTTCCACCTTTGCCTTTTTGCTACCCGAGAGCTTATTGATAAGAGTTGATTTGCCTACGTTGGGAATGCCCAGCACCATAGCATAGATGCGGCGGTTCATGCCCTTGCTTTCGTAGCGCTCAAGCTTGTCGCGAATCAGCTCCTTGATCGCGGGGAGTATCTTGGAAAGTCCCTCGCCCGAAAGACAGTCAACGAGAATACAAGAGGTATTTGCGGTACTGTAATACTCCTGCCAAAGCTTATTTTGCACGGGATCGGCAAGCGACGCCTTGTTGAGAATTATAAGTGATGGCTTATTTTCGATAAGCCTTGTGATCTCGGGGTTTCTGGAGGAGTGGGGAATGCGGGCATCGAGGATCTCAATAATAACGTCAACGTTTTTGAGATTTTCCGATATCATTCTCCGTGTTTTCGCCATGTGCCCGGGAAACCACTGTATCTGTTCAGATGGCATAGATAGTCACCTCAATTTCTAAAAATGATCATTTAAAAACGGTAAAAGGGGAAAGACGCATAATTGCCTTGCCGAGAATGCAGTCCTCGTCGACGAAGCTGACGAGATAAGCGCGCGAGTCGGTAGAGCCGTTTCGATTGTCGCCCATAACGAAGACCTTTCCCTCGGGGACCGTCGCGATAAACCAGACGGTGCCATCCTCCTCGGTGTGCATAAATTTCTTCTGGAAATCGCTTCTTATCGAGTATTTTCCACCGTCAACGTAAGCGTAGTCCTCCTCGAGCAGCACGCCGTCAACGAAGACCTTGCCCTCAGTCAGATTGATCTTGACCTCCTGACCCCCAAGCGCAATAACTCGCTTGACAAGGGGCTGGGAGTAGTAATCGTTTGAAAGGTGAAAAACGATTATGTCACCCTGCTTCGGCGAATAGAAAAGATTAGTCGTTACTAGTCTTTCCTCGTGTGTGAGTGTTTTGTTCATAGAGTTGCCGTCAACTCGGCAGGTTCTGAAGCAAAAGGTAAATACGAGCAGAACTGCAAGCACGGAGATAGCGAGCACCTCGACGTAGTCGAAGATCGATTTCAAAAATCCAGCCCTCTCCTTTTTTGGGGTCTCGTTTTGCAGATCTTGATTTGTAATGGGTTCGTTGTTCATAAAGATCTCCGATCCGCCGCTATGAACGGCGGCAATTTATTTTTCTATGAGTAGATTCATCAGCCCGTGACCGTGAGGAACGTAAAGTCCCGTTTTTATCGCTTCGTCCTCGGAGAACGTTGTACAACCGACCTTTTCCTCCTTTGAGGAGTAGATCATAAAGGGCACGGGGTCGATAGTGTGCGTACGCAGACGAGTGGGCGTGGGATGGTCGGGAAGGATCATAATTTTGAAATCCTCACCGCAATTTTTCAGATATTCGTAAACGGGTGCAAGGATCTTTCCGTCAATCAGCTCGATCGCGCGGACCTTGTTCTCAACTTCGGCGCGGTGACCGCACTCGTCGGGTCCTTCAACGTGAATATAAACGTAATCTGCACCGTCCTTGAATGCCGAGATCGCCGCCTGCGCCTTGCCGTCGTAGTTGGTATGTACGTTACCCGTAGCACCCTCAACGTCGATAGATCTCATTCCCGCGCAAAGACCGATGCCCTTGATAAGATCGACCGCCGAGATGACCGCCGCATCAAGTCCCCACTTTTCCTTGAAGGAGGGAAGAGCGGGCTTTTTGCCGGGGCTCCAGAGCCAGATCGAGTTTGCAGGGCGAAGACCGCGTGCGCGGCGAGCTTCGTTGACGGGGTGATGATTAAGAATATCCCAGCTTGCTTTCATCAGCTCGTAAAAGACCTTGCCGTCCTCTCCCGAGGGCAGATAATTTTTTATCGGCTGACCGAGAATGTCGTGCGGACGCATAAAGTTATAAGTGTCGCAGCCACCCTGCCAGAGTATGCAATGACGGTAGCTGACGCCCGTGTAGAAGCGACGGATCTCATTTCCAAGCTCCTTGTCGAGCGCTTTAATAAGTTCATCTGCCTCGGCAGTCGTGATCTCGTCGGCGCTGTGATCCAACATTATCTTTTCGTCGTATTCGCCCTCGTCGGAAAGCGTGACGATGTTGCATCGATAAGCGACCTCGTCCTCCTTCATCTCAAGGCCCATGCTGACTGCCTCAAGAGGAGAGCGTCCCTTGGAATAAACCTTGGGATCAAAGGAAAGTATTGCCATATTTGCGGTGTCGCTTTCGGGAACCATGCCCTCGGGCACGTTGGAGACCAAGCCAACGGTAGAGCGCGCACATAGCGCGTCAGTGTTCGGCTTGTTCGCTGCCTCCATGGGAGTTCTGTTGCCGAGAGCTTCTATTTTTTCGTCTGCCATTCCATCGGGGATCAGCACAAGATATTTCATGATTTCAACTTCCTTTCCGTAGGAAAAATAAAAAATAATACTACATTATACATTATACCACGACCGAGCGCGGAAAACAACATTTTTTTCGCTTTTTTAAATATTTCTAATATATTGATAAATAAAAGCACCTGTATTTCACCGAAATTTAACATATTGACGATGATTTCTGTTGCAAAGACGGCAGTTTTATGATATACTTATACCGTAAAGCGTAAATTCAGATCAGAATGGAGAGAAAAATGAACGAAGAAAATAAATCTGGCGTGATCCGTATGAATGCGGATGCCAGAAAGAAAAATAAGATAATAATAATCTGCATTTTTGCGGCGTCGCTATTGCTCTTGCTGGTGTGCTCGCTGATACCGGGAATTCTAAGGAGTAACGGCGGCAAGCCCGACAGAGAAGAATACACCGTCGACCCCTCCAAGCTTGCCGACACCAAGGAGGAGGACTTCGACATACTCGAGTACGAGGAATATCTGAAGTATGACCGCACTATACAGTATTGCTACACAGCAGGGGTGCAGGTCAGCGTCAACGACAAGACTCTGTCAAACTACGATGCGAGCTTCAGACTTATATATGAGCTTATCGGCACGCTCATAGCAGGGGATAGCGACGCGTATAATGAGCTGGTGCACGAGGACGTCGGACATTTTGACAGCTTCACGCAGCAGCAGGTCTACGACGTCGTGGTAACCAAATATAGCGAGACCACTAAGCAGAGCGAGGCAGGCAAGATCTATTTTGAGTACGTCTATGTCGTTGAGTATAAGATACACGAGAACAACGGTACTTACAGAAAGGATATTGAGTCGGATGCCTGCCGAGCGCAGTATTTCGTTATCAATAACAGCACGGGCGAGCTGCTGATCATGGATATCTTCAGCAAAACCCATGCAAACTGATGGGATTTGTACAATGTGTACCAAAAGTGCACTGAAAAATTGTTTATATTTTTTGCGCGAAACGTATTGACAATCACGCGACTGCGTGATATAATTGAGTTAAGATAAAACAATCACAACCGATTGCATATCTGTTAACACAGCAAGGAGGCGTTATAATGGAAGAATACGTAATGACGATCGTATGGGCGTCGGTATTCGTCGTTTCTATCGGAATCGAAGCGGCGACGGCAGAGCTTGTGGCTATCTGGTTTCTGCCGGGAACGGTAGTGTCACTCATTTTGTCGCTTTTCGGAGTAGCCGAATGGGTGCAAGGAGTAGTCTTTGCAGCTATTTCAATCGTGCTTTTCGTGCTCGCATTTACCGTGATCAGAAAGCGCATATTGAAAAAGAGCGATGCAAAGACCGATCTCGATCTTCTGATAGGTCAGCGTGCAAGAGTCGAGGAGGATATCAATAATCCTGAGATGAGAGGCGCGGTAAAGATCGACGGAAAGGTCTGGAGTGCGCGAATGATCAACGATTCCGACACCGCAGCGGTGGGAGAATACGTTATAGTAGAAAGCATCTCGGGAGTCAAGTTAAACTGTAGAAAAATTTAAGCTACATAGCTGATTTAAGAAAGGAAAAAGTATTATGACAACAGCTTTATTTATGAACGTAATGGCTATGAATCAAGGCGCTCTCGTGGCATTGGCAATAATCGGAGTTCTGCTTCTGATCATTATTATGTCCAATATCCACGTTGTTCCTCAGGCGAGAGCGTACGTTATCGAGCGACTCGGCGCATACCACGCTACGTGGGGCACGGGACTTCACTTCAAGATACCCTTCATCGATAGGATCGCAAAGAAAATAAACAAAATGGAGCAGGTCGCAGACTTCCCGCCCCAGCCCGTTATTACCAAGGATAACGTAAGAATGCAGATAGACACCGTCGTGTTCTATCAGATCACCGACCCCAAGCTTTATTCCTACGGTCACGCGACCCCTATGACCGCGATCGAAAATCTCACCTCCACCACTCTTCGTAATATCATCGGTGAGATGGAGCTTGATGCAACGCTCACCTCGCGTGACGTTATCAACTCGAAGATGAGATCTATACTTGACGAGGCAACTGACCCTTGGGGAATCAAGGTAAGCCGCGTAGAGCTTAAGAATATCATTCCTCCCAAGGAAATTCAGGACGCGATGGAAAAGCAGATGAAGGCAGAGCGTGAAAGACGTGAAGCTATTCTTCGTGCAGAGGGTGAAAAGAACTCCGCAATTCTGCTTGCAGAAGGACGTAAGCAGTCTATGATCCTTGACGCAGAGGCAGAGAAGCAGTCGCGCATACTCCGTGCGGAAGCAGAGAAGCAGTCGCAGGTGCTCAAGGCAGAGGGTGAAGCTGAAGCTATCCTTAAGATCCAGCAGGCAACCGCAGACGGTATCAAGATGATCAACGAAGCGAAGCCGGGCGAGGGTGTTATCGCGATCAAGAGTCTCGAGTCGCTTGAAAAGGTAGCGAACGGTCAGGCGACCAAGATCATCATTCCCTCCGAGATCCAGAACGTAGCAGGACTCGTAGCGTCCATCAAGGGCGTAGCTGAGGAGAAGTAATTTACAAAGCTTATTAACTGATTTCAATAGGAGGATAAGACTGTGGATCCGTTTTTGTGCATAGCCCTTATAGTACTCACGGTGATAGGCGTTACACTTTCCGTTCTCATAATCAAGCGCGTTTTATGCTTGAATAAAATAAAACGCGCCTGGAACGGCGAAGTTATTTATTGCCGGAGCCCTCTATCTTCAGTTTTTTCGCACGACGGTAAGGTCGATCTATTGCTTAAGGATCAAGAAAAAGAATACGCCGTCTCCATATTTACAACGTCGTTTCGCAAATCAAGATATCACTTTGCAAGCGATAAGCAGTTAGAGATAATTATTGAGAAAACTGCGGCATATCTGACAAATCCCAAAAATTCGCACGCTAATTTGACCACGACGGATCGCGTGTACACAATAAAAAAGCACCGCATCGATCTTGACGAACTCTCGACACACTCGGCAGAGAACAGATACATAATTGTGAATCCTGCCCCGAGGGCAGTGTCCAAGGTTTCAGGCAGCACGGTAGAGCAATTATACGATGGCGACGAGCTTGTCAACGGCATACGCGTTGTTGGTCTTAAAGGATTTTTAGAAAAGATATCTTGATCAAATAAAGGGGCGGATTTGCAAAGACTTTACTGTTGCGGACTCCGCCCTATTTAAACAAAATATTATCAAAACAAACCGACATTTCACAAAGGATCTCCAATGAAAAAAATAACCTTTCTGATCTACACCTTTATCATCGCCACCACGGGAATATTCGCGCTGATATTCAAGCAACACCTTGTTATAGGCTTGGAGTCCTTAATTCCCGTTGCCGTTATGGCGTATATGTTATTCATTGGCTATCAGTCGTATAAAAACAGAGTCTACTTCCGTCACGGCAGATGGCACAGTTATTCCGACTCCTTTGATTTCAAATATTCAAAAAATTCAAAGGGAGAAGGTAAATTTCAAATCATCGATTCGCGCGAAGGTCCCAATGTTGTTAACTTGATCTTGGGATATACGATGTTTATCGGAGCAGCGCTCAATATACCGTTGATCATCTTTGGTTCATTTATAATTAAAGCGTTCAGCGTAGCGATCATGCTCGTAGCCTTAGGCGTGGGCATCGTAGCATCTCTCCCGATTGAGATAAAGGAAACCAAGCAAGCCAAGGAAGCAGAAAAAGCAAAATACGAGCAGTGGAAAAGGGAGCTCGAAGAGCAGAAAAAGCGCGAGGAACTCGGCAAATGGAAATAACCCATAAAACCAAAAACACGGAAGCCTGAACTTCCGTGTTTTTAATTATCTTCTTCTCGTATATTTCCCGTGAGAATTATATCTATTTACGTATCTGTAAATAAGCACCGCCGCAAGCAGCACGACAAAGCAAATTATTGTCGCAACAAACGCGCGGCTCATCGTGTACGAGCCGATCTTGTCGATGACTACCATTATCGAGTTCGCTTCATAGCTATTTTTCAGCAGCAGATCGACCTCGCCAACCTTGTCGCCATCCGCCGTTGCGATTACCTTACCGATGACCGTGCCCTCCGCAATAGGCGCTTTCAGATCCTTGTCAATTTCGACGTGATACGAAACCTCGCACCCCGCAGGAACGTAGACCGTCAGATCATCTGCCGCAATATACGGCGCATCGTTCGCTGCAATCCCTACAAGACCGATATTTGTCGTACCAACCTGCGCGCCGGCAGGGAATATCTGATAGTCGTTATACGTCTTACAGACCCAATTTGCAAGCACGTTCACGCTGTCGTATGCGTAAATTTCACTGCCGTCGGCATTTTCCTTGCCACCAAGCAAGACGCAGACGTATTCGGCTCCGTCGTCCTCATCCTCGATCAGAGTGACGATGCTCCAGCCGCCCGCCTCACCCGAGTAGCCTGCGTTCAGCCCCTTGCATTTCGAGTTGTAGTAGCTTCCGTTTGTCACGGAGCAGACGAGATAATTGCGGTTGTATATCGTTCTTTTGTCGCTCTTGTTGGTCGCCTTGACAGTGTGACTGACCGCCGAGCAGACCGTCATGTAAAGCTCGTTATCCGATGCGGCAAGCGCGATCTTGAGCGTGTCGTACGCCGTCGTGATCATAGAGCTGCTGTCGGGATAGCCGATGGGATTGACGTAATTGGTCGCCTTCGCTCCAAGCTCAAGAGCGCGGGAATTCATCATATCCACAAACCCCGAGCCTCCGCAAAGGTAGGCAAGCGCATAGGCAGCGTCGTTGTATGAGCCGCATATCGCGCCGTATAAAAGGTCCTCGATCTTGATCCTCTCGCCGACGGATAGCGACATGCTGTATCCCGAAGCGCCCGAAATCATATCCTCCGATATAGTCACTGTCTGGTCGAGCCTGTCGGCAAGCGTTTCGCACGCGATAAGACCCATCATTATCTTCGCGCTCGTCGAGGTGTTGAGCATTGCAAACCCGTTTTCCTCAACGATATACCGCTTGTGAGTCTTGTCGTACAAGACGATCGCCTCGCCTCCGTCAACCTCGGGCGTATCGACCGCTACAGCAGGTATGACCGATAAAATTGATGCCAAAATTATGAAAAGCGTTGCCACGATCGCGGCAAAACGCCTTTTTTTATTTATCATAGCAACTCCTTTCCTTCTTTTTCCAGAACCCTTTTTGAAAAAAGGGTTCTGGACTCCCAAAAACTTCCCGCAAGGTGTTTAATGGAGTTTTTTAGTTGATTTTACAAAAATTAAAATTCTCGACCGCTAAAATATCTGATAGAAGCATCAATATCTCTACCGATCTGCTCCTTGAGTGCGTCAAGTGAGTCAAATTTCTTCTCCTCGCGCAAAAGCTCGTAAAATTCCACGGTCACATTTTTGCCGTAAAGGTCGCCCGAGAAGCCGTGAATATAGGTCTCGCAGTTGACCGCGTGAGAATCCGCCTCGTCCGAAATGGTCGGACGAACACCGACGTTGGATACTGAAGTCATACGATTGCCGTCAACGGTGCATACAGTAGCGTAAATTCCGTTTTTCAGCTTTACCGAATCGGTGGGGAAGAGCTGATTTGCGGTCGGGAAGCCCCATTCGCGACCAAGCCTTTTGCCGCCGATTATTTCCGCGGTAAGCGAGAAGGGTCTGCCGAGCATAGCGTTCGCCTCGGATATCCTGCCGCCCTCAACGTAAGAGCGAATGACTGACGAGCTCACCGTCACTCCGTTGTGCTTGATCTCTGGAACTGCGACCACGTTTTGCCCGCCAAGTGCGGCGGCAAGAGTCGTAGGATTGCCAAGCCCCTTGTGCCCGAAGCGGTGATTGTATCCGCACACCGCGCCGACACAACCGAGCTTATCCACGAGCACGTCACTAATAAAGGACTCCGCGCTCATAGAGCAAAAGTCCTCAAAATCTCCCACGGCAACGAAATCGAGCCCGAGGGAGAGCATCATATCTACCTTTTCCTCAAGAGATGTCAGCATAGGCACCTTCGTTTTGAGAATAAACGAAGCAGGCGGCATAGAGAAACACCACGCGCCAACCAGCTTTGCCCCCACGCGTTCTGCAAGCTCTATTGCACTTTCCAAAAGAGCGCGATGCGCTATGTGAACGCCGTCAAAGGTTCCAAGCGCCACAACGCTGTTACCTAAGGGCGGGGAGTCGACCTGACCGTCCCTTGTGATAATTCTAAAATTTGATAAAGTCATTTCCTTAAATTTCGTGAATCTATCTCGTCGGCGACAGAGTCAATGTAGCTCTGTACCATCTGCTTGAGCAGCTCGTCGCGCTCCAGCTTTCCAATAAGTGTTCTTGCGTTTTTGTAATTCGTAATGTGGGTGGGGTCTTCCGAGATAATGTATCCCACTATCTGCGATACGGGGTCGTATCCGCCCTCGCGAATTGCCTCGCAGATATCGAAAAGCAGCTGCTTCTGATCGATCTCCCCCTCGGGCACCGAGATCATAGGCTTGCTTTTCGCCTTGATTATAATTCTATCCTTGTTATTTTCGAGTACCATTTCTACCTCAATAGATTTTTAATTGTCCGACCTGTCGTCCGCGACAGACGAAGACGCCGAGCCCGTAAGCTGCTTGCGGTCGATAAGCCTGTTCCTTTCGCCGACCTTTTTGAATACCGTCATCAGAATGCAATAAACCAAGCTGTTGATGAAAAATACCGCAACGAAGTCTGCTGGGTGCAGTCTTGCTATCATAGAGCTTTCCGACAACGACTCGCCGAACTTGACCAATCCCGTGATAAAGCGTACACCACCTGAACAAAACGCCTCAAAGCCAAAAAGAAGGCTGAAAAGAAAATGAATAACCGAGGCGAGAGCACAGGAGATAAACGTTCCTATTATTGAACATTTTGCACTCTTGTATCCGTCGCGATAAGCGACAGCGGAAAGGGTTGCGTTTACTCCAAGCGTGTATATCACCGTGCGGATGATGCACAGCGTAAAGTAATCGATCGCTACGCACACGTCCACGATCTTTACAAGCAATATCTCGGCGCACATGCAAACGAGACAAGCGGCGAGCATAGAGAATAGGTATATCAACGAATCGACGGCAACGTCG
Organism: Oscillospiraceae bacterium; assembly: GCA_015065075.1. Lineage (GTDB taxonomy): Bacteria > Bacillota > Clostridia > Oscillospirales > CAG-272 > SVTX01. The sequence continues at coordinate 30,718 of SVRA01000001.1, forward strand.
AAGATCCTTGCCTTTTTCATACCTTAAAACGTTTTTCCGTAGCAAAGCTCTGAGAGCATAGCGTCGGAATGTCTCTTGATGAGCGAAGCGTAGTATGCAACAACTATTATTTCAAGCGCCTGGGAGAGTCTTTCTCTCGCACCGGGCATCTTTTCCTGATAGTCCTTGGTCTCCTCCTCAATAGCAACGCGAACCGAGCCGAGAGAGCAGACCTCATAGGTCATAAGTCTGTCAAGAACTCGGCATATATAGTCGTAGAGCACCGAGTCCTCGATGATATCGTCGCTTGCGTCGTCGAGCTTTCCGTTAATGTATTCGATGAGGAACGCGATCTTATCAAGCTGCATGCAAGAGCGAAGCATATTGATAATAAGAATGTGTGCAACCTGATCGATGCTGTATTTTTTCAGCTTTGAATTCATTACCCAGCCGCGCTTGGTCCAGTTTTGCAGGGTAGTACCGTCAATGCCCGAGATTTCGCGTATCTGCGTGAGCATAACTCCGTTTGAGATAAAGAAGATTTTAGAGAGAAATTCAAGTCCCGTAACACCGCCCATTTCCGAGCGAAGAAGCTTTGTACCGGGAATAAGCTCGTCCTTGATCTGAAGATTCATAAATCAAATTCCTTTCAAAAAGTCGCAATTTTGATAATATATTTTTTAACATATTATATCATATCATACGGTCGCGTGATTGTCAAGTAATTTCACAAAAAATATAAATATTCTTTTCTGCGCCGACATAAATTAATAAAAAACGTGATCGGAGAGATAATTTTGAGAAAGATCAGATACGGACTTGGTGGAATTCTGCTGTTTCTGGCATTAATGATATGTAACGGAGTAAAACCCTTTGTCATATACGCTTTGGCGGCACTTTTGCACGAGGCAGGACATATTTTGGCGGCAAAAATGCAAAAGATCAAGCTAAAAGAGATAAAATTCGGCATATTCGGCGCAAAAATAGAGACCGACGCGCGCTTGATCTCGTATAAAAGCGAGTTTTTTCTCGCCCTGGCAGGCCCACTGGCAAATCTTGTCTCCGCCGCGATAATTTTCGCTATTTCAAGAGCAAGTGGAGCTTCGGCACTCGAGCTTTTTGAAAAAGCGTCGGAGCTGTTGGAGTCGGGGCAGAGCGACACGCTGGGCTATCTTGGTTTTTTTGCGGTATCCTCGCTCGTACACGCGGTCACAAACCTTGTGCCGATAGCAAAGCTTGACGGCGGCAGAGTGCTGTATTGTGCCGTCGCTGCGATTTCAAATGAGGGATTTGCGGAAAGATTTTTGTCGGTCACCACCGCGATCTCGCTTTTTGCTATCTGGACTATGGCTCTCTATCTGATGCTGAAAATATCGTCGGGGATCGGCATATATGCCTTCGCATTTTGCATCTTTCTGACCACGTTGAAGCAAGATAATTCAGAGGAAAAAACCAACTAAAAATTTGCGAACAGTTCGCAAAAGCCCTTGACAAATTGATTGATCTGTGGTAAAATATTTGCAAATCATTCGCATATTTGGAGGCAAATCAATGGCTCAGTATCATACCGAACAGAGAAAAATATTGTATGAGTTTTTTTGCGACCACCCCCACGAATACTTTACCGTCAAAGAGATACACTCATTTTTAGCGGATCAGGGCATCAGCTTGAGCGCGATATACAGAAACCTTGCAAGCATGAAAGAGGAGGGAGTGGTGCGCTGTCAGATAAACAAAGACAGCCGCGACCTGCTTTATCGCTTCATCGATAAGGAGCACTGCGCCAATTCTATACATCTGACCTGCGTGGAATGTGGAAAGGTCTTCCACATGAACGCCGAAAGCGAGCGCAAGATGCAGGCGGCACTCTCTGCAGCGGAGGGCTTTCATATAAACAAGGAGAAGACCGTTCTCTACGGCACGTGTAAAAAATGTCAGGCATAAGGAATATCACGAAAATACTATTGGTCGCACTCGTGGTAATACTGATCACGTGCGCGGTGTCGTGTGACAACGTACAGAAAGATCACGACGGACTCAATATAGTAGTAACAATTTTCCCCGAATACGATTGGGTAATGCAGATACTCGGCGAGCGCGCGGAGGACTCGGAGATCACCTTGCTTTTGCGAAACGGTACGGATATTCACAATTATCAGCCGTCGGTCGCCGACCTTGTGACGATATCGGAGTGCGATCTTTTCATATACGTCGGAGGAAATAGCGAAAGCTGGGTGGAGGACGCCCTGAAAAACGCAGCGAACGACGAAATGACCGTGATAAATCTCACCGAGGTCCTTGCCGACCGAGTGGTAGAGGAGGAGATAGCGGACGGTATGGAGCACGACCACGAGCACAGCGAAGACGATCACGGACAAGCTGTCGACGAGCATGTCTGGCTCTCGCTCGAAAACGCGAGAAAGTGCTGTGAATATATAGCAAACAGGCTTTCCGAGATCGACCACGACAATGCCGACGAGTATACCGAAAACGCGGCCCGCTATTGCGAGCAGCTATCGGTGCTCGACGGGGAATATAAAACGGCGATCGAGAGTGCAAAATTCAGCACCCTGATATTTGCCGACCGTTTTCCGTTCCGATACCTCGTTGACGACTATTCTCTGGAATATTACGCCGCATTTTCGGGCTGCAGCACCGAGACCGAGGCGAGCTTTGAAACTATTGCGTTTCTCGTGGACAAGCTTGAAGCCTCGGGAGTCGGAAGCCTTTTCGTGATCGACGGCTCGGACGGCAAGCTTGCGCGTACCGTCATAGAAAATTCGTCGGCAAAGAAAGTAGAGGTTCGCACCCTGAATTCGATGCAGTCGGTGACCGCGTCGGACATTGAAAACGGAATCACCTATCTTTCGGTAATGAAAGAAAATCTTGAAGTGCTTAAAATAGCGCTTAATTGAAAAAAGCCGCACGGGCGGCAGAATGGAGAATTTAATGGCGTTACTAACAGTTCAGAACGTGACGTTGGGATATGAAAATACGACCGTGGTCGAGGGACTCGATTTCGAGGTGAATTCGGGCGACTATCTCTGCATAGTCGGTGAGAACGGCTCGGGTAAGACCACCCTGATGAAGACTATACTTCACTTAAGACCTGCCTTGTCGGGCAAGATCTTCACGGGGGAGGGACTTAAGCGAAACGAGATCGGCTATCTTCCTCAGCAGACCGAGGTGCAAAGGGATTTTCCTGCATCGGTATTTGAGATAGTCCTTTCGGGATGCCTCAATAAATGCGGCTTGCGCCCGTTTTATACCAAGAAAGAAAAAGCACTCGCACGCGAGAATATGGAGAAAATGGGTATATCACATCTGTCGGATCGTTGCTACCGCGAGCTTTCGGGCGGTCAGCAGCAAAGAGTGTTGCTTGCAAGAGCGCTTTGCGCTACCTCGAAAATGCTGCTTTTGGACGAGCCCGTCGCGGGACTCGACCCCAAGGCGACCTCGGAGCTTTACGAGCAGATAGATAAGCTCAACAAGGAGTACGGAATAACGGTTATTATGATCTCGCACGACATCTCCGCAGCCGTAAAATACGCGAGCCATATCCTTCACGTCAGTCATAAGCCGCTTTTCTTCGGCAAGACCGAGGATTACCTAAAAAGCGGCATCAGACAAGAGTTTTCGCAGGGAGGAGAGGGAGTATGATCGAAATTTTTGATAAGCTTGCGACGTATCTGCGCTTCGACTTCGTCCGCAATGCCCTGATAGTCGGTGTCCTGATCGCCCTCTGCTCGTCCTTGCTTGGAGTGACGCTTGTTCTCAAGCGATTTTCCTTTATCGGAGACGGACTTTCCCACGTTGCCTTCGGCGCGATGTCGGTGGCGGCGGTGGTCGGTCTGACCGAGCAAATGGCACTCGTTTTGCCTGTCACCGTGGCTTCGGCGATCATATTGCTCTCAATGGGGCAGGGCTCCAAGCTCAAGGGAGACGCCGCCATAGCAATGATCTCGGTCGGCGCGCTTGCGGTGGGTTATCTCTTGCAAAACGTCTTTTCAACATCAGCAAACGTCTCGGGCGACGTCTGCAGCACTCTTTTCGGCTCGACCTCGATCCTCACCTTGAGCAGAGGCGACGTTTGGACCTGCCTTATCCTCTCGGCGCTCGTTTTAACGGTATTTATCGTCTTTTATAACAAGATCTTCGCGGTCACGTTCGACGAAAGCTTTGCTCAGGCAACGGGGATACGTGCCAAAGCCTATAATCTGATGATCGCGGTGGTCATTGCCGTGATAATCGTGCTTGCGATGAATCTCGTCGGCTCGCTTCTCGTTTCGGCGCTGATCATCTTTCCCGCGCTTTCGGCGATGCGACTTTTCAAGAGCTTTCGCGGAGTTGTGATCTGCTCGGCGATCATCTCGGTCGTCTGCGCCCTGATCGGCATTTTGATCTCGATCGTGGCAAGCACACCCGTCGGATCGACCGTTGTTGTGACCGACCTTGCCGTTTTTGCCATCTTCGCACTCATCGGAGTCGTAAAAAAATAATTTGAACACGCAAAAACCACGCGATTCACTGTCGGATAGCGTGGTTTTTCGTATAAAATCCCTGCCGAAAATTTAAGTTCGGAATTTTTGACGAAATCCTTGAAATAGAGCAAGATTTATGATACAATATATCTATAAATACAAAGAACGGAGCTCGTTATGAAAATACAAAAGCTTTACCCCGAATGTAAGGACTACCTTTGGGGAGGAAACAAACTAAAAGAAATCTACGGCAAGGAGACCGAAAAAACACCCTGTGCGGAGAGCTGGGAGCTGTCATTTCACAAGGACGGTATGACAAAGCTCTCGGACGGTAAAACTCTTGCACAGACGGCAACGGACGCCGACCTCGGCGAGCACGTAAAGGACTTTTCCTTCTTTCCCGTGCTTATAAAATTCATCGATGCCAAGCAGGACCTTTCGGTTCAGGTGCACCCCTCGGACGAATATGCGCTGAAGAATGAAAATTCCTTCGGCAAAACTGAAATGTGGTACATCGTCGAAGCAGATCAGGGAGCTGGCATCTATCTCGGATTCCGCGAAAGCGTCACAAAGGAAGAATATGAAAAAGCCATTGCTGAAAAGAGACTTACCGACCTGCTCAACTTCTATGAGGTCAAAGCAGGAGAGTGCTATTTCATTCCCTCGGGAACGATCCACGCAATCGGCAAGGGTTGTCTGATCTGCGAGATACAGCAGAACAGTAACCTCACCTACCGCGTCTATGACTACGGCAGAAAGGACGCAAACGGCAACGAACGAGAGCTTCACGTCGAAAAGGCGCTCCGTGTCACAAATCTTGACAAATTCGAAAGGCTTTCACTCGGCGGCGACCTGCTTGGAGTCAGCAAGTATTTTAACGTGCGCAAAATATCCGTGAAAAACGAGATCTTCTATACAAACGAAAAGACCTTTGCATGCATCTGTTGTGTAAAGGGAGAAGGCGAGATCGACGGACAGAAAATAACCGTCGGAGACAGCTATTTTATCCCCGCAAACTACGGAAAATATACACTCAAAGGAGAAATGGAGATCATTATGACTGAAATTCGCAAGTATTACATCGGAATCGACCTCGGAGGCACGTTCATCAAGGGTGGAATTATCGACGACGAGGGCAAAATAATCGTCAACGATAAGGTTCCTACCGAGAGCGCGGGCGGCTCCGAAACTGTTTTGAAGAATATCGCAAGCCTTTGCAAGTCCTTGCTCAAAAAGGCAAATATGACCGCAAACGACGTAGAGGGCATCGGTATGGGTGTTCCGGGAATGATCGATAGCGAGCAAGGAGAGGTCATCTACTCCAACAATCTCGGTTGGGAGGATTTCTCTATCTCGAAGGAGCTCGAGCAGCTCGTCGGACTCCCCGTAAGGATCGCAAACGACGCTAACGTTGCCGCACTTGGAGAGACCAAGTTTGGCTGTGGCAAGGACTACAACAATACCGTTATGCTCACGCTCGGCACGGGTGTCGGCGGCGGAATAATCATAAACGGAAAGCTCTTTGAGGGTAACCGTTCGGCAGGCGCGGAGCTTGGCCACGCGGTGATCGTTGCGGGCGGCGAGCAGTGCACCTGCGGCCGTCGCGGATGCCTTGAGACCTATGCTTCGGCAACCGCGTTGATCCGTGACACAAAGCGCGCTATGCTTGCTAATAAGGACAGTAAAATGTGGGAGATCGGAGATATAGAAAATGTCAACGGCAAGACACCGTTCGACTACTATGACGTCGACGAGAGTGCAAGAGGTGTCGTTGACAACTATATCGAAATGCTCGGTGCGGGAATTGCCAATATTGCCAATATGTTCAGACCCGAGGCAGTTATCCTCGGCGGCGGTGTCTGCAAGCAGGGAGATTCTCTGATCAAGCCCATCCAGGCAGTGCTTGACCGAGACATTTACGCGGGTACTAAGGGCCCGCAGGTCAAGGTAGTCACTGCAATGCTTGAAAACGACGCAGGAATTATGGGTGCCGCGGCATTGTGGATGTAATCTGTTGAAATAAAAAATGCCAAACGACGTTCTCGTTTGGCATTTTTTTATGTATGAAAGGCTTTTTCAACCTAGCAAAAAGGGTTTTTTGGACAATTTGATATTGACAAATCTTTCTTCAAGAGTTATAATTAATCCATCTGTACCCAGAGGGTAACCTCGGGATCAAAATATATGCAATATTAGGTCGGACTTTCGGCTCTGAAAAATCCGATCTCGTAATAGAATGGAGATAAAATGACGTTCACAATCTTTTCACTCGTATCAATAATAGCAATTGCCTTCAGCGTGGGCAAGGGCGCGTATAACGGACATCGCAGAGGAAGTACGAAAGCATTCGTTTCTCTTTTGTGTGTTATTTTCTCGCTTTGCATAGGAGCTCTCCTTTCTTCGCGCGTTTATGCTTCTTCGGTAGGTAATGCGGTAATATCGCTGCTGCAATCAAATGAATCTATCGGTTCCTTGCTTGGAAGCATTGGACGGCTTGATGCTGTAGTGAGTGCGATCGTAGCTATGATAGTATCTCCGATAATATTTTTGATCGTGTTTTTGATCCTGAGGCTGATATGCCACATCGTCATGTCGATCGTTTATAAAAAGGCCCTTCAAGGTGTCGATAAGACCGAGTACCGCGTTGGAGAGAATGACGGCTGGTATAAGCGCAACGATAAAAAAATAGGCGCCGTTGTGGGAGGCATAACGGGATTTCTTACCGTGCTGATACTGTTTTCACCTATAATAGGTACGCTTAAGGCGGTCGATTCGGTTACAACTATGATATACGGCGACAGAAGGGGAGCTGTACGAGAGCAGGAAAATGATGATCAGGCAGACGCTCGCAGCGCCGACTACTCAGAGGAGGGTAGCTCAAAGAGCGCGATCGACATCGTGTCCGATTATGCCAACGACTTTGCAGGCACTGTAATGTATTATTGCGGAGGCAAAGCTATATATGATATGAGCGCCAGGGCAGAGATCGACGGACATACGGTAATATTGACACAGGAGATCGAGTCGGTTTCAAATATAATGCAGGATCTCTCAGAGGTCGCCCCCGCACTTACTGACATCGGCAGCTTTAGCACCGAGCACGTAGAAAAGCTTGAAAATATATGCGTGGCGTTAGACGATTCTTATTTTTTGAGTCTGTTGTCTTCATCCGTAGTATCCTCAGCGTCGCAGAGTTGGGTTATGAGAGAGGATTTTATAGGTATACCAAGACCTGATTTCAACTATTCGATATCTTCGTTTTGTGACAGTATCCTCTCGGTTTTGGCTACCACGACGCCTGATACGGTCAGCTCGGATCTTTCAACGTTCATGCGTGTATGCGACATAATAATGAATTCAGGGCTTCTCCAAACCGACGGGGATTATATGGCTATAATGGCGATGATGGAGGACGGCAGCTTTTTGAACGATCTTATCGGTGAATTGGAAAAGAATCCAAGGACCGCTCATTTGGTAGATTCACTTCACCTGTTTGCTATGAATTCCTTGGTCAATACCCTTAAGTTTGACGGATATGACGTTGCGGAGTATTACGGATTGATGGAAGACATCGCGGAGCAGTTCAACCGTATGAACGGTCAGACCCACGAGAAGAAGGTTGAGGACCTTGCTAATTATACGGTGGAATATTTGCAGGATTACGGCGTTGATATTCCCACAGAGGTGGCAAAGGTCGTTGCGGACGCTATGCTGACCGATATACCTAATTCGGACGGATACATTACCGCCGAACAAATGCAGGAATTTTTCGATAAATATTATCAAGGAAACTGATCAAATTAAAATCAGTTGTTTTGGAGAGATCATATGTTTGATACCATACTCAAAGACTTGTTCGAGATATTGCTGTGCCTTATAAGCATAGCTATATATGTTTTTGCCGTGGGCTCGGTGTTGCCTTCGTGGCTCTTGCGCTTAAGATGTTCCGTGCAGGACAGAGGTCTTAATAAATATACGTATCCGAGCGGTAGAGGAATACTTTATGAACCGCACCCAACGTTGAGAAAATACGTAAGCTCGTATATACTCTTTGTTGACAACGGGGTGAAATACATAAGGTGTAAGGCCACCGACGGTGTTGAACGGATATCGTATTCCGTGGCCGTGTTTGACAGACACGGCAAGGTGATAGAGGTGCTTAAGACCACTGATGTCATAGGGCCCGCGGGTTGCACAAGGCGCGTTGCTTTGCCCAAGGAGACCTCGTACGTAACGCTTATGCTTGATGCGGTCAATGAAAAAAAGATAGATAGCGCTACACAACTGACGCTTGACAAGAAAAAGGGAATAGCTTTTGGCGGACTTGTCGTCGTGCTTACGGTCATAGAAGCGTTTATAATAAGAGCGATGATGCTTAAGGCGGTAAATCTCGTTAGAGTGTATCTGATGGGAGATTCGGCATTGGAAATAAGCGGAGCATTCGTATTTGTTGCGGCGGTGGTAATAAGTGCCGTTGGATTGGGCGCTATGTTCCTCAAAAAAAGAAAAGGCGGTCTTAAGATAAAATGAGTGAAATAGATAAGATCACGGTAAAGGGAATTTACAAATATCCGCAAGCGGATGGATTTGTCAGTGTCAAGCAATTTATGTTCGTTTACAGAGAAGGTGTCAAGCACCTGATTTTGAGATGCTCGAACGATACTGAAACTGTGTTGAGAACCGTCAGCTTCGTGCTTACGGAGCTTGACCGCGACGGCGCGGTGATAAGGGATCGCCGACTGTCATATGACGATATAAACGCCGAGGCGGGAGCGATGTTTTCGTCGAGCAAGGGAATACCCTTGTCGGACGAATGCGTTGATTTCAGGATCCACTTCGTAAGGGCTAAGTCGGATAAATATATTTATAAGGTCACGGGAAAAAGAGCGTATGCATATTATTTTCCCAAGAAAACCGAACGCAGATCGAAAATTTTTGATTTTGGATTTTCGGCAAGCCGATTTGATATGTCGCAGTTCAAGCCGACGGCGACTTTGATGGTAGGAGCATTGCTGCTGCTCATCACAGCATTGACCGTTATATCTCTTCTTTGATAGGTCAAGATTTTCAGCGTGGTAAACAAACCTTATTTTACTTTGGAGAAAACGATGTTCAAATATAACAGTATGATCTCAAGCATTAAGGACGACGACAAGGTGAGGATACTCACCGATGTTATGTCCTTGTCAGACGGAGAGAGAGTGCGTCTGGGGATCCCGGGATTTGCCGTTCTCAATATGCGACGTATGCTAAAGGACGGAAAATATCCTTCGCCTCAGGCGTTGGCTCATTCATGGGACAATAAGCTTATATACGAGCTGTCGGGGGAGGTCGCGCTTTCCGCTGCAAGCTCGGCATCAAGCGTGATATTAACACCGGGTGCAAAGGTGAAGCTATCTCCCTACAGAAACGAAATGTCGGAGGATATATATCTTTCACGGTCGCTTGCGACCGAGTTCGCGCGCGGGGTAAAGTACGCGGGCTCTGCGGCGGCTGTGTCGGGATATTATCTGTCGGATACTGACGTCGAGTGGATGGATGCCTCGCCTTCAAGGGCAGTCTTGCACGAGTTTTTGATAGAGCCGTTCAAGCGCACTCTTATTGACGGACAGGCGCCTGCGGTAATTACCGATAGACGTATTCTTGCAAATGAATATTCAAACGAAAATGCATATTTATCGGACGAGAAAATGGGTAACGTGCCTAGCGGTACTTGCGTAGTAGCAAAGCGCGTTTCTGCGGAAGACACCGTGCCGTTCCTCGTAAATGGAGGAATATGCCTTAAGGGCTCGCAATCAGCCCTTGAAAACGCTCTTAAAACCTACTATAAGCTTCAAAAGAAGCAGGAGTCGGGTGAGGTCACTATGGGCGAGGTTGAAGCCGAGATAAAAGCGGGCAGAGCGATCTCCCCCGAGCTTATTGACGCTGCTCTTGAAAGATTATTCACTTTCCTGCTTAAATCGGATGCGGAGAAGGGCAAAAGGCTCCTTCCCGATCAAAAGGAACAGCTTGCGTTGCGCGCGACAAGAAGCTCCGTGGTTCTTTTGAAGAACGAAGGCGCAATGCTTCCCTTGAATATAAAAAACGTATCCTCGGTCGCTCTGATAAGCGGTATAGCGGATGAAAGCGGTCTTCTTGACAGATGTGAGGCACAGCTTTTAGCTAACGGAGTCGGTAAGGTAGAAAAGGCAAGGGGGTATGATTTTACTAAGGACGTCGCGACAAGCGATGACGATTGCCTTGAGGCACTTTCGGCAGTCGGCACGTGCGATCTGACGATCTTGTTCGTGGGACACGGCGAAAAGCGAGGAAACGATATTTCCTTATCGCATAAAGTATCTTTGCCCGCAAATCAGCTTGAATTGGCAGATAGGCTAATTCCTCATGCCAAAAAGGTCATCGTGGTTTTGGAAACCGGATATGGTGTTGATATGGCGTTTGCGGAGCCTTTCTGTGCGGTTATGCTGGCACCCTTTGGAGTGAGAAACGACGCTTCCGTGATAATTGATACGCTGCTTGGCAAGTCCGAGCCCTTGGGCCGATTGCCGTATACGCTTTATTCCGATATTGACGGATATTCAGAGAAGCATTTGTCGTATCGCGATAAATACGGCGTTAAATCGGGTAGATTCGTGGGATACAGATATTATACAACTGCGGGTCTTCAGGAAAAATATCCGTTCGGACACGGGCTTTCATATACGAAATTCGCTTATTCAAAGCTTGAGGTGAGCGGCAATACGGTCAGCTTCACGGTTACTAATACGGGTAAGCGTGCAGGCAGAGAGGTCGCCCAGATATACGTGGGATCGAAGGATTCTCGATTGATACGACCTGCTCGTGAGCTGTGCGGATACGCCATTGTCGACCTTAACGTCAAGGAAAGCAAGCGTGTCAGTGTAGAAATTGAGCTTCCTGCGGTATTCGACGAGAACAGTAACAGCATGATAGTTGAAAAGGGAACGTACACCGTTTACGTGGGTTCGTCCTCAACCGATATAAAGCTGAGTACTAAAATTCACGGTGGAAGTGAAACCGTAAGCGCAGGATCGGAAGATAAGCTTTACGAGTATCTTCAGACCGAATCAAACATTATAGGTGACAAATATACTTTAGAGGCAGGTTACAAACTTATGAAGAGATCCATAAAAAATATAGTATGCGGAATAGGAGCGAGCGTCCTGGCGATAGCTCTCGGTGTATATAACGCATTAACGTCGTCTGCGACGTTTTTGGGAGTGCTTACCGCGATACTTGCGGTAACGGGAATAATTTTCTTTATCGTTGACGCGGTTGAGAAGAACAAGGCATATGCTAAAGAGCGCGAAATGATAGCCAAGGAAAATCAGAAGCACTTTGAAGACGCTGAAAAGCTTGAGGAATTCTCTGCGGAAAATATGTTCAGAACCGAATTTGACGCAGTGTCGGAAAATCAGAACGACACGCAACAGGTTACCGTAAAGGAGCACAAGAGCTACGACGAGTCGCTCAAATACGTAGACAAAAAGCTGGATTTCGCCCGTGCGACCAAGGAGTTCAAGGTTTTTGCGCTTGAGAGAGGGCTTATGCTTGACGATGAAGTGGTGAAGGGCATTTTCGCGTCTGTTTCCGCTTCGAGAATGTTGGTATTCAAGGATATGAGCTCGGAGGATTTCAAGAGCTTGATATCGGCGCTCTCCGAATATTTCGGAACGAAGACCTACATTGATAAGGTTGATCCTTCGTATGTTAACGAGGAAAGCGCCCTTTTCGCAGTAGATGAAGAGGGACACCGTGTCAAGAAGAATATGACTTATGCTATCGAAAGCGCCTTGAACGTCAAGGAAAAGCTGCATATAGCCGCGCTCGACGGTGTTAAATCAGAGGATATGATGGTGTACTTTGCTCCTTACGTTAAGCATGCGAAGAATCCGTTTGGATATACCTCGGTGGTCGCGCATAACGAGCGTAATAAGGAAACGGCGTACTATATACCCAAGAATATATGGTTTGCGATAAACCTTGCTATTGGTGAATCCTACGATATGATCCCCGACTTTCTCTCTGAGATAGCAACGGTAAATCGTATCTCGATCTCAAAGAGCACACCCTCGAATAAACACTCGGATTTTGGCAATTTCTATTATTATCAGCTGGACTACATAAGTGAGCGTGCCGTAAACCGTTACGTTATAGGTGAGGAGCTCTGGAAGAAGATAGACTCTCTTGAAAAGCGCGTAAAGAGCATTGCGCCCGAATTTGCGATAAACAACAAGATGTGTTTGGCATTTGAAAAGAGTGCGGCAGCGCTGATGGCAGCAGGGCTCGAAATAAAGCAGAGCGTTGATATGGCTCTGGCGGTAAAGATCATGCCCTCGATTCTGTTCGTGACAAGCGGCAAGAAGACCGAGTCGGGAGACTCGATCGTTGAGATATTTGATTCGGTTTTCGGTGACGACGATATGATGAAGTGCGCCGAGGTGATCAAGGATGCCGAAACCTATAAAAAAGACAGCTATTCACAGCCCGAGACAGTTCAGAATTCGGATATCGAATACGAGGTCAAAACGACAGAAGATGATAAGGCAGACGTAGCCGAGGCCGTTGACTTGGCAGAGGATACCGCAGACGTAAATGAAGATCAATCGCCCTCTGATAGCGAAGATTCAAATAAAGATCAGGATTAAGGAGATCGCAAATGCTAAACTTTACAATGGCCAACGCGTTTGGCTCAATTCCAGCCGCATTTATGTCGCTTACTGATCTTTTGTCTTCTCCCGGTGCGATCTTTACTTATCTCTTCGTAGTGCTAGCGGCAATAGCGGTCATAGTTATCGCCATTATCATTAAGGAAAGAGGTCAGTCGGGCGCGGTAGAGTATAAGATTTCTTATGACGGCGCGGCAGCCCCCAAAACGAAGAAAGAGGAGCCCGAGGAGACCGGAGAGCGCTTCTATATGCTGAGTACGATAGACGGCAATGAGAAGAGTTATATGAGAACGAGCTACGATAAAGGAGTAACGCTCAAGGAGCTGTGCGACAATTTCAGGAACTACTCTGCAAGTAATCTGGGACTGTATTACGATATCGAGGATATCAGAAGATTTATTGCAGGCATGTCGGTATCACATATATTGATACTTCAGGGTATGTCGGGAACAGGTAAGACCTCGCTTGCGTACGCTTTCGGCTCGTTTATGGATAATTCGTCAACGGTAATACCCGTACAGCCTATGTGGAAGGAAAGGACTGACCTTATAGGATACTATAACGAGTTTACGAAGAAATTTAACGAAACGCTCCTGCTTGAGAAGATGTACGAGGCGAATTACAGTGAGGATATATACATATCGGTGCTCGACGAGATGAATATTGCGAGAGTAGAGTACTATTTTGCTGAATTTTTGTCACTTTTGGAGCTTCCGAACCCCGACGACAGATATCTTGAGGTAGTGCCTGACAAATGGCCTACAGACCCGAAGAATCTGATCGAGGGAAGAATAAAGCTGCCGAGCAATATGTGGTTTATCGGAACGGCAAACAACGACGACTCGACGTTTGCGATATCGGATAAGGTATATGACAGAGCGATGGTGTTGAATCTTGACACGAGAAGCGAGAGATTTGCGGCACCGTTGACCGAGAAGATGCATATATCGGCGAAGCAGTTCAAGGAGCTAGTAGATGAAGCGATAAAGGAATATGATATCAGCAGAAGAAACAGAGCAAGACTGGAGCAGCTGGACAAATATCTTGTCGATCATTTCCATATCACGTTCGGAAACCGAATAATGAAGCAGATAAGAACGTATATTCCGGTGTATATAAGCTGCGGAGGCGACGAGCTAGATGCACTTGACGACATATTGTCGAAGAAGGTAATGAGAAAGCTTGAAACGCAGAACCCGATATATCTGAGAAACTCAGCCGAGGGACTTATATCGTTCCTTGACGAATTGTTCGGTCAGGATAAGATGACCTTGTGCAAGGACTTTATCCACAGACTCCAGAGAAACGCCTAAAAAGGAAATTACCGTATGAACGAGTTAGATACATATTATCGAGCACTGCTCGAGTTGCGAAACACAACGAATAGTGTCCGACAGTGTGCGATGCTAAACGCGGCTATCGCCGCGGCTGACGCCGAGGATGACAAAATAGTCGTAACGCGCGCAAAGTGCACCGTCGACGAGGATTGGATATGCGCTATTGAGGAAGGTCTTATACATATCGAAAAGGCCATCAAGGAGGAGCGTCAGTTTATACGCTCCAACGGCGAGGTCATTCCGATAGAGAAGGTGAAGAACGTGTCCAAGGAATCTGTACAGCACCTGGCAAGACACGGAAATCTCATCACTCACGTGCCCGAGGACGAAAACGATATCGTGCCCGATAAGCTCTTTTCGGTAGAGCGACTCAACGATTATACCGTGTACGAAAACCGTTTTCTGTATATGCTGCTGTGCTATCTTCGCGATTTTGTCACGCTGAGATATAATAAGATCCTGGATCTTACAAATAAATACGACGGCGCGCTTACTATGAATAAGACCGTATCGTCCGCAAAGAGAAAGATGACATTCGTCTTAGATCTCAAGGAAGAGCGCCGCGACGACAGATACCTGAGCAACAACAATAAGGCAAAGCCGCTTATCGACCGAATAGACATCATTCTTAAGACTATATTGGCATTTTTGGCGACTCCGCTTATGGAATACGCGTCAAAGGTGGCTATGCTCAAGCCCCCGATAACCAAGACCAACGTATTGAAGATGGATAACAACTTCAAGGGCGCGGTCAAGCTTTACGATTTTATAATAGCTTACGACAAGGTGGGCTATTCCGTTGAAAACGAGGCGCTCACCATCTCTCCCTTTAACGATAACCTTGCGGCAGAGCTTGCCGATTGTAGCGCTTTGATATCTTTTATAACCTACGAGTACGGACTCGGTATAACCTCCGAGCTCAAGGACCGTTATATAGAAAATGAAAGCCGCCGCAAGCTAGAGGAGCTCAGAAAAAAGACCGAGCAGCTCGAGGCGCTCTCAAGAAGACTCAAGAAGTCCGACGTGAGCGTTGAGGAATATATACTTGCTTTAGAAAAGCACGTGCGCGCCCTTGACGCCGAGTGCGCAAAGATCGAGGCGCTCAGAAATGAAATATCGGCTATGAAGGCCGCCGAGCGTGAGCATATCGCCAAGATCGGCGAGCTGACCGAGGCGGTAGATCTTGTCAAGCAGGAGCTGAACGAGGAAAAGCACAATCACTTGGCGGAAAAAGCCCTCCTTCAAAAGCAACATCAGAGCGATATGGATGCTCTTTGCCAAACTCACAGAGATGAGCTCCGCGTCAACAACGAGCGCCATGAAAAAGAGCTTGAGGAGATCCGCTTGCACATTGGCAAAATGGAAAACGACTTTGCCGCACAGCTTGATCGTGAGAGGGCAGTATCGCAGTCGGTACGCGACGAATTAGCCAAAAAGACCGAGAAATACGATCAGCTATACGAGAGATTTCTCTTGGCAGAGGCGATCGCGAACGGGGTGCGTGCCCGCCGAGGAGAAGAATTGGGCGATTTCACCGATAAGGAGAGCTTTGACGAGCTCGAAAAGCAGTACAACGCCTTTCTGCGCTTCTATAAGAAGGAATGGCAAAAGACTAAGAAGAAGATAAGAAAGAATACGCTCAAGATTGAAAATTTTAAGAAAACGAAAGACGACAGTGACGGTCTTGAATAATTGTTATGGGAAATAAAAAGATAGACAAAAAGTGGATATTTTTGATGATCGCGGTTGCAGTTGCCACGCTTTTGTTGGCATACGCGCTGAGCACGGCAGACCTTAGCTCTATGCTGAACGGTGCAGTGCGCCCACAGCACGTCAGGGCGATAATAATATTTATGATCGCGATTCCGATCCTTCTTATCGCGCTGATTGCGGTTATGCTCCTGATGAAGCCTGAGACGAAGACGGTGGTAACGCATATGCCCGACGTAGTTGCTCCCAAGACGAAGAAAGAGGAGCCCGAGGAGACCGGAGAGCGCTTCTATATGCTGAGTACGATAGACGGCAATGAGAAGAGCTATATGAGAACGAGCTACGATAAAGGAGTAACGCTCAAGGAGCTGTGCGACAATTTCAGGAACTACTCTGCAAGTAATCTGGGACTGTATTACGATATCGAGGATATCAGAAGATTTATTGCAGGCATGTCGGTATCACATATATTGATACTTCAGGGTATGTCGGGAACAGGTAAGACCTCGCTTGCGTACGCTTTCGGCTCGTTTATGGATAATTCGTCAACGGTAATACCCGTACAGCCTATGTGGAAGGAAAGGACTGACCTTATAGGATACTATAACGAGTTTACGAAGAAATTTAACGAAACGCTCCTGCTTGAGAAGATGTACGAGGCGAATTACAGTGAGGATATATACATATCGGTGCTCGACGAGATGAATATTGCGAGAGTAGAGTACTATTTTGCTGAATTTTTGTCACTTTTGGAGCTTCCGAACCCCGACGACAGATATCTTGAGGTAGTGCCTGACAAATGGCCTACAGACCCGAAGAATCTGATCGAGGGAAGAATAAAGCTGCCGAGCAATATGTGGTTTATCGGAACGGCAAACAACGACGACTCGACGTTTGCGATATCGGATAAGGTATATGACAGAGCGATGGTGTTGAATCTTGACACGAGAAGCGAGAGATTTGCGGCACCGTTGACCGAGAAGATGCATATATCGGCGAAGCAGTTCAAGGAGCTAGTAGATGAAGCGATAAAGGAATATGATATCAGCAGAAGAAACAGAGCAAGACTGGAGCAGCTGGACAAATATCTTGTCGATCATTTCCATATCACGTTCGGAAACCGAATAATGAAGCAGATAAGAACGTATATTCCGGTGTATATAAGCTGCGGAGGCGACGAGCTAGATGCACTTGACGACATATTGTCGAAGAAGGTAATGAGAAAGCTTGAAACGCAGAACCCGATATATCTGAGAAACTCAGCCGAGGGACTTATATCGTTCCTTGACGAATTGTTCGGTCAGGATAAGATGACCTTGTGCAAGGACTTTATCCACAGACTCCAAAGAAACGCCTAAAGGGGCAAAACAATAACTATATATAGAGAAGTTTTTAATTATGAACAGATCAAAATTGATTATCATACTTAGCGCGGCTATACTTTGTGTAGTGACGGTATTGTGCGTGATGCTGGTGATGATATTTCCGAGCTTGACCGAAAACGTAAACAAGCTGGTGTTTGAGTCGGAAAGCTGTGAGAGCTATTACGACGGAACCGCTTTAACGGGTACTAAGTGGTCGTTGGTTTCGGGAGAGCTGAAGCCGGGACACACCGCCCAGGTAACCCTTTCGGGCAGTCAACGCTACGTGGGAACGACACCGAATCTTATGCAGATCGTAATAGTTGATTCCAACGGAAAAGACGTAACGTCACGATACAATATAGAGTGCAAACCGGGAACGCTGACTGTAAAGCCCGCCAATATAACGATCGTCAGTAACTCCAGGGCCAAGATATACGACGGCCAGCCGCTATTTGACGGTGGGTACATGTTGCTTCCCGAGGACGCGTTGCCGTCGGGGCACGTGTTGGACGTTGAAATAACGGGAAAAATAACCGAAATAGGTGAGACGGCGAATACTATATCCCGTGTCGTCGTGTATGATGTTGGCGGAAAAGATATTTCCTTTAATTTCAACATCATTCCCGTTGAGGGACGCCTTGTCGTTTTGGATGAGGACGACCCCAGACTCAATCTTGATATCAACAAGGACGGCATGCCCGACTTGAATATAGATTTTGACGGCGACCTGATTCCCGATCTGAATATAGATCTTAACGGAGATTTTTTATCAGACCTGAACATAGATCTTAACGGCGACCTTCTGGCTGATCTTAATATAGATCTTAACGGAGATATGCTGTCCGATCTTAATATAGATCTTAACGGAGACAGATTATCTGATCTTAATATAGATCTCGACGGAGATAAGATTCCCGATTTGAATATAGATCTTGATGGAGATAAGATCCCTGACGTGAATATAGACGGTGACGGAGATAAGATACCCGACCTGAACATAGATATCGATGGGGATAAGCTTCCCGATGTGAACGTAGATATTGACGGTGACGGTATCCCGGATATAAACATCGACGGACTTGGCAACGGAAACAGTAATGGCAACGGGAACGGAAACGGAGGCTCGGGCAAACTCGACATCAGCGGAAATATCGGTTCGGGAGATTTGAACGGAGATGGAAAGAAGACCGTATGTTACAAAGTAACGTCGGACTCCACGGACAGGATATACCTCAAAGTAACTAATTTCGGAAGCTATAACGGAAAACAGTGGTCGGCTGCCAAGCAGTACGACGAGCTTATATACGGTTCCTTCTCGGCTTCGTATCTGCCGTCGATAGCGATGCTCAATTCAGGCAGAATGCCGAGCAACGTATACGTTGAGGTGTTGAACGAGCAGGCGGTAGTGCCGTATTATTCATACGGATTGTTATGGAGTGAAAGCGACATTGCGGTTTCATATCAGGATGAAAATTTGGAATTCGTTTGCTTTGGCGGAGGACATAGGGGCTTAACGACGCCTTACGATCTTTACGATTACGAGGAAAGATACAGAAGCTTTGTTTACGAAAATTATCTTGATATAGACCCTGATACGTTTGGGTATATGCAAAAGATAATCGAAGCAAACGGATTTTCCGCAAGCTCACCCGGTGTGATAGAAGCGGTTGCCGAATATATTCAGCAATCCGCAAAATACGATCTCAAATACGACAGATCCCTCGATAAAGAGGACAATATAGTAGTCAAATTCCTTGACGAATACAAGACGGGTATATGTCAGCATTATGCAAGCGCAGCGACGCTTTTGTACAGAGCTCTCGGAATACCCGCAAGATACACCGTGGGATTTGTTTGCGATGCCGTTGCGGGAAAGACCGTAGAGGTCACTGCAATGCAGGCACACGCTTGGGTAGAGGTTTATATAGACGGCTTGGGCTGGATATTCGTTGAAGTAACGGGCTCGGACGGATCGGGTGATATTCAGGAAAATCCCAATAAGATCACCGTGACTCCATCAAGCTGCGAAAAGAGATACGACGGACAGCCGCTTGTGGCAGAAAACGAGATTCAGATGACTCCGGCGATTCTGAATCTGATCAATAATGGATACACCCTCGTTACCGTTGTTTCGGGAGAGAGGACCGACCCGGGCAAATCCGAGAGCTTTATCGCGGATATTCGAATATACGATCCTTTTGGCGAGGACGTTACACACGAATTCCAGATCGAGCGCAAGACGGGTGTCGTGCACGTGTATATAGGAGAGTTCTACTTCGCGAGTGAAACCGTTTCCAAGGAATACGACGGAACGGCGCTTGAGGGCGATCTGTCTAACCTTGTATATATGGGAGCGGACTTCGACGCGACCAATTATACGTATCAAGCAACCCCGTCGATCTTGGCTAACATCAAAAACGTGGGAAGTACCCAAAACTCGTTCAATGTGAAAATATTCAACGAGAATAACGAAGACGTTACCGATATGTACAAGATCGTAAAGCAGTGGGGATCTCTGGAAATAGAACCGAGGAGCATTACCGTGACTGCGGGAAGCGCTACGGCGTCTTATACGGGAGAGCCACTCGTTTGTAATGATATCTTCGTTACAAGCGGAATACTGGTTGAAGAAGAATACATATTTGATTACGTTGTTGAGGGCTCACAGACAGACAGAGGCCGCTCCGACAATATAGTCAAGAGCATTACCATATACGATGCAAATGGTAACGACGTAACCCAGAATTACGCCATAGTCTTTGAAAAAGGTACGTTGAGAGTAACGAACTAACGAAAGTATAGATAGGGCAGGTTTTTATGCAATACGATAATTATCAAAAAAAGATAGATAAGGTTGCCTCTTTTATGAGGTGTATCTTCAAGCATATAGTGAAGATAAGTATAGCTGTAGCCATGATTGTGGTTGCAACTATAACCGTTCTCGCTACTAAAGGAATAATTATTAGTGACGGCGCCTGCCCGAAGACTATGGTTTATGGCGAAAAAATGTCGCGCAATTCCAAAGCGTTTCTTTCCTCGGTAAAGTATGAGTACTGCGCCTACGGCACGAGCGACTGGAGCACCGAAGAGCCCGTTATGCCGGGTAAATATAACGTGCGTACGGTTTCTAACGCCTCCTTTGGCGCTAAAAGGTACGGAAAGGTAGAAACCTTTACTATTATGCCAAAGAGCATAACCGTGTATCCTTGTGACACCGTGGTATACGGCGATGATCTGATGCCGACGGCAGAGCTTGAGAGGGGAGATAACTTTTCCTCGTGCGATTTCGACGTTTTGAGTATAAGTACAGATAGTATGAAGATGTCGGCTATTGCGGATGCTTCAAGCGTGGTTATAGTCGATTCGGAGGGCAACGACGTAACGGCAGCGTACGATGTTTCGGTTTCGGTGGGCGATTCGAGGATAACGAAGCGTCCCTTGGCTTTGGAGATCGGTAGCAAAATTGCGGAATATGACGGAAATGAGTTGATATGTGAAGAATATCAGATAACCGAGGGAAGCGTAGTCAAGGGAAATCGCCTTGAGCTTGTTTTTGACGACTATGTGCTGGACGTCGGCACGGTTTCAAACGATCCTATCATCAGTTTGACCGATAAAGACGGCAACGACGTGAGAAATTTTTACGAGTTGTCTATCAAAAGCGGAAGCTTGACACTGACGCCCCGTGATATTACGGTATCTACCAAGAGCAGGGAATTCACTTATGACGGACAACCGCACAGAGTGTTAGACATTAAGGTGTCAAACGGCACGCTTGTTGCAGGCCACTCTTTATTGTCTGGAAAGGCGACGGAGGTGGTAAATGCAGGCGAATACGAGAACGAAGTTTCGGCGTCTGTTATTGATTCGGATGGCAGAGACGTGACGCAAAATTATATCATTTCCTACGATTACGGAAAGTTGACGGTAAATAAAAGACCGATAACCATTACTACGGCAAGTGCAGAGTTCTTTTATGATGGAACTTATCACAGTGAACCTTTCACCTATAGTGATAATCTGGCTGTAGATCACGTGATCAGACCTGTTTTCCAGGTAGTAGGTTCTGATGTTGATGAAGATGCGGAGCCTGAGATCAGAAACGTAGGATCGATTTCCAATGCTTTTGACTGTCGTATTCTGGACGTTGTATATTATGACGTTACCGACAACTACGAAATAACCTACGAATATGGAACTATTACAATTGTTCCGCGTCCTATAATAATACGTACCCATAGTTTAAGCGTTATGTACGACGGTGAAGAGCACAGTGCCCCCGATTTTGAAATATTTTTGGATCTTGATAGGGACGGAAAGCCGGACGGAACATATGAGGTAGACGAGCCGTGGATAGATGAAGTTTATCCTGACATAGACGTAGATTATCCTGGAATAAACGTAGATGACAGTGTGATCAACGACATACCTGGCGACGATGTTTATTTCTATTACTACGGTATTCCGGCAACCGATGCCGTAACCTTAGTGTCATATACTACCATAACCGATGTGGGAGAGCTAAAGAACGTCGTCGAAATAGATATATCGAGCGATCTCGATTCGGGTATGGAAAACTACGAGATAACGTACGAATACGGTACTCTTGAAGTCACCAAACGTCCCATAACCGTAAAGCCCACGGACGTACAGGTGATTTATAACGGACAATCTCAGGGTGGAGTGGATGTTGAGGTAGCGTATTGGTCGACACAGCTTGTAAACGGACACGCTTTGAAATTTGACGGTATAATATCCGGCTCTCGCATTGACGCAGGATACGAGCAACTTTCCCTCATCGGAGAATGCTTCGTATTCAACGGAGATCAGGATATATCCTATAACTATGATGTTACCTTTGAAACGGGAACTCTGGAGATCCTGCGCCGTCCCATATACGTATACACGGGAAGCAGTGAAAAGATGTACGACGGTACTTGGCTGACCGACTCTAGGTACAGCGTGTGGGATCCGGTATTTGATAATGTGGTCCCTTGGTCTTCGTGGATTACGACTGACGCGGAGCCGTTTACGGACGAGATAGGTTTAGAGTATTATGATCTTGTAGCAGGTCACGAGCTTATTCTTACCACCGACGGTATGATAATCGACGTGGGAACGGTTGAAAACACTGTATCTGAGTATAGCATTTTATCGGGTGATGACGATGTCACTCACAACTACGACATTTACTTTGATTACGGCGAATTGACGATCACCCCGAGAAAAATAACCGTAGCGACTGCAACTAATTCGTGGATATACGACGATACCGTGCACGAAGATCTTAATTTTGAGGTGGTATCGGAGATCGACCTCGTGGGATCGCACTCGTTGTATATGTACAACTATACTTCCATTGAAAATGCGGGTACGGTGGATAACGTTCTTGACTTTTGGGTGGTCGATGAGAACGGATGGGATATCTCCTACAACTATGAGATAACCTACGAATACGGAACGCTTACCGTTGTCCCGAGACCTATAACGGTGCAGACGGATTCAATGTCGTGGGTGTATGAGGACGTATATTTCGCGTATGACTCTTTCAGCATAACGGATGGCGAGATAATTTGGTATCATAGTTATTGGCCTGTAGATGTTGCAAGCATTCGTGACGTCGGATCCTGTGATAACGTTATCAAGATAGAGATATATGACGGTGAAGAGAACGTCACGGGCAATTACAACATATCCTACGATTACGGAACCTTGTCTGTAACTCCCCGACACATAACGGTTACCTCGGGCTCGAGATCGAAAGTATATAACGGAAGAACGTGGTCATACGAGGAATACGAGGTATCGGGTGACGGACTTGTCGAGTCGCATTTATCCTTGGTCGTTAACAGCACGTCGGTATGTGAGGTAACGGTCGTACCTAACGAGCTTGAAATACTTATATTCAACCTTGAGGGCGACGTTACGAAGAATTATGAGATAACGTACGTATACGGAACGCTTGAGGTCCTTGAAGGGCAAGAGCCCGGCGGTCCCGGCGGTCCTGACGGCCCAGGTGACGATACTGGTGACGATACGGGAGACGACTCCGGAGACGGTTCCGGTGGCGGCTCGGGCGTGGGAAAGCTTGATTTGAGTGGAAAGATAAACGGCGGCCCTCTTGGCGGCGGTGAAGGCGAAGGTGAGATTTTGCCCTCGTATATAATCTGGTCTGCAAAGAACGGTATAATGTATTTGAGAGTAAAGAGCTTTGGCGATTATAACGGAAACGGCTTTGATGAAGCAGAAGAATATTCCGCTATGATAGACTCCAAATATTCGGCATTGTATCTCTCCTCCATAGCTCTTATGGAAAGCGGAAATTCGTCCGATATTATCAAGATAAAATCCTTGAACGGTCAGTACGTGTTGCCGTATTATGCAAATCCGTTTGTTGACGGCATCGTTCAAACGAGCGACGTTATCGTACCTGAAATGACGAATGGACATTATCAGCTTGACGTATACACTCTCGAAAATATTGGAGATCTGAGTCTTACGGAGGCGTACGCGAGCTATGAGAGGGAATACCGTGAATTCGTATATCAAAATTATCTTGCTATAGATGACGAAACGCTGGAATATATGCGTGGACTTATTGAAAGCTATGGCTTTAATAAGTATTCACCGAGTGTTATCCACGACGTTGCAAACTATATAGCAAACTCTGCAATATACGATATGGAATATGACAGAGCGCTTGATCAGAGTGATAACGTAGTAATTGCCTTCCTTGAGGCGTATAAGAGCGGAATATGCCAGCATTACGCCGCATCTGCGGTCATGCTGTATCGCGCGTTGGGTATTCCTGCAAGATATACGATAGGATATGCCGCAAATGCCCGTGAGAATGAGTGGACGTTGGTCACCGGCATGGAAGCGCACGCGTGGGTAGAGATCTATCTTGACGGAATCGGCTGGATAATGGTAGAGGTCACGGGCTCGGGTAACGATTTCGGTGAAATGCCTGAACCTCCCACAGAAAACACCATCGTGATAACCCCCTCGTATCAGTACAAGGAATACGACGGAACTCCGCTTTACGCGGCTAACGAGATATCCGTGCCCTTCGAACTTCTTGAGCTTCTTGATCAGGGATATACTTACGAAGTAGTGGTTAACGGTCAGCAGACCGAGGTCGGTATGGGTAAAAGCTATATACAAAGCTTTGTTCTGTACGATCCGTACGGAAACGACGTTACGGCTGATTTTGATATAAGGTATGAGAATGGAACGTTGGCTGTCGCATACAAAACGGTTAAGATCCTCTTGTATAAGCTTCAGAAATACTATGACGGAACGCCTCTTACCTTTACCGATGAGGACTATGAGTATATAACCCAGCCTCCTGAGGGTATGACGATCGATATAAACGTAAATATATCACTTACAGACGCGGGATATCTTACGATGTCTGACATAAACAACAATATAGACGAGTACATCACGTATACGGTGTATATAAACGGCGTTCGGACGGAAGGTGTATTGTTGGTGGTAGACGTATATGAGGGAATGAGTCAGGACTACGTGCCTATCAGAATAGACCGAGTTGACTTGGAGCTGACGTCGGCAAGTATGTCAAAGGATTATGACGGAGAGGCGCTTGTATATGATAAGGTTTATATATCCAAGGGAACCCTTGCAAACGGTGACGTGCTTGAAGCGCACGCATCGGGTATGATAATCGACAAGGGAAGGACTGAAAATATCATCTTTGAGGAAGACGTTCGTATTATCAATAGGGATGGAGAGGACGTTACCGATAATTATAATATTACGCTGATATTCGGAAGTCTCATGGTACAATAGTTCCTTGATCTATTTGAAAATATTTAAGAAAGCACCGTGGGCAATTGGCCTGCGGTGCTTTCTTAAATGGAAAATTTTTAAACCCGCGGTCTCTGTGGTTGCGGAATTTTTTGTAGAAGAGTTGACAGAGAGAAAAAATTTTGATAAAATGAATTTGTGGGGAATTAAACTTATGTTGAGATTGGAGGAACACAAATGAAAAAATTGATTTCCATGATTCTTGTCCTTACGATGCTGATCTGTGTTCTCGCATCATGCGGCAACAAGAACGATCAAGATATCGACTCACTGCCCACTCAGTCAGATGACGGTGGTGAAACTCCAGATAATACCGATGATACGAACGATACCGATGATACCGATGATACAGATGATACCGATGATACAGATGACACCGATGATACTGATGATACTGATGATACTGATGATACTGATGATACCGGAAACAATGACGATCCGATCATTTCTCCTACGCTCCCTGAGGGCTTGAGTGGCATTGATGCAATAAAACTCTTGCTTGCTGATGAACGCTTGAACGGAAAGCTGATAGAGGACGGCGACAGCATATTTGCGGGTGGAGAAGAGGCTCTGCGTGAGCTTGCTTCTCGCGCAAAGGAAAATCTCAACGTACAGATTCTCACGGCCTCGGGCGGCGCGTCCGAATGTCTCAAGCCGAGTGCTATTTCGAGCAACGTTGTCAGTCTCGGAGACACATCCTCCGAAATGACCGAATTTGACGAGATAAGCCGAAATTACGAGGAGTTTGAGTTAACGACGAGAGTAATTGTCGACCAGGCAGAGCGTGCCGCGGATATGATCAAATTCGTCAAGAATTATATTCGAATACTTGATACGTGGGTAGGAAATCCGGCCGTGCAGGATGAAGAGGTGTATCTGCACGTGGAGGAAAACTCCGAAACCATTTTTCAAAGATACGGGGACTCGATTACTGTTTGTCACCGATATAAAAACGAGCTCGGCGAGGACGTTTACGAGATCTGCACACAGTCCAGCTTTGATATGCTCCGCTTTACGTATATAGCGGGCAAAAAATACGAGATGATCTATAGAATGAACGACGGAGCAAGATATCAAGGCATATCGGCCAATAACGACAAGGGTTATTGGGAAGTGTTTGATATGATCTACGATTCAGGCTGGGTGGAGTATCCGTTTGATACGAACTTCATCATTATGAAGGACGATATCTGCTACAAAGCGGGATATAGTCTCCGAGAAGGCTCAAACATCAACTATACTATTACGACCGCTGATAGAAAATCCGATCTGATGCTTATTGGTGAAAATTCTTACACGACGCTTTTCGATGTAAAGCTCGCAGGATTTGAGGGATATTACGGCGTGGTAAATATCGTTCCCGGAAATATGGGAACCTTAAAGCTGGCAGACGGTACGCTGATCGAACTGGGAGAGTTGGATATTTCGGGCTTGAATGATCAGTATACGGCTGCTATCAACGGAATATATGCAAGTGAATCTGCATTCGGGTGCGAGGGTAGCATAATTATTACCATCAATGGAGAGGACCCTGCAGTGCGTCGCGCGTTGCTTATGGAGATATTGGCAAGCTGGGGCATTAGCTGCAAATACGATATGTCTCATACCTTTGAGGCGGTAGATCGCGCGGGCAGTGAATTCGTTATGATGCGAAAGTATTTGAAATGGAACGGTCACGACGTTAACACCATGGAAGGATTGCTGGCAGGCGTGGCTGTGGAAAGAGCGCTCTTTGATGAGTTTATTTCAAAGTATGATGCGATCAAGGATGCCCCTGTCGTTCAGATCGGCACCGAGGCGGCAGATCTTTTGGTAAGGTTTGCACCGATCGCTGATATTACGTGTGGGGAGATCTCAGCTAAAGGCCTCGAGGTCACTGTAAGCGATATTTCGCTAACGGTAAACGATATGCTTCTCTTTGTAGAGAATGAGGAATATAAGATCGCATTTGCAATGAAATCGCTTGACGAAGACGGAGGCCTTACACATATCGAAGTTGATACGGCTGCCGCGCTTTACGACGGTGCGGATAGTCTGACCGTCACGGCGCAAGATCTGACGTTTATGCTTCCGATGCTCTCGCCCGGAGATTATAGTCTTGTTGCGTACGTTGCTACCGCAGACGGAATCCGTTCGTCTATGTACACGGAGCTCGGTGTTACGAATATCAGCGACGAAGTGGTTAAGGAGGGCAATGTTCAGGCTACAGTCAAGTCCGAGGACGGTGTTCTTAAGGTAACCTACATAGAAACTCCGGAGGCAGTTGCCGTTATCGCAAGGGATGAGATCACACCTTATGCCGAATTATACGAGCTTATGGCTGAAATTGCTTTTAATTATGGAATTCCTTCCGAGGATCTGATTCAAAAGGTCGACCCCGAAACAATGGAGGCAACGGCACTTGTCGGAGATGAGGAAGATATCGAGAGTGGTATGTATATGATCCTTTACACCTCGAACAGCGGCGAAAAGACAGAGCAAGGAAAGCTTTACGTCGAGTTCGAGCGCATAGAGACTCCCGAGGAGACCGGAACCGAGACCGCTGAGGAGGATACCACTGAGGATACCACTGAGGATACCTCTAACAGCGGTCAGTGAGAGAATAGTTACAACCCAATCACAATATCCCCCTGTCGCATAACGGTGGTATTGTGAAAAAAACGGCACGTAACGTGCCGTTTTTTGTGCGGGTAAAAGGACTTAGAACCCATACACTCGCCCTATGCGAACCCCCAAAACTCGCGTTGCTCGTTTCGGGAAATCCCTATGGGCGAGGTGGAAGATTCAAGTGAGACTTCTCACCCAGACAAAAAATACGCAGCAAGGATAAACCCTACTGCGTATTTTTGGTGCGGGTAAAAGGACTTAGAACCCATACACTCGCCCTATGCGAACCCCCAAAACTCGCGTTGCTCGTTTCGGGAAACACCTATGGGCGAGGTGGAAGATTCAAGTGAGACTTCTCACCCAGACAAAAAATACGCAGCAAGGATAAACCCTACTGCGTATTTTTGGTGCGGGTAAAAGGACTTGAACCTTCACGAAGTCGCCCCCACTAGAACCTGAATCTAGCGCGTCTGCCAATTCCGCCATACCCGCGGCGAGCAAGATGCAATCGCATCCTGCTGGTGCGAGAAACGGGACTTGAACCCGTACGGTGTAAACCACACGCCCCTCAAACGTGCGCGTCTGCCAGTTCCGCCACTCTCGCATACAAAACACCTTTATTTTCTTGCTCGAAGAAGGTCTCCGAGGAGGAAAGGGAGTAGGTCACACGCCCCTCAAGCTGTGCGCTTTCGCAAAACTTGGTTTTGCTTTTCGGGTTGCTCCGCAAAGGCTTCGCAACCTCGGTCTGCCAAGTGCTTCGCACTTGAGTTCCGCCGTCGCTTGCAATCACGTCCGAAGATGTTCGGCGCATTTTTCGCGACAACGCAAACATTATACATCATATGGGCCTTTTTGTCAATAGGTTTTTTAAAAAAAGTATAAAAATTATTGCCTATTCTTTCCTTACAAGTCAAGTCTGTTCATTATCCCAAATTATCTTGACTTATGCAGAAAAATATTTTATAATTATACTATAAAATAGTCTCACGAGTAAAACCCGAAGGAGAAATGCTATGAAAAAAAGAGTTCTTAGACTTATGGCGATTGTTTTGGCGCTTTGGATGTGTATGGGAATCTTTGCATCTTGCGGAAGTGGCGGTACAGAGGAAACGACCACCGAAAGTACGAACGGGGAAACAACCACCGAAAGCACGAAAGAGGAAACGACTGTGGAAAAAAATGAGAATACAACCGTCGATGAAACCACGACGTCGAAGGAAACGACTAAAACAGAAGAAACTACCGTGCTCGAGGAAACAACGAAAATAGAAGAAACAACGTTGCTTGAGGAAACGACCGACGAGGATATTGTTCTTGATGACGACGACGGAGAACTCATTTTAATGGCAGATCGGCTTGCAAATGGTGTGCAGACATATTTTGAGTACGGCGGCAGAGACTTTTTTATGATTGAAAACATGAATATGCTGTTGAAATTTGCGATTTCGGGCAACGAAAAAAAGCAGGTCTCGTCAATGACCGACAAATCGGGGAATTCCTATATCAATGACACTATGGACGTTTTTGTAAGAATGCAAGACGGCTCGACCTACTACTCGTCGGGCGCGTTCACGTCCGCCTCCACGAACATCTACCGACTTGGATACTATTACTATGAAAATCGAATAGAGAACCTTTCGTTCGTTGGAGAGAGCAGTATTGATTCGTCAAAATCTTGTGCTCACATGAGCGCCATAACCAATGACCATCTTTCGATTGTTTCAAAAAATCTTGACGAAGACCAGATCATTATGAAGGTCGAAAACTCGGTGGATCCGTTTTTTATGACCAATAACGTCAATATGTCGGCTGATAAATATAAACACGTTGAGATAACGCTGAAGGCAAACAGCGGAATATCCTCGTCGGCGGGAGTTTACGTTATTGCGGGGTCACAGGACGGATATAATGCCGAGCAACAAACGACCTTTAATATCATTCCCGACGGCAAATATCACACGTACGTTGTCGCACTAGGTGGATTGCCCGACTATACGGGAAGCCTTAAAGGAGTCAGATTTGACATAGGCGGCACTGAGGGCTCGACCTTCGAGGTCAGCGGAGTAAGAATGCTTGGAATGAATGACACCGCACCCGACAACCTTTCTCTCTGCAGATCATTTTTGAGCTATTCGAATAAACTCCACCACGTCATACAGGTAGCGGCATCCGAGGAGACCTCAGGCATAGCCGAGGTCGGTATGCTTACGGAAATACCTTCGGATAAGGTAAATCAGCTCGTAGTCAAGGATAAGAACGGCTTGCATTACGACCTCTCCAACGCTATTGATTGGGCGAGTGCCGAGTACGTAGGATTTCTTATCGACGGAGTCGGTACATTTGGATATATTCTTCCGTATGATGCCTCGGGTGGCAATATAAAGGTCGTTAAGGACGGCGAAAATTACCTCGTAGAGCAGACCAAGGCGGTTGAAAACAATACTATAAAGCCGTCGGCAAAGGGAAGTGAAAACGCCAACGATTTCTTTATGGGACAACGCATTTACACAGACTCGTCAAAGGATCTTGAAGCGTTTGTTTACGAGGCGGAGTGTGAAAGACGTCCGTTGACAGCTGACAATTTCACAATCAAGGCCGAGATCATATCCGACGCGCATTTTTCGGGTTATGACGCGCTTCGCGGTTGTTACGTTATCTCGATCACAAAGCTGGCAGGGTTTAACGATTTCTACTATGATTATCCCAACGCGCAATTCGGCGCAGAATTCACGGTCAAGGGCGACGGCAAGGATCGCACGGTGTATCTTATGACCGCATCCCCCAACGGTGGACTTGAATGTGCCGCGCTTCTCGACGAAAAGCAAATGCTGCTCCCGATACCGATCGAGGTCTGTAAGAACTTCAAGGGAGACGGAGAGAACACAATATTTATGTTGGATGATACCGCATACGGTGAGGCTATAGTTCCCTTGCAGGTAAAGGCAAACTCCGAGGACACATTCACCTTCCTGAACCTTTATCAGAACTGGGGGCTTTATCCGCTCAAGCAGCTCTCGTCGATACAGTTCTTCCAGCCCTATTATCATCTTTCCACGGGTGTTACCGAAACCAACTGCATCGTTCCTTATTCGAGCGAGGGAATTCTTCTGCCCGACCACAGAGCTATGTCTGCGCCGTTCTGGGACTCTCAGCCACAGCACAGTAATAGCGGACACCATAATTTCGTCAAATATTATCTCCCCGACGGCACGCTTGTCACAAGTCAGCACGCGCAAACTGATATTGCCTCGTACGGCCCTACGTATTCGGATATGACCGACGTGATGATAACGACCGACAAGAAGATCAAATTTACGTATAATCACATGGAGATGCCTCAGCTCGACGAGAACCGAACCTACTACCAGATGAAGATAGACATCCTCGAGAATCTGACGATCGAAAGCTTTAGGGAAGATTTCTGTATTTACAGCGTCGGCTCAAACGACGTTACGGGATACTATACGCAGGTAGGATATCTTGATGAAAACAACGTAAATCAAGTCGTCGGCGCGAATATGGGCAACACCGCGGTCGAATATCTCCTCGGAGACGAGTTCCCCTATTTTACGTTTATGAATATGAAGGAATATACCACTCCGACGGGCTATTGTAACGTCTCAATTCTCGTGTATGACGCTACAGCGGTCATCAACGGGGAGGAGACTGAGTGCAGATTCGTTCTCAGAAACACCAAGGGCGTTCTGACCCTCACGCTTGATCTCGATAAGGTCGAGCTTAAGGCAGGGGACAATATTACCATAAACGGCATCCTGCTCCCTTGGGGCTCGCAGGAGAGCATCTACGACGGCTCGAATGGACTTGCGCCCGACCAGAATCTCAGAAACGTGATAAAGGACTCCTTTGTTGATCCCCTCAAGGCAACTGCAAGAAAGAACTGCGAGACCGTGTCATACAGCGACGGAATATTCCTCCCCGAACTGCTTACCACCAACGGCAAGAGCGCGACCTTCACGCTTTCAGGCGGTAACGATAACGTCGCGGTAAGGGTATACGGCTTTGACGATCTGACCGTGCCTTACATAGAGGAATACGTAAACGGTGAGTGGGTAGAGTATAAGCTCTCGTCCTCCAACGCACCCGATGCATACGGATACGGCTATGAGCACGATGGCTACTGTGTGTATTACGATGGAGATAAGACCTACTCCTATTCGTTTGTTACCACGCTTGACAACGGCGCGCCGAGAACCTTCCGAATTACCGTAGACGGCGAGTTTGAGGGTTGGGGAAACGATTCGTTTGGTGGGAGCGTAAACGTTACCACGGACGAGAAGGGGACTGAAGACCTCAATGTCTACGTTTCGCCCAAAAATATAAGTGAGTTGACGAGCATCATTGGTTGTAAGGCAAGAGTTTTTGAGAGCGATGAATATTACGTCAGATTTACCGCGCAGGGTGCTCCCGAAAGCTATGCGATATTCTATACAGATCCGACGGGAAGCGTTGCAACGGGAAAATATATGGTGGTCAAATACAGAGTTCCCACAACTGTCGCAAGCACGGCATCCTTGTTCGAAATTTTCGTTAGTACGCAAAACGAAGCTCCCGCCGAGACCGGCAGATTTATGTCGACTGCTATAGTACATGACGGCCAGTGGCACATAATGGTGATCGATATGACGCAGAGCGCTACGTTTACTGAGGCGAGCGACGGCAATTATTATGCAAAGCACGCCAGACTCGATATGATCAACGGTCAATATGATCATAACACGTATATCGACATTGCTTATTTGGGTCTGACCGATGAGATCTCGGACCTCAATAAGCTCGCGCGAAATGCGGCTACCGTCACGCTCGTTGACGCAACCGGAGTTGCTTCAAGGCTCGATACCCAGCAATAACGACTGTTGTGAGCAAAATTTACAAAAAATTAACAATTCAAAGAGGCTGTTAAAAACGGCCTCTTTTTTGTGCCAAAAAAAGCAAAAAGCTTGTACAAAAAAGTGGTTTTGTATTGACACAAACGCATTAATATGATATAATATTATGAATTATAATGTTTTTATAGGGAGATTGTCAAAAATGTACGCTCGTGCCATAAAAAGAATCATAGATCTTGTTCTTGCAATCGTAGGTATAATCGTACTGGCTTTGCCGATGCTGATCGTAGCCATCATCATTAAGATCGAGTCCAAGGGTCCCGCTATTTTCGTTCAAGAGAGAGTCGGCAAGGGCGGAAAAGTCTACAAGATGTACAAATTCCGTTCTATGTGCGTCGGTGCAGAGCAGCAGGAGGGCGGAGTTTATTGCGTCAAGGGTGATAAGCGCGTCACAAAAGTGGGTAAATTCATTCGCGCAACGAGCATTGACGAGCTTCCGCAATTGGTGAATATAATCAAGGGCGAAATGTCCTTTATCGGTCCCCGTCCCGTTCTTACATATTACCCTAAACAGTGGGAAGAGTACACCGAAGAGGAATTAAGACGCTTCGATGCTCGCCCGGGCGTGACGGGTTGGGCTGCGGTGCACGGCAGAAAGACCAATACAGTCAAGGCACGCTTTGAATACGATAATTATTACGTTGATAACCTGACCTTCGGTTTGGACGTTAAAATCTTCTTTATGACGATCAAGACGGTCTTTACAAACGAGGGCAACGAGGACGACGGCTCCTCCGAGGTCAAAACCGAAGAAGCAAAGACCTCTGTGGAAATTTCTGAAGCCGAGAATAATGTAAGCGCGGCACAAGAGATCGCGATGGCACAAGATGCGGACGATATCAAGAAAAGTTGATAAGGGGCGTAAATGTATTATTTTATAAATTACCTGCGTGCACTTGCAACGATTTTGATAACCAACTCTCATTATGGGCAGATCTGGCCGATCGATGATCTTGCGGCAGGCGGATTGCTTGGTAATATCCTGTTTTTCGCAGCATCGGGCTTTTGCCTCTTCAGTATAAAGGAAAAATTCGGCAAGTGGTACTTAAAGCGCATTGTCAGAATATACCCCGTGATGCTAGTCTTTACACTTCTGACGGTCTTGTTCGGTCAGTATTCGCTGACGACGGGTCAGGATGCGCTCCGCTTGTTCCTGTACCCGACAAATTACATATTCCTTGTTTGGCTTATGATCTCATACGTCGCTTTCTACATAGTGGCATGGTTTTCAAAAAAATATGCCCATTTCACGGAATATACACTTGGAGTCGTCCTGATTGCTTGGATAGTTGCTTATTTCGCAATTGTCGATAAATCTGTTTACCATATCGATGACGTCAGCAAGCCGTTTATCTTGTTCTTGTATTTTTCAAGCATGCTGATCGGTGCGCTTTTCAAAAAACATGTCGACTCCTTCAAGAAAACAAAAGCAATTAACGTGGCTTTTCTTTTCGTGAGCTTGATCATATATTTTGGGTCCAAAATTGCCTTTTCAAAAATACAGACCATAGTGTTTTGGCAGATCTTAAATCAGCTGAGCATTTTGGCGGTGCTGTATTTTATGTTTGCAGTGTTTGCGGGGCTTGAGGATAAGCTTAAGAAAGCACCGAAATGGCTAAATAAGCCGATTGAATTTATGGCGAATATCACGTTGCACCTTTACCTTGTGCAGTTTGTGATCATCCGTGCATTTGAGAAGTATGTATTCCCAATCAATTTTGTAATAACTACCGTGACGATCATAGCGGCGGCAAGCGTGTTGTATTTTGCCGAGCACTATATCCGCAAGGGTGTTTTGCTTCTTGCCGACAAAATCAAAAGGAAAAAGAAATATGCAGAAGGTAACGATTAAAAAAACAGACCTGACGGTCTCGGCGCTCTGTATGGGAGGATGTCCGCTTGGTGGCTATGGCTGGGGCGACGTTCAGAGAAACGATCTCATAAACGCTGTAAAAACCGCCGTGGATAACGGAATAAACTTTTTTGATACCGCAGATACGTACGGTCTTGGAGAGAGCGAAAGAACGCTTGCCGAGGCGCTTGGTACGAGCAACAAGGACGTGGTGATCACCACGAAATTCGGTGTCCGCGTAGAAAACGGTAAAACAACGTACGATAATTCTCGCGAGTACATATTTAAGGCGGTAGAGGGTAGCCTTAAGCGACTTAACCGCGATTATATCGATCTTTATCAGGTACATTACCGCGACGGAGTAACGCCGCTTGCCGACGTTGCCGAATCGCTTAAAATATTGAAGCAGCAGGGAAAGATTCGCTATTACGGACTCTCAAATATTCACGAGCAGGATGCCGCAGAGCTACGCGCCTTCGGAGAGAGCAATCCTTTCGTTTCGTTCCAGGACGAGTATAGCTTGGCTTGCAGAAAGAACGAGCAGGAAATGTTCCGCTTCCGCGACGAGTACGAGATGACTCCTTTTACCTGGGGAAGCTTGGGACAGGGAATTCTAAGCGGAAAATACGATAAAAATTGCAAATTTGAAGCAAACGACCGCCGTTCCCGTGATATTTACGTCAACTTCCACGGCGCAAAGCTCTTAAAGAACCTTGAGATCGTAGAGGTCTTAAAGGAAATTGCCGCAGAGCAAAATAAATCGGTCTCTTCGGTTGCGATCCGTTGGATTTTGGACTATCTGAACGACTCGGTCGTGATCGTGGGCGCAAAGTCCCCAAAACAGATACTGCAAAACACAGAGGCGTTGGATTGGACGCTGACGCCCGAGCAGATCGACAGATTAGAGAAGATTTCGAGGGATTAAAAGCCGCAAGGACACTGAATTTTGCCAATAAGGCAAATCAAACAAACTTGTGTCGCCGTTGGCGACGGAATGGAGATTTTAATGAAAAGTGAACAGTTGGCGTGGCTTATAAGACGTCACGGAATTGAAATGACTCATATTTCTCACGGTAGCCATATCGGCGCGATTTTGTCGGTCGCCGACATAGTTGCAGTGCTTTATAACGACGTGGCAAACGTTTCGCCCGAAAAATTAAAGGACGAAAACCGTGACAGAATTATTCTGAGTAAGGGTCATGCAGGCGCGGCGATATACGCGGCTCTGGCAGAAAAGGGCTTTTTCGACAGAGAAGAGCTGAAAACTCATTACGCCGACGGTAGCCGCCTTTCAGGTCACGTTTCTCATAAGGGTGTGCCCGGTGTAGAATTTTCCACGGGCTCGCTCGGTCATGGCGCTTGCGTTGCGGCAGGTATGGCGCTTAACGCAAAGCTTGAAAAAAAGCCGTACTACACCTACGCGATCGTAGGCGACGGTGAGTGCGATGAGGGCTCTATTTGGGAAATGGCGCTCTTTGCAAATCACTTCAAGCTTAATCAGTTTGTCGTTGTCGTAGACCACAATAAGATGCAGAGCTTGGATTTCTGTGAAAATACGCTCGCACTTGCTCCGTTTGCTGATAAGTGGAGATCGTTCGGCTGGAACGTGCTTGATATCGACGGACATGATCACGATGCGCTTCGTGACGCATTCGCAAAAGCAAAGGAAAGTGCGGACAAGCCCACCGTCATTATCGCGAATACGGTAAAGGGTAAGGGCGTGTCGTTTATGGAGTTTGACATTCTGTGGCACTACCGTTTTCCGCACGACGGTGAGGAATACGACGGAGCGCTTGCAGAGCTGCACGCGGCGATGCCCGACGGAGTTGTTGATCCCTACGAGGAGGAAGCAAAATGAGAGATACGTTCGTAAAAACTTTGCTTGAAATCGCAAAGAAAGATAAAAACGTTTACATAGTTACGGGTGACCTTGGGTTCGGTGTGTTGAAGCCCTTTTGGACAGAGCTGCCCGATCAGATCATCAACGCGGGCATCGCGGAGCAGAATATGACCTCTATCGCGGCGGGACTTGCGATGCAAGGCAAGATCGTTTATACATACTCGATCGGAAATTTTCCCACGCTCCGTTGCATAGAGCAGATCCGAAACGACTGCGCGTATCATAACGCAAACGTAAAGGTCGTCTGCGTAGGCGGCGGCTTTGTATACGGCTCGCTTGGTATGAGCCACCACGCCACCGAGGATATCGCGATCATGCGCGCACTTCCCGACGTGACCGTGCTCGCCCCAGGAGACCTTGTTGAAGCAGAGGCGGCAACCAAGGCGATATATGAAACCCCCGGCACCTGCTATCTGCGTCTTGGCAGAGGCGGTGAAAAGCGCATACACGAAAAGCTCGACGGGTTTGAAGTCGGTAAGGCGATCGAGATACAGCAGGGCGAAAAGGTCGCCGTTTTCTCAACGGGCGCTATCTTCGACGAGGTCGATGAGGCGTGCGGAGAATTGAAGGCGCAGGGCATAGTGCCCACCGTGTATACCTTCCCGACGGTCAAGCCGATCGACAAAGAAGTTATTCTTGAGTGTGCAAAGAATTATAAAGCAATCGTTACGGTGGAAGAGCACAATTTAAGCGGCGGCTTCGGCTCCGCGGTTGCCGAGGTCTTGGCTGAAAGCGACGGTGCTCATGCAAAGCTTGTTCGCGTTGCTCTCGACGACAGATACTCCTGTATCGTAGGAAGCCAGAAATATTTGAGAAAACAATATTCGATCGACGCAAAAGCGATCATAGAAAAAGTAAAAGAGAATTGGTGAGATGAAAAAAATACTCATTTTGGTAAATGACGTAACAACCGTTTTGCAGTTTCGTTGCGAGCTTGTGCGCGCCTTGGTCGCCGAAGGGCACGAGGTGACGGTCAGCGTTCCGAAAAGCGACCGAATTCCCGAAATAGAGGCGCTTGGCGCGAAAGTTGTAGAAACCGAAGTAGCAAGACACGGCAAAAATCCTATGCAGGATTTAAAGCTTTTGAAAAACTATAAGAAGCTGTTGAGAGCGCTTAAGCCCGATATCGCGCTGTCGTTTACGATCAAGCCCAACGTATACGGCGGCATGGCTTGCGGAAGCTTAAAGATACCGTATGTTGCCAACGTTACGGGACTTGGTGTCGTCGGTGACGGCGGAATTATGCAAAAGCTGATGCTGTGGCTCTATAAAAACGGCTTAAAAAAGGCAAAATGCGTATTTTTCCAAAACCAAGCCAATGAAAAGTTCTTCCGAGAGAAAAAAGTCGTTTCTGGAAAAACGGAATTATTGCCCGGCTCGGGAGTTAACGTAGAAAAATTTTCGTTCGTTGACTATCCCGAGGAGAGAACAACGAATATCGTGTTCGTCGGAAGGATCATCAAAGACAAGGGCGTGTTTGAATTAGCCGAGGCGGCTAAGCGCCTCCAAAATAACAGCGACCTGAAATTCACCGTCGTAGGTGACGTGGAATATGGAGCAGAAAACCCCTTTACAGAGCTTCCCAACGTAGAATGTGTAGGATTCCATAAAGATGTAAAGCCGTATTTGAAGGATGCCCACGCGATCGTGCTGCCTTCCTATCATGAGGGAATGGCAAACGTTTTGCTGGAAGCGGCGGCAAGCGGTCGTCCGATTTTAGCGTCCGATATTCCGGGTTGCACAGAGACCTTTGACGAAGGTGTGACGGGCTTTGGTTTTAAAGCCAAGGACGTGGATAGCTTAACGGGGGCTATAGAAAAATTCGTTGCTTTGCCTTATGAGGAAAAACGCGAGATGGGCAAGGCAGGCAGAAATAAAATTGAAAATGAATTCAACCGAAAGATCGTTGTTGATAAATATCTACATCAAGTCAATTCATTAGAATAAACGTTAGGAGATAAAGGATATGTACGCAAATCTTTATGAGAAAATAGTAAAAGGCGAGGAAAAAATCTCGCTTGTTGGCCTTGGCTACGTTGGAATGCCTATTGCGGTTGCTTTTGCAAAAAAGGTAAAGGTCGTTGGCTACGACTTGAACAAGGCAAAAATCGAGCTTTATAAATCGGGAATAGATCCTACAAATGAGGTTGGAAACGACGCCATCAAAAATAGCACGGTGGAATTTACCTCCGATGAGAGCAAGCTTCGCGAAGCAAAGTTTCATATCGTGGCAGTACCCACCCCGGTTTACGATGACCATACACCCGACCTGACACCCGTTGAGGGCGCAAGCAGAATTTTGGGAAGAAATCTCGTAAAGGGAAGTGTCGTTGTCTTTGAGTCAACCGTCTATCCCGGTGTTACCGAGGATGTTTGCGTACCTATTCTTGAAAAGGAATCAGGTCTCAAGTGCGGAGTGGATTTCAAGGTCGGCTACTCGCCTGAGCGAATCAATCCCGGCGATAAGGTGCACCGCCTTGAAACTATCACGAAGATCGTTTCGGGTATGGATGACGAAACGCTCGACGTGGTTGCGAAGGTATATGAGCTCGTGGTTGACGCGGGTGTACATAGAGCCTCCTGCATTAAGGTCGCAGAGGCGGCAAAGGTAATCGAAAACAGCCAGCGCGACATCAATATCGCGTTTATGAACGAGCTTTCGATCATCTTCAATAAGATCGGCATCGATACAAAATCGGTTCTCGAGGCGGCAGGAACAAAGTGGAATTTCCTCAAGTTCTATCCGGGTCTTGTCGGCGGTCATTGCATTGGCGTTGACCCCTATTATCTGACCTACAAGGCAGAGCAGCTCGGTTATCATAGTCAGGTCATCCTCGCAGGTCGCCGCATCAACGACGATATGGGTAAATACGTTGCCGAAAACGTAGTTAAAAATCTTATTAAGGCAGAAAAATCGGTAAAGGGCGCGAGGGTGGCTATTCTTGGCTTTACCTTCAAGGAAAATTGTCCCGACACGAGAAATACGAAGATATTTGACATCGTAAAGGAGCTTCGTGAATACGGTATTGAACCTACGATTGCAGATCCCACCGCAGACGCGGCAGAGGCAAAGCATCTCTACGGCGTGGAGTTCGTGGATATCAATACGGTCAAGGATATGGACGCTGTCGTATTAGCTGTTGCTCATGACGCGTTCGCTCATTTCACGATGGTAGATATGGACAAGTTCTTTGGAAACGGACAGAAGGTCCTGCTCGACATCAAGGGACTTCTTAACAGAGCGGAATACGAAAAGGCTGGATACAGCTACTGGAGATTATAAAATGGGATATAAGCATTTACAGTTTCCCGAAGGATCGAAATTTCTCGTAACGGGCGGCGCGGGCTTTATCGGCTCAAATCTTTGTGAGACAATTTTGAATATGGGATACAAGGTTCGTTGCCTTGACGATCTCTCTACGGGCAAGCAGGAAAACGTGGATATGTTTCTTGGAAACCCGAATTACGAATTTATCAAGGGCGACATCAAGGACCTCGATACTTGTATGAAAGCTTGCGAGGGAGTGGATTATGTGCTCAATCAGGCGGCGTGGGGAAGCGTACCGCGTTCGATCGAAATGCCGATCTTTTATTGCAAAAACAATATTGAGGGCACTTTGAATATGCTCGAGGCGGCGCGTCAGCAGGGGGTAAAGAAATTTGTTTACGCTTCGTCGTCGTCGGTCTACGGCGATGAGCCCAATCTGCCGAAAACCGAGGGCAGAGAAGGCAATTTGCTCTCTCCCTATGCGCTGACCAAGCGTTGCGACGAGGAGTGGGCAAAGCTTTATACAAAGCTTTACGGACTTGATACGTACGGAATGCGCTATTTCAACGTGTTCGGCCGCAGGCAAGATCCAAACGGAACTTACGCTGCGGTTATCCCGAAGTTTATCAAGCAGCTCTTGAACGATGAGCAGCCCACGATCAACGGAGATGGCAAGCAGAGCCGCGATTTTACCTATATCGATAACGTTATAGAGGCTAATCTTAAGGCTTGTCTTGCTTCACACGAGGCGGCGGGAAGAGCATATAACATAGCATACGGTGGCAGAGAGTATCTGATCGATATTTATCATACGCTGACACGGGCGTTGGGTAAGGACATCGAGCCCAACTTCGGCCCCGACAGAAAGGGAGATATCAAGCACTCCAATGCGGATATTTCTGCGGCAAGAGAAATGCTTGGCTATGACCCCGACTACGATTTTGCCAAGGGCTTGAACGAAGCGATCGCTTGGTATAAGGAGAATTTGTAAATGGATTATAAAAGAATTTTCAAAAATCGAGAGTTCCGTTTGAAGCTTATAAACTGTTTGCGCTTTATTCCTACAAAGCCATATCTGAAGATGGTATATAGAATCAAGACGGGAAAAAAATTAAATCTTAAAAATCCTGTTGGATTTAATGAGAAGCTGAACTGGCTTAAAATCAACGATGTACATCCCGAATATACCGACTATGTTGATAAAATTAAGGTGAGAGATATTGTAAAAGAGAAATTGGGTGAGGATATTTGTTTTCCTTTGCTGGGACAGTGGGAAAGATATGAGGATATTGATTTTTCTAAGCTGCCCGATCAGTTTGTTTTAAAATGTAATCACGATTCGGGAAGTGTTAAGATTGTTAAAGATAAATCGACAATTAATCACGAAGAATTTGCTAAATTCTACAAATCCAGATTGAAAATGAATCCGTATACCATTGGACGAGAATATCCGTACAAAAAAGTAAAGTCAATGATTATGGCGGAAAAATATATGGTTCCGGAAGGGGCAAGAGACATTGAAGATTACAAGTTTTTCTGCTTCAACGGAGAGCCTGAAATTATGTTTGTTGCTACGGAAAGAAGCAGGGACTGTAAGTTCGATTTCTATGATATGAACTTTAATCATTTGGATATCGTAACGATTCATCCACAATCGGGAAAAATATTGCCAAAGCCGGTCTCGTTCGATCGAATGAAAGAGATTGCCTCTGTCTTATCAAAGGGGATAAAGGCTGTTCGTATTGATTTGTATGAAATAGACGGAAAAATATATTTTGGAGAATACACCTTTTTCCACGGTGGAGGTTTTTATTTGTTTACTCCCGAGGAATGGGAGAAAAAATTAGGAGATCTGATAGATGTTCAATAGTATGAATGTTTATCAATAGAACACAGATATGAAAGTGCTTTTTGTTTCACAATCTCCCATAAATGCGAGTGTCAGCGTTGGGAACACTTTTTTGAATGTTTTCAACGATCTTGAAGATGTTGAATTTGGAAGCGTATATGCAAAGAATGGACTACCCGATGCGCGTATTAAAGCCGCGTTTCGCGTCAACGAAAAAATGATCGTTAAGAGGTTGATTGGAAAAACTGTGGGGGAGCCAGTCTATTCCAGATATACAGGAGAAAGAGTGCTTGACGGAAAAGCTACAAGATTCGCAAAACGAAAACGATGGACGATATTTTTTTGGGTGCAAAATTTGATTTGGAGATTGCCATTCTGGAAATCCAAGGAACTGAAAAACTTTTTAGACGACTATAATCCTGATGTAATTTTTACGGTTTTAAGTGATTCTGTTCCTTTAAATCGTATGATTCGTTTTGTGCAAAAGTATACAAACAAGCCGTTGGCTTTGTATGCTTGGGACGATAATTACAGCATGCAGACGAGTGGAGCTTCTCCTTTAAAAAAGTTGAATCGTTTAATTAGCAGAGCAAGTATGCGTAAAACTGTCAAAAAAGCTTCTCAATTTTACGTTATTTCAAAAATACAAAAAACCGAATACGAAGCTTGGTTTCAGCGAGAGTGTAAAATATTGACGAAATCAGAGAAATTTTCTTCAGAACCTTATTTCAAAGAAAATTACGGAACTCCTCTGCATCTTGTATTTACAGGCAATATTGGTATGAATCGTTGGAAGTCTTTGGGAATGATTGCAAGGGCTTTGCAATGTATCAACAGCAATGGTGTAAAAGCGCAATTGTATATCTACTCGGGAAACATACCCACAGATGAAATGTTAGCAACTTTAAATGTCGGGGATTCCTCGTTTTTTATGGGGAGTGTTTCTGCTGAACAAGTGGCAGATTTGCAGAGAAGCGCGGATATCCTTGTTCACGTTGAGGGATTGGATAAAAAAAGTCAAAAAGAAGTACATCAATCTTTTTCGACGAAATTGGTGGATTATTTCAAAATGGCGCGTCCGATTTTAGCTGTTGGACCGAAAAATGTTGCTTCTATCGAGCATTTAAGAGAGAACAGTTGCGCACTTTTAGCCGAAACAGAGAAAGAGTTGTCTGACTGTTTATTGTCTGTAATTAATGACTATGAGAAGTTACATTTGTTGGCTAAAAATGCTTATGAATGTGGCAAAAAAAACCATGATCAAACAGTTATGAAAAAAATGTTGGAAACGGATATGCGACAATTGTGTAAGGGGAATGAATGAAAGTCTTACAAATCAACGCCGTGTACGGATTTAAAAGCACGGGTGTTATCGTAAAAGATATAGGCGATATGCTGTCCCAAAACGGTAATGAAGCATATTTCGCATATCAAACGACGAATAAAGAGCTTGAAACCGGCTTTTTGGTTGGCAACAAGCTTGATTGGAAACATCACGCCGTTCATGCCCGTTTGTTCGGCAAGCAGGCTTATGCGAGTAAGCGCTCTACGAAAAAGCTTATAAGATGGATAGATAAAGTTCAGCCCGACGTCGTCCATTTTCACAATTTGCATAGCAACTACGTAAATCTCAATATGCTTTGCGATTATCTTGCGGCTGAAAAGATACCGACTGTGATCACAATGCATGATTGCTGGTATTTCACGGGCAAGTGCACTCATTATGCAGCGGTCAAGTGCGACAAGTGGCAAAAGGAGTGTGGCAATTGCCCTCTCAATAAAACCGAGCAGCCGAGTTTGTTTTTTGATAGTACATCAAATGTGCTGCGTGATCGAACTGAGCATTTGCTTAAGATACCAAGCCTTACTTTAGTTGGTTGCAGCAATTGGATCGCAAACGAGGCAAGAAAGTCGAAGCTCGGCTCGGCAGATATTGACGTTGTATATAACGGTGTGGATACAGAAATATTCAAGCCGCATGAGAGCAGTGTCCGCAGAGAGCTTGGATTAGACGGCAAATTCGTCATTCTCGGAATGGCGGATAAGTGGGCTGCAGAACAAAATCGCGAAATTGTCGGGAAGCTCGTTTCGGCTCAGGACGAAAACACAAA
Organism: Oscillospiraceae bacterium; assembly: GCA_015065075.1. Taxonomy (GTDB): domain Bacteria; phylum Bacillota; class Clostridia; order Oscillospirales; family CAG-272; genus SVTX01. Next base: position 74,600 of record SVRA01000001.1, read on the forward strand.
AATTGTTATCGTCGGTTGCAAGAAACAACACAAAGAATATCTTTCGCGTTTTGAAAATGTGGTTACTGTTGGTTACGTTACGGATAGACATCGTCTTTCGGACATTTATGCCGCCGCGGATGTGTTCGTGAACTTGACCAGAGCAGACACTTTGCCGACAGTCAATATGGAAAGCATTTGCTGCGGAACACCGGTTATAACCTTCGATTCCTGCGGCAGTCCCGAGCTGGTTGACGAAGAATGTGGCTTTGTTGTCAGAGAAGGCGACTATGATGGTTTGATTGCCGCCATAGAAAAGATCAAGTGCCAGCTTCTTTCCTTCGATGTTCAAAAGCAGCATCAAAAATTTGATAAAAACGAGTGCTACAAAAAGTACTTGGATATTTATAAACATATAAGTGAGAATGTAAAATGATTTATTATGTAATATCGGCTCTTTTTCCTCTCGCTATGTGGTTTTTATACTATTACATAACGAAAGAAAATCGAATTGATGATAAGCAAAAAATAAAATTGAGAAATGCTCTAACGGTGATATCAATATTGCCTATGTTCTTGTTATTTGTGCTCAGATACAAATACGTGGGTAACGATACCATTGGATACGTGCGATTCTTCGAAAATGAGATAAGAACGTATTCTTTTCAGGATTTGCTCGTTCGGGACGAAATGCGCGTTGAAATGGGATATCGCATATACGTAAAGATTGTTTCTTTGTTTACTGACAATTATACGGTATTTTTCTTAATAAACGGTATTGTTATTTTTGGAACTCTGTTGCATTTTGCGAAGAAATATACCGAAAATCCCTTTGTATTTTTCTTCCTGTTTATGACTCTCGGAACGTATAGCTTTGTCGAAACAGGACTGCGACAGGCACTTGCTATGATGATATGTCTGTGGTCGATCGATTTCCTTAAGAATAAAAAGATAATTCGCTTTTTGCTTTTAGTCACCCTGGCATATTTCTTCCATCAGTCAGCGTTGATATTCATTTTGATGCTTCCGTTGTCTTTTATCAAAAAGTACGATTGGATGATCCTGACGCATATACTTATGGCTATCGTATTCTTTGCGGGATTCACTGCCTTCCACGAGTTTTTCAACGAATGGCTGGGATATGAATATAACATAGAAGAAACGGGCAACGGTTTGATCTTCTTGATGCTGGTATCCGTACTGTTTATTTTCTCGCTATTTATGATGTATGACAAGCCGAATGAGGTCGACGGACAGCCGTTGATCGTGCATCTCTCTTTGTTGACCGTTATATTCTGGCTGTTGCGCTTGGTCTCTCGTACTGCGGAGCGAGTAAGCTACTATTATATATTGGGACTATATGCATATTTCGCTCAAGCTACGAAATACGAAAAGGATAAGCTTTCAACGTTGCTTAAATGGTTGTTAATAGCTGCCTGCTTTATCCTGTTCTTTTATCGAAATCCCGGAACAAATTATTTATTCTTCTGGCAAATGGTGTAAGATTTATGAGCGAAAAAGTAAGTGTGATCATTCCTGCGTATAACGCAGAACAGTACATTAAAGAGTGTATTGAATCGCTTTTTAAACAATCTTATAAGAATTTGGAGATAGTCGTTGTAAACGACGGTTCTACCGATGGGACTAAAGCTATCCTTGATGAATATGAGAAGTCAGAAAAAATCGTTAAGGTTTTGCACACTGAAAATAGAGGCGTTTCATGTGCACGTAACGCGGGATTAAATATTGCAACGGGTAGTTATATTGTGTTTTTGGACGCTGATGATTATCTGGTTCAAAACGCGGTGGAAATATTATTAAGCGATGCCGAAAAATATAATGCAGGTATTGTTGCAGGGCTGATGCGCGCAGGTGTGAGCGACCAACCTATCACTTTAGATGATTCCCATGTTGAAGTTTGGTCAGATTTAGGTGCATTGGAAAAATCGTTGGAGGACAATGAGTTTACCTATTCTTCTTGCGGGAAATTGTTTAAAAGAGAAGTTTTGGAGAACGTTCGATTCGTTGATGGAAGAAGGATCCATGAGGACAGCTACTTTGTATTTTGTGCATTTCTAAAACGGCCTACCGTTGTTGCTCGCAACGTTTATATCTATAACTACAGAGTAAACGAAAGTAGTGCTTCTCACGCGGCATTTTCTGATAAATACTTCGATATTTTGTATTTTGCTCAAGAAAAATATAAAACGATCGAAGAGAATTATCCTCACTTGTTGGATAAAGCCAAAAATATGCTGGTAAAATCGAATATTGCGATGCTGCAATGCTTGTTGAATACCAACGAAAAAAAGTATAAGAGGGATATCAAAAACAGTATTTGTGAGGTTAAGAAATATAAACGGTATTTCTTGCCCACTTATCCCGGGGATAAAAAGCGATTTGTTATAGTTACACATAACTTATATGGAGTGTTTAAGTTCCTTTATCGCTTGAAATATACAAAACGAATAAATAAGGCGTAAGTGCGTAATGAAAAAGAAAATATTAATCGTTTCAAGCAGTCTTGCAACGGGCGGCTTGGAAAAATGCTTGATCAATCTTTGCGATAATTTCGATTATGAAAAGTACGATGTGGATCTGTACCTTTTCAACGAGGGCAGAGATTTGCTGCCGAAATTAAATAAAAACGTCAATCTCTTACCCGATTCTCCGTTTTATGCAGACGTATACAACCGTTCATTCGGCAGTAGCGTTAAAACACTTTTGAAAAAGGGAAAGTATGGATTGACACTGTACCGAGTCGGTCGTTTTGTTCGCATTCGCTTGGGGAGCAAAAAATTCACCGCTGGCGATTGGAATAATATGAAAAAAACTATGCTTAAGCTCGACAAGCATTATGACGTTGCCATCGGATTTGAGGAGGGCTCGGCATGCTACTACGTTGCCGACTGCGTGAGTGCCGACGTCAAGCTTGGCTGGATACATACCGATATCAAGAAGATCAACAACAATAAAAAGCTTGACGAAAGTGCATTCGAAAAGCTTGATTCCGTGATCACCGTATCGCAGAATTCCTTACGGAATTTAAAGGAAGTGTATCCTGCATTTGAAAACAAATTCAAATGTATCATCCTGCCGAGTCTGTTGAATTATGATGAGGTCAACCGTTTGGCGCAGGAGCCCAACAAAATGTCAGGCGATGAGATCAAAATTCTGTCGGTCGGCAGATTGGTTGAGTTAAAGGGATTTCACCTTTGCGTAGAGCCCTGCAAACGCTTGATAGACGAAGGCTATAAGATCAAGTGGTACGTGGCGGGCGAAGGCGATTATCGCGCAGAGATCGAAGCTGAAATTGAAAAATACGATCTGAAGGATCATTTTATCTTGCTTGGGAATTGTGCAAATCCCTATACGTATATGAATAGCGCGGATATTTGCGTTCAGCCTTCAAGCTACGAAGGCTATTCGGTAGCGGTTTTTGAGGAAAAATATTTCAAAAAAGCCGTTGTTGTAACAAATATCCCAAGCAATTTTGAAATGATCACAGACAAAAAGAATGGCGTTATTATAGAAAGAACGCCGGATGATATATATCGTGGAGTAAAATATTTTCTTGATGATCCAGACGCTCGCTTGCAAATGGGACAAGCACCGGTAAACGGACTTTCCAATAACCGACAGATCATCGAAGAAATAGAGAAGTGCTTTGAAAAATGATAAGGAAAATTAAGTCGTTATTTAAACAATTGAATAATCTCTCTCCCGCGGCAAAGGCGTCGGTCTGGTTCGTTATTTCCAACGTTGCCTTGAAGGGAATGTCGTTTATAACGACTCCTATTTTTACGAGACTGATGGCGGTCGAGGACTACGGCGCGACCAGTGTGTTCGTTTCCTGGGAAGGCGTTATCAGCATTTTTGCAACGCTTTCTTTGGCGGGCGGAGTTTATAACGTCGCTCAGACAAAATATGAGGACGATATCAAAGCGTATACGTCTTCGATGATCTCCTTGACGTTTGTAGCGTCCTTACTGGTTTATACCGCGGGAATAATATTCAATATTTACGTTCCGCAGGTCTTTGAGCTGAATACGGCGTATCTACTTTTTATGTGGGTGCAGACCTTTACGAATGCGGTCATCTCCTTCTGGCTGATGCGCAGGCGCTTCCTATACGACTATAAGAGTGTAATAGCATATACGTTTGCAAACGCCCTGCTAAGTCCTACTATCGCAATTATCGCGATTTTGCTCTTTCCCAATCAGGCGGCTTATGCAAAGATCATTGGCGCTGGTGTGCTTGGAATAGTATTTGGTCTTGTTTTGTGTGTCTATAGCTATGTACAGGGCAAGAAGGTTTACAGCGGAAAATATTGGGGCTATGCTTTAAAGTTTAACCTGCCGCTGATTCCGCACTATTTATCGTCAAATTTGTTGCATTCCAGCGATAAGCTGATGATAAATGCAATGGTTGGTACTGCTCAAGCGGGCATTTACGGCATTGCTCACAGTATTACGGGTCTGATGAGCATAATAACTCAAGCAATCAATTATGCCCTGATTCCGTACACCCTGCAATCGATCAAGGCAAAGAATTATAAGGGTTTGAAAAACACGATTTCGGGCTGCACGGCTTTGGTGGCGGTGGTTTGTATCGGAGTTATGCTCTTTGCAAGAGAGGGAATATTAATATTTGCAACAAAAGAGTATCTCGATGCCGTCTGGTTTATCCCTCCGCTTACAATGGCAACTTTGTTCTCCTTCATTTACGGCATTGTGGGCAATATTATGTTTTACTACGAAAAAACATGGCAGATGTCGGTGATAACGATCTGCTGTGCCGTAGTTAATCTTGTGACAAATTACTTTGGAATTAAATATTTTGGATATATAGCCGCAGGATATACGACGCTTCTGTGCGCTGCGATCCAAATGATCTCGTATTATTTCGTCGTAAAGCACTATGAAAAGCGTTTAAAGGAGATCATAGACCTGAAAGCGTTTTTTGCGATAATAGTCGTATATCTTGGCTTTGCGGTATACAGCATGATATTTACGTATAACTTCTGGGCAAGGATAGGTTTGTTAGCTGTTATCTTTAGCTTGATTGTTATTTTCCATAAGAAAATTATCAAACTTTTTAAGTCTATGAAAAAAAAGGAGATTGAAAATGAAAAATCTTAATATGGACGAAATAAAGGCAATAGAATTAGACGTGTTATTAAATGTAGCGGAGTTTTGCGAAAAGCATGGCTTAAAATATTACTTAGCTTACGGCACGTTAATAGGCGCGATACGACACAAAGGATTTATTCCTTGGGACGATGATATTGATATCGTGATGCCCAGAGAGGATTACAATCGTTTGATGGAATTGTTTAACGATGAAATGAAGGAAACGCCTTATGTGGCAGTGAGTCCGTATTCTAAGGAAGCTTCACAATCGATTTTAAAAATTGGAAATAAAAATACAGTCAAAATAGAACCCGAATATGCGTATAAGGGTGCGATGATAGATATAGACGTTTTCCCGATAGACGGAATGCCCTCAGACTCGGAAGAGTATGATGCTTGGTATAAAAAAATGAATAGATTATATACGGCACACTTTTATCAAAGACTGAAACTAAAAACCGTAAAAAATCACAGAAATTTGATAAGAATTCTGATAAAAAAAGTGTTGTGGGGATGTTATTTATCCAAGAAAAGATTTCTAAAGAAGACGGCAAAGGAGCATGCGAAATATCCCTACGATGAATGTTTATACGTGGGGGCTCTTGAGTCGTGTTGGAACAGTAAGAAAAATCGCGTATTAAAAACTTGCTTCTCCGGTACTGTTGAGGTGGAGTTTGAGGGGCATTTGTTGAATGCTCCGTCTGGATATCATGAAATATTAACGAGTTTATATGGTGACTATATGAAACTGCCCCCTATTGAAAATCAGGTAGCGGAGCATCTGTATACCGCTTACTATAAGGAGGATAACGAATGAAAAAAATAGGATATACTTGCGGTGTTTACGACTTATTTCACGTTGGGCACTTAAATCTGTTTGAACGATGCAAAAGTGCGTGTGATTATTTAATCGTGGGTGTTTGCGACGATGAATACGTGAGAGAAATAAAAAACAAAGAGCCCGTTATAAATGAGAATGATAGAGCAAGGATCGTGGCTGCGTTAAAATGTGTTGACGAAGTACATATTATTGATACCAAGACTACGATCGACAAAGTAAAAGCGTATAATGACTTTGGATATAACGTATTGTTCGTTGGAGATGATTGGAAAAACACGGAGAGATTTATAACTACGGAAAGAGAGTTTAAAGAACAAAATCTTCCAATAGAAATTTCTTTTCTTCCTTATACCAAGGAGGTCTCTACCAGCATGATCAGAGAGAAACTGAAATAATGAATTAACTTGAAGGTGGTGTGAAGATAATGCCGCAAAAGATCGGAATAGCAACAATATATGTAAATACAAACTATGGAGCGAATTTACAGGCATTTGCTACCTGTAAGTATGTAAATTCCATAGGATACGATACCTATGTGTTGGATTATTATTCTGCAAGTGGACGTCTGCTACCATGGCTATATAAGTCCTGGTCAAATGAGAAAAACAAGACTTTTAAAAGAAAAATCAAATTAGGAGCAGCTTTGATGCTTTCAGCAGGTTGGAAAAGCAAAAGGATAGAGGCATTTAAAACCTTCCGAAAAAAGTATATAAAAGCTACTCCTAAATATAGAACTGCCCACGATTGTGAAGAGTTCGGTTTAGACGCTGTTATTTGCGGTAGTGACCAGGTATGGAATATCGGTATTACCGAGGGAATAAATTACGTTTACTTTGGAGATATCCAAGGTGTAAAAAAACGCATCTCTTATGCGGCCAGCATGGGAAAGATCGCATTTCAACCTAAAGAAGAGAAAGAGGTAAAACGTCTTGTTTCAGAATTGGACTATTGCTCAGTTCGCGAGGAAGATGCTGCACAATATCTTTCAGCCCTTACCGAAAGAGAAGTTGAACTCGTATGCGACCCTGTGTTCTTATTGGATAAGTCGGATTATGAAGAAGTATCATCAAAGCGTTTGATCAAAAAGGACTACGTTCTTCTATACAGCGTCGTACATAACGAGGATCTGACGGCGATAGCAAAAGATTACGCCGACAAACACGGCATAGAATTGATAGAGATCTGTTCCGCAAAGTATAAGCACGCCACACACAAACAGATAGTGACGTACGGTCCGTCCGAATTTTTGAGCTGCTTCAAGTATGCGAAAAACGTGTTTACAAATTCATTCCACGGCACCGCGTTCTCTTTGATCTTTGAAAAGGATTTCTATATCGTTGATAATAAACACGGCGGCTCGCGTATAACCAACTTGCTTGGCAAGGTGGGGCTCTCAAATCGCTTGGTGTCCGAAAAAATAGACAAGGATTTCGATCCTATCGACTACTCAGAGAGCAAAAAGCTTTTAAGTGAATACGTAAGCTTTTCAAAGGCATTTTTAGACAAGGCATTGAAGTCCGACAAAAAAGAGCTTGCAGGTAATTCCTGCGTAAGCTGTGGTGCTTGTGCGTCGGTCTGCAAGCTTGACGCAATCAGGCTGACAAGAACGACCGAAGGATTTCAGATCGCAATGATCGATCAGAATAAATGTGTCAATTGCGGTATGTGTCAAAAGGTTTGCCCCGCCTTAAACGAGGCTGAAAAGAATCAGGACGCTACCGAGGTATACGCGTTTAAGGCGAACGACGAGTTGCGAAAAAACAGCACCTCGGGTGGCGCCTTTGCGGCGCTTGCCGAAGCGGTTATAGCACAGAATGGCGTTTTTTACGGCGCTGCGCAGACCGATGACTTTTCCGTAGCACATATTCGCGGGGAGTCGTCTGACGATCTTGCAAAAATGCAGGGAACCAAATATATACAAAGCGATATGACCGCCTGCTATGCACAGATCGAAAATGATCTGAAGCAGGGAAGAAAAGTACTTTTTTCGGGTACACCTTGTCAGGTCGACGGCGTTAAGCGCTTTATAAAAATCAAAAAACTGCCGGATGAAAACTTTATTTCCGTGGACATCATCTGTCACGGAGTGCCTTCTCCCGCATTCTATCAGGCATATATGAAATGGCTTGAAAAGGAATACGGCAGTAAGGTGGTCGATTACAAATTCCGCAGCAAGAAGATATCGTGGCGCGGAAGCTCCTGCTATGCTAAATTGGCAAACGGTCAGGAGTTGAAGAACGACAAAAAGCTTTGCGGCTTTATGAACGTTTATTATTCGGACAATATCACACGTGAAAGCTGCTATAATTGCCCCTATACCTCAAAAAGCCGTGTAGGAGATCTCACCATCAGCGACTATTGGGGATTAGAAAATCTAGACAAAAGCTTCGAGGACGCGCTCGGTGTGTCGATGATACTTGTCAATACGCAAAAGGGCAGAGATCTTTTCGGACAAGTTAAGGGTGAGAGAATTGAGGGAAGTGTTGAAATTGCAAATCAGCCGCAGCTCTCTCGTCCTACAGGTCGTCCGCAAACGCGCGACGAATTCTGGACGGAATATGAAAAGAACGGAGTAAAGCCCCTACTTAAAAAGTACGGCGGTGTAAAACGGGATTCGCTCAAAACAGTTTTATACAAATTAAAAAAGAAGATTTTTAAATAATTATAGAAAATAGGAAAGATTATGAAAGTTGTATATATTGCCAATACGTGCGAACATGTTGTTCGCCCATTATGCGATGGATTATATAGTGAGTACGGCGAGAATTTTATATTTATCGAAACAACCGAATTGGATAAAAACCGTGCGGGAATAGGGTGCCTTGAAACCAGACCGTATATTTTCAATGCGATCGGTAAAGAAGATGAAGCCAAGAAACTATGTGACGAAGCGGACGTGGTCATTTTTGGCGGTGTATCGCTTGATTATATCCAGAAGCGAATTTCCGAGAATAAATTAACTATTTATTATTCGGAAAGAATGTTTAAAAAAGGATTTTACAGATATTTCAATCCCATAACGATGACGAAGGTGCGAAAGCGATTTGTCAATCCTTCTAGGAACAGCAATTTCCATTTGCTTTGTGCAAGCTCATACGCAGCGTTGGACTTTAACCGAGTTGGAGCTTTCCGAAACAAAATGTATAAATGGGGATATCAGATCGAGATACGCGAACAGGATATTGATGCATTGATGGCAGGTAAACCCGAAGATGGCTTGAAATTTGTTTGGGTTGGAAGATTGGTTGCTTTGAAGCATTGCGACGATGCAATTCGAGTTGTGGCAAGATTGAAGAACGAGGGTTATGCTCCTCGATTGACCATTATTGGCTCGGGAGAAGAAGAGCAGAAATTAAAAGCTTTGGTTGCCAAGTTGGGCGCCGAAGAGTTCATTCATTTCAAGGGAACGTGTAAGATAGATGAAACCCGTGCTGAAATGGATAAGGCGAACATTTTTATGTTTACAAGCGACTTTGGGGAGGGTTGGGGCGCTACGTTGAACGAGTGTATGAATAGTGCTTGTGCTTGTGTAGCAAATCATGCCGCCGGCTCGACAAATTTCTTGATTGAAGATAAGGTAGACGGATTAATCTATAAAAACGGCGACGTTGAAGCTTTGTACCAAAAGGTAAAATTCCTTGTAGATAATAAAGCCGAACGCGAAAGAATAGCAAGAAAAGCTTATGACAAGATGAGTAATGAGTGGAATCCTGCAAAATCGTATAAAAGGATGGTAGCATTGATAGATTTACTGTTAAAAACGGGTAATTGCGAATTATACAAGGAAGGTCCTTGTAGTAAGGCATATCCGATAAAAGAGAACTGGTATAAAGACTAAAAATCAATGCGATGAGGAAATAAAATGAAAATTTTAATTACAGGAGCGTACGGCTTCTTAGGAAAAAATTTAATAGCTCGATTGAATGAGTATAAGGGCAAGTATACAATATATTCTTACGATTTGGATACTCCTTTTAGCGACTTGGAAAGGTACACGGCGGACTGTGATTTTGTATTCAATTTTGCTGCGGTACATAGACCTAAGGATGCGAGCGAATTTGAAAAAGTAAATCACGTATTTTTCGACGATCTGTTGGATTTATTGAAAAATCATAACAATCGTTGTCCGGTTTTGTATACGTCTTCGATTCAGGCAACAAATGGGACGGATTATGGCAACAGTAAATTGGCGGCAGAGGCAGATTTGAAAGCATACGGGGCAGAAACAGGTGCACGGGCGATAGTTTATCGCTTAAGCAACGTATATGGGCGTTGGGCTACCCCCAATCATCATTCGGTGGTTGCAACGTTCTGTAACAATTTAGCTTTAGAATTGCCTATTACTGTTAACGATACAAATCATATGATGTACTTCCATTATATCGATGATGTTATAGATTCCTTTGTCACGCAGATCGAGGGAACAGCCACCCCTGATGACGATGGTATTTTTAGAGTAAGGAAAACACACCAAATTACCCTTGGACAACTTGCGGATACGTTAATTTCTTTTCAGGCTACTGTGAAAGAGGGGCAGAAGCCCGACTTAAAAAACGAAACGCAGAAAACACTTTATACCACGTATCTTTCCTATGTGGAGCAAAATAAAAACATATAAATATTTTAGAGGAACACAAAATGAAAGCTTTAATACTTAACTCCGGACTCGGACACAGAATGGGTGTGCTGACAAGCGAACACCCCAAGTGTATGACGGAAATATCGGCAAGGGATACCATACTTTCACGCCAGCTTAAGCTGGTTGCAGAAGCGGGAATAAAAGAAGTAGTCATGACCACGGGATATTTCGACGAGATACTCGTAAACTATTGTCACTCGTTGAATCTTCAGTTGAACTACACCTTTGTCAATAACCCTGTCTACGACAAGACAAACTACATCTATTCGATCTATTGCGCAAAGGATCATCTTCGCGACGAGGATATCGTGCTGATGCACGGCGACCTTGTTTTCGAATCCGAGGTCTTTGACAAGGTTATCGCAAGTGATGTGAGCTGCATGACAGTCAGCTCCACTTTGCCTCTGCCCGAAAAGGATTTCAAGGCAGTAATAGGGGAGGGAAGAGTCAAGGCTGTTGGTATTGAATTCTTTACCGACGCTATGGCAGCACAGCCCCTATACAAGCTTTGTAAGAACGATTGGAACGTATGGCTCGACGAGATCTGCGCCTTCTGTGAAAACGACGACCGCAAGTGCTACGCCGAAAACGCATTCAATAAGGTTTCGGACAAGTGCCTTATCTATCCTCTCGACGTGAAGGATGCTCTCTGCGGAGAGATCGACACGCCCGAGGATCTAGCGGTAGTATACAAGCAGATCGCAGAGCTTGAAAACAGAATCGTTTATATGTGCTTTTCTACCGATATGATCCACTCGGGTCACATCGCTATTATCAAAAAAGCGCAGAAGCTTGGCAAACTTGTCATCGGCGTTCTTTCCGATGAGGCGGTCGCGTCCTACAAGCGTTTTCCGCTTATGCCTTATGCGGAGAGAAAATCTCTCGTTGAAAATATCAGCGGCGTAGCTATGGTTATCGAGCAGAAGGAGCTCAGCTATGCCGAGAACATCAAGGCATTGAAGCCCGCTTACGTGGTTCACGGTGACGATTGGCGCGAGGGCTTCCAGCGACCCATTCGCGATGAGGTCGTGGAGCTTCTTGGGGAATACGGCGGCAAGCTGGTAGAGTACCCCTATTCCAAGACCGACACGTATCTTGAGATGGAAAAGCTCTCGAGAGCAAAGCTTTCTATGCCCGATATGCGCCGCGGCAGACTGAAGAAGCTCATCGGGATGAAGGGTCTCGTTACCGCAATGGAGGCACATAGCGGAATTACGGGACTTATCGTTGAAAACACCAAGGTACTTCAGGATGGCAAGACCTATCAGTTCGACGCTATGTGGGTATCCTCGCTTTGTGACAGTACCGCAAAGGGTAAGCCCGACATCGAGCTCGTTGATATGACTTCTCGTTTCCGTACGATCGACGACATTATGGAAGTCACCACAAAGCCGATCATTTTCGACGGCGACACGGGCGGACTTACCGAGCACTTTGTTTATACCGTAAAGACCCTTGAAAGAATGGGCGTTTCTATGGTCATCATCGAGGACAAAACGGGACTTAAAAAGAACTCGCTCTTCGGTACAGAGGTTCAGCAGACTCAGGACAGTATTGAGAATTTCTGTGAGAAGATAAAGGCAGGTAAGAAGGCACAGAAGACGAAGGAATTTATGATCTGTGCGCGAATCGAGTCGCTTATTCTCGAGAGAGGAATGGAGGACGCGCTTGAAAGAGCCTTTGCGTTCTCGGGAGCAGGTGCCGACGCGATCATGATACACAGCCGCAAGAAAGATCCTGCGGAGATCTTCGAATTTGTTGAGAAATTCCGCGAGAAGAATCAGGCGACGCCTATCGTCGTAGTCCCCACCTCGTTCAACGCGGTCACCGAGCAGGAGTTCAAGCAGAGGGGTGTAAACGTCGTTATTTATGCGAACCAGCTGACCAGAAGCGGATTCCCCGCAATGCAGAAGACTGCTACGACGATCCTCGAGAACCACCGCGCGAAAGAAGCAGACGGTATGTGTATGTCTATCAAGGAGATCATCACCCTCATCCCCGAGGAATGATTTTCTGAAAGGAAAATATTGTGAAACAAAGAATTATCGAGGGTAAAGCCTCATATCAGCAAATTGGCAAAGTAATAGGCGAGCTGGGAGCAAAAAAAATCCTGCTCGTCTATACCGAGCCCGTAAAATATCTTCCCGTTTGGGAATATATTCACGCTCTTGAAACTCCCGCAGTAGAGTTCTGCGAATTTACCTCCAACCCAAAATATGAGGAGGTAGAGGCAGGTGTGGAGCTGTTTAATCGCGAAAAGTGCGACGCTATCGTTGCTATTGGCGGTGGAAGTGCCATCGACGTGGCGAAGTGTATCAAGCTTTATTGCAAGATGAATAAGGACACCGTATATCTGAAGCAGGAATACACCGACACACAGGTGCCCCTTATCGCTATGCCCACTACCGCGGGCACGGGAAGTGAATCGACGCCTTTTGCCGTTATTTATTATGAGGGCGTGAAGCAGTCCGTAAAACATGCGAGCATTATTCCCGACGTGGCGGTGCTTGACGGCGACGTTTTGACGGGACTTCCCGTATATCAGAAAAAATGCACCGTTCTCGACGCGCTCTGTCAGGCGATAGAGTCCTGGTGGTCGGTCTATTCCACCGACGAAAGCAAGGCATACTCGAAGAGAGCTATCGAGAAGATCATGGCAAACGTTTTCGAGTACGTTGAGGAGAATACCGAGAGAGCAAGGGACGAGATCATGTCGGCGGCAAATCTTGCGGGCAGAGCAATTTGCATAACCGCAACCACCGCCCCTCACGCTATGAGCTATAAGGTGACCTCCCTCTACGGTTTTCCGCACGGTCACGCGGTTGCGATAAATCTGCACAGAGTTTGGAGATATATGCTTGAAAATCCTTCGGGATGCGTCGATAAGCGCGGAGCAGATTACCTCTTTACGACCTTCAACGACATAGCAAACGCTATGGGATACGGCAGCGCCGAGGAGGCATGCCTTGGATTTGAGCAGATGCTTGAGCGTCTTGATATACGTGACCCCAAGGAGAGCAGCAAGGAGAGTGCGGCGCGCATATTGACCGACGCGGTAAACGTTGAACGCCTTGGAAACAACCCCGTGCGCCTTGACAAAGACGCGATCTATAAGATATATATGGAGATACTGAAAGATGAAGCTTGATTTTTTAAAGGAATTTGAATTTTTCACGGGGGTGCCCGATTCCCAGCTAAAGCCGCTTTGCAACTATCTTATGGCGACTTACGGCATATCGGACAAGCACGTCATCGCCGCAAACGAGGGAAATGCGGTCGGACTCGCCGCAGGATATCATCTTGCAACGGGTAAGGTGCCCGTAGTCTATATGCAGAACAGCGGACTTGGAAACATTATCAACCCCGTCGCATCGCTTATGAACGACAAAGTCTACGGAATTCCTTGTGTATTTATCGTGGGCTGGCGCGGAGAGCCGGGTGTTCACGACGAGCCCCAGCATATCTATCAGGGAGAAGTTACCGTAAAGCTCCTTGAGGACATGGATATTGCTACGTTTATTATCGGCAAGGATACCACCGAGGAAGAGCTTTCCTCAAAGATGGCCGAGTTCAAAGCGCTTTTGGCAAAGGGCAAGCAGGTCGCATTCGTGGTTCGCAAGGGCGCGCTTGAATTTGACGGAAAGGTCAAATATACCAATGATAACAAAATGGTGCGCGAAGAGATAATCGAGCATATAGCAACCGTTAGTGACACCGACGTCGTGGTATCCACTACGGGTAAGGCATCAAGAGAGCTTTTTGAAATAAGAGAGCGACGCGGACTGACACACGGATCGGATTTTCTCACCGTCGGTTCGATGGGACATTCTTCCTCTATCGCTTTGGCTATCGCGTGTCAGAAGCCCGACCGTAAGATCTGGATAATCGACGGTGACGGAGCGCTCCTTATGCACATGGGATCTATGGCGTTGCTTGGCGCAAACGCTCCTAAAAATATAGTGCACGTGGTCATTAATAACGGTGCTCACGAGACGGTCGGCGGTATGCCTACCGTTGCGGAGAAGATAGATCTCTGTAAGATAGCGGACGGCTGCGGTTACCCCAACTTCGTCTCTGTAGATAGCTTTGACGCTCTCGATGAGGCATTGCGTGTAGCAAAGGGTAGAGACGAGCTCTCGTTTATCGAGGTCAAGTGCTCTATCGGCGCAAGAGACGATCTCGGCAGACCGACTACCACCGCGAAAGAGAACAAAGAAAACTTTATGAAATATCTGGAGGACTAAATAAAATGGGACTTTTTACAGGTAAAACGCTTCTTATAACAGGTGGAACGGGCTCGTTCGGAAACGCCGTGCTTAACCGCTTTATCGAAACCGACATTGGCGAGATCCGCATATTCTCGCGCGACGAGAAAAAGCAGGATGATATGCGCCACTATTTTCAGGCAACTAAGCCCGAGGTAGCGGAAAAGATCAAATTCTATATCGGTGACGTCCGCGATATACAGAGCGTCAGAAACGCGATGCACGGAGTCGACTACATATTTCATGCGGCAGCGCTCAAGCAGGTGCCCTCGTGCGAATTCTTCCCGATCGAAGCGGTAAAGACCAACGTGCTTGGAACCGAGAACGTACTGACCGCCGCAATCGAGGCGGGAGTCAAAAACATCGTCTGCCTTTCGACCGACAAGGCGGCGTACCCCGTAAACGCGATGGGAACAAGCAAGGCGATGATGGAAAAGGTCATCGTGGCAAAGTCGAGAACGGTCAGCCCCGAAAAGACCAAGATCTGCTGCACAAGATACGGCAACGTAATGTGCTCGCGCGGCTCGGTCATCCCGCTTTGGATCGAGCAGATAAAGGCAGGTAATCCGATCACGATTACCGATCCCACTATGACAAGATTTATTATGTCGCTTGAAGAAGCGGTCGATCTCGTGCTCTTTGCGTTCGAGCACGGCGAAAGCGGCGATATTCTCGTTCAGAAAGCGCCCGCTTGTACCATCAAGACTCAGGCAGAGGCAGTTTGCGAACTTTTCGGCGGTGATAAAGAGAACATCAAGGTCATCGGTATACGTCACGGCGAAAAGATGTACGAGACCTTGCTCACCAACGAGGAATGCTCGAACGCCATCGACCTTGGTAACTTCTATCGCGTTCCTTGTGACAAGAGAGGACTCAACTACGATAAATATTTCAATCAGGGCAACACCGAGAGAAATACGCTCACCGAGTTCAATTCCCATAATACTCAGCTTCTGAACGTCGAAGAAACCAAGGCAAAGATAGCATCTCTCACCTATATTCAGGAAGAGATCGCGAAAATGGGTAAATAAACAATGAAAATACTGATAACCGGTGCGAACGGTTTTGTCGGCAAAAACCTGACCGAAGCGCTCAAAAACATAAGAGACGGCAAGGATAGAACTCACCCCGAGCTTTCGGTGGACGAGCTTTATCTTTACGATATTGACTCCGAGGAATCGTTGCTTGAGGAAGCCTGCGAAAAAGCCGACTTTGTCTTCAATCTCGCGGGTGTCAACCGTCCGCAAAATAGCGAGGAGTTTATGCAGGGCAATTTTGGCTTTGCCTCCAAGCTTCTCGACACGCTGAAAAAATATAACAATAAATGCCCCGTGATGCTTTCGTCGTCGATCCAGGCAACCCTTATCGGTCGCTACGATAGTGACTATGGCAGGAGCAAAAGGGCGGGGGAGGATCTGTTCTTCTCCTACGCCACCGAAACAGGCGCGAAGGTACTTGTTTACCGATTTCCAAACCTTTTCGGTAAGTGGTGCAGACCGAATTATAACAGTGCCGCGGCAACCTTCTGTCACAACATCGCCAATGACCTGCCGATAACCGTCAATGATCCTGCCGTTCAGCTTGAATTGCTTTATATCGACGATCTCGTTGACGAAATGATCGCCGCGATGATGGGAAAAGAGCACCGTTGCGAGTTTGATGGCATTGAAACTCATATTTGCGACAGTGGCAGATATTGTGCCGCGCCCGTGACTTATAAGGTCACTCTTGGTGAGATAGTGGAGCTTCTTGAATCCTTTCGAAATCAGCCGAAAACCCTCGTTATGCCCGAGATCCCCAAGAATAGCTTCGCAAAGAAGCTTTACAGCACGTATCTGTCGTATTTGCCGCGTGAAAAGGTCTCTTTTCCGTTGAAGATGAACGTCGATGCGCGCGGAAGCTTCACCGAGCTTTTGAAGACCGACAAATGCGGTCAGTTCTCGGTAAATATCTCAAAGCCGGGCATCACGAAGGGTCAGCATTGGCATAACACGAAGTGGGAATTCTTTATTGTGGTCAGCGGACGCGGACTTATACAAATGAGAAAGATTGGCTCGGACGAGGTACTTAATTTCGAGGTCTCGGGCGAGAAGATCGAGGCGGTGCACATGCTCCCGGGCTATACCCATAATATAATTAATCTGTCGGATACCGATGATCTCGTCACGCTCATGTGGGCAAACGAGCAGTTCGACCCGACAAGACCTGATACGTTTTTTGAAAAAGTGTAAAATTTACTCTCAAGGAGTTGACAATGAGAAGTATAAATGCGACAATTGTAACAGACGAAAAGGGTGAGAATTTATTGTTTGAAAGCAAGGAACGAGTCATAGGTTTGGATATTCTTAAAATTTTATCTTGTTTAGGCATAACTATGATACATTTTTTAGGATATACAAATGTAATAAGTAGTTTTGTGGGATTGCATTACAATAAAGTATTAGCATATATTTTTAACATCCTGATAAGAACAGCTGTTAATATATTTATAATGATCAGCGGGTATTTCCTAGTCAAATCGAAGTTTAAATACAGACGATTATTTTCGATATGGGGAGAGACCCTTGTATATTCTGTACTCTTCTTTTTGATAGGTGCAATATTTAATTTAGAATCTCTTTCTTTTTCATCGATAGTCAAGGCGGCGTTCCCAATTTTGTCACGTCATTATTGGTTTGCTACTTCGTATATCGTGTTGTATTTATTGTCGCCGTTTATTAACAGAATGGTTTGTGATTTGAGCAAAAAAGAATACACGGTATTGGTCTGTGGCGGTGCGATATTGTTTTCTGTTTGGACGACTTTTATTTGGTTTTCTGATGGTGCGCTCACGGGTGGACCGACTAGTATTTTATGGGTAGTTTTTATGTACCTTGTTGGTGGATATATTCGACTGTATCCTCCTAAAATAAAAAAGCACACATTATTCATTGTTTTCACTTTATTGGTGGGCGCTCTTGTAGTTTATCAATATTTAAAAGAAAATATTTCTTTTTTATTAAATTTTGGATTTCTTAAAGAAGACTCTTGCTTTTCTTTGATTTTGTCTGTAATATTGTTTTTGCTGTTCAAAGATATTAAATCAAAAAATCTTTCGGTAAATAAAATTATTACGACATTATCCGGTGCCTCGTTTGGTGTGTACTTAATTCAAGAAAATTGTATGATTCGAAATTGGCTATGGTTAGAAGT
Source organism: Oscillospiraceae bacterium (assembly GCA_015065075.1). Lineage (GTDB taxonomy): Bacteria > Bacillota > Clostridia > Oscillospirales > CAG-272 > SVTX01. Next base: position 92,648 of record SVRA01000001.1, read on the forward strand.
TGTGCGTTCCAAAACTATGGTATATAAATGGTATCTTTTCCCGATCTTTCTTTTAGTAATGGTATGTTTGTTTGCAATGGCATTGATAATAAGCGGTATATATAAAATAGCTTTTGAGGGCATATGCAACAAACTTGAGCCGAAAAAGGATAACAATTAACAGTATTTCATTAGGAGTAATTATGGAAACGAAAATTAGATTGGATTATTCGGACGTAAATTTCCAAAATAACGGCAAGCTGAAGCTACTTATCATCGTCGGCACGCGCCCCGAGATAATTCGTCTTGCGGCGGTCATAAATAAGTGCCGCAAATATTTTGACTGTATCCTCGCGCATACAGGTCAGAATTACGACTATAATCTCAACGGAGTCTTCTTCAAGGATCTGAAGCTTGAAGCGCCCGAGGTATATATGGATGCGGTTGGCGACGATCTTGGCGAAACCGTCGGCAACATAATCAACTGCTCTTATAAGCTGATGAACGCGATCAAACCCGACGCATTGCTTATTCTCGGAGACACCAATTCCTGCCTTTCTGCGATCGCCGCCAAGAGACTCCACATCCCGATCTTCCACATGGAAGCAGGAAACAGATGCAAGGATGAGTGTCTGCCCGAGGAGACCAACCGCCGCATCGTAGATATAATCTCGGACGTCAACCTCGCGTACTCCGAGCAGGCGAGAACCTATCTGCACGAGTGCGGTCTGCCCAAGGAGAGAACCTACGTTACAGGCTCGCCCATGGCAGAGGTTTTGCGTGCAAATCTCGACGAGATCAGAGCAAGCGATATCCACGTGCGCCTCGGCCTCGAGAAGAAAAAATATATTCTCCTCTCGGCACACAGAGAAGAGAACATCGATACCGAGAAAAACTTTTTGTCGCTCTTCACCGCGATCAATAAGATGGCGGAAAAGTACGATATGCCCGTGCTCTATTCCTGCCACCCGAGAAGCAAAAAGAGACTTGAAGCAAGCGGCTTTGAGCTTGATAAGAGAGTTATATGCAACCAGCCTCTCGGATTCCACGATTACAATTGCTTGCAAATGAATGCCTTTGCGGTAGTGTCAGACAGCGGAACGCTTCCCGAGGAAAGCTCATTCTTTACAAGCGTTGGCGAGCCCTTTCCCGCGGTCTGCATAAGAACCTCGACCGAGCGCCCCGAGGCGCTTGACAAGGCATGCTTTATCCTCGCGGGTATCGATGAAACCTCGCTTTTGCAGGCGGTAGATACCGCTGTTTCGATGACCGAACAGGGCGACCACGGTATCCCCGTGCCCACCTACACCGACGAGATCGTTTCGACCAAGGTGGTAAAAATAATCCAGTCCTATACGGGTGTCGTCAATAAAATGGTCTGGAGAAAATTCTGACGAGATCTTTAAATAATACGTCAAGGAAAGGAGCTTGGATATGGATAATAGAATATTTGATCTGATGATGTCGTGTCTGAGCTCCATCCTTTTTGACGAAAGGGCAGCAGAGCGACTCGACGAAAGCTATACGAAAGAGGAGCTTGTAGCCGTTTATAAGCTTTCAAAACAGCACGATGTATCTCACCTTGTGGGGATAGCGCTTAGCAAAGCAGGGTTGCTCGTCAATACGCCAGAATTGGCCGCAAGATTTGAAAAAGAGCAATATATGGCGGTCAGCCGCTATGAAAATTTCAAGTATGAAACAGATAGGATACAAGGCACATTTGATAAAGAAAAAATACCGTACGTTCTCCTGAAGGGAGCTACCATCCGCGATCTTTACCCACAAGCGTGGATGCGAACGAGCTGTGACGTTGATATCCTCGTCAAAGAGGAGGATGTTGACAGAGCCGTGAGCTCATTGACCAAAGATCTCGGCTATACCACCGAAGGAAAAAAGAATTTCCACGATATAGATCTCTTCTCGGGTGGTGGAGTTCATCTTGAATTGCATTTCAGTATCAAGGAACAAGTAGATTCGCTTGACGCTGTACTCGATAGAGTTTGGGACAATTTGAAAAAAGCGGACGACACAAGCGAAATGCTCGTTATGTCTGGTGAGTTTCTTATGTATCATATAATAGCGCATACGGCGTATCATTTTATGGGCGGTGGATGCGGCGTGCGTTCACTTGTGGACTTGTATCTGCTTAAAAATAAGCTTGAATATAACGAGGAACAGTTAAGGGAGCTTTGCCGAGAGAGTGGAATAGAAAAATTCTATCTGTCGCTGTGTAAGCTTTGTGAATGCTGGTTTGAGGGATCAGAGCATATCGTGTTGACCGACGAGATGCAGAAATTTATTCTGCAGGGTGGTGCGTACGGCACCAAGGAGGCGCATATTGCTGCAAGGCAAGAGAGCAGAGGTGGAAAGAGAGGATACGCAATGTCGCGAATTTTCGCGCCATACGATGTCCTTAAGCAAAGATATCCCAAAATGCGCGGTCGCGCAATGACACCTATCTATCAGGTTCGCAGATGGGTGGACGTCGCTCGAGACGGTGGAGTTAAAAGATCGGTAAGGGAATTGGAAACAATTAATTCTTTGGACATAGAAAGCGTAAAAACCGTTCAGACGCTTATGAAACAGCTCGAGCTTGATAAGCATATAAAATAATAAACGCAAAAAAGGTTGTCGCATTTGCGACAACCTTTTTTGCTTATTGAGTTTTATCAATTAGTCCTGTTTTCTGGACTTGTTGACCATAAGGTTAACAAGAATACCGAGTATAAGAGCGCAAGCAATGCTGGTAATGGTAACCTTGCCGAAGGTAAGGGAAAGACCGCCGATACCTGCAATAAGAATTACAGAAACTGTAAAGAGGTTGGAATTGTGCTCGAGATCAACGTTCTTTATCATCTTAAGTCCGGAGACTGCGATAAATCCATAAAGAGCCATACAAACGCCACCCATTACGCAAGAGGGGATGGAGTTAACGAATGCAACGAAGGGAGCAAGGAAGGAGATTGCAATAGCTCCTACTGCTGCGGTGAGAATGGTAACGACCGAAGCATTTCCGGTAATAGCAACACAACCAACGGACTCACCGTAGGTGGTATTGGGGCATCCTCCGAAGATAGCGCCTGCCATAGATCCTACACCGTCACCGAGAAGGGTTCTGTGAAGACCGGGATCTTCGAGAAGG
>SVRA01000116.1 GCA_015065075.1 Oscillospiraceae bacterium
CGTGAGATGAGCGAAATGAAGTTTCAAAAACAAGCTCACCCGAAAGAAGGCAAGCAGAAAAAACCTCCCATCCGGAAGGCGAAAAAAGGAATAAAAGATGCTTAAGCGGAACGCATAGAGGATTTTAAGGAGAGCTTGAGAGAAGCTCTTTGGGTGAGGACGGCAGCGGTAGCGACGGCGAGAAGAGAGATGTGCGCGAGTGTCGAAAGATTTTGAACAGCATTCATCGAGCGCACCCACATACGCTCCTGTCCCATTTTCTTGAATCTTGCATTGTAACGCTCGATCTCGGTGCGCATCGCATAGATCTTCTTGAACGAAATACAAGAACGGTCAATGGAAAGACGGTAATCATCGGGTAACGTAACAAATTTCGTGCAGCCTCTGTTTTTCTTGCCGTTGAAATAATTCTTATGGGCGCAAGTACAGGCGGAATCGTCTTTGGATTGCTTGAAAGGACAGCAATATTTTTGACGTAATCTGCCGCCTGTTGGATCCTTGCCATCCTTGTGCATAGCAAATCCCGCTTGGCAGACGATATTGCCGACAACAGTCATTTTCGGAAGTTTCTTGTTTCTCGGATTTAAGGGAATCACACAGTCTCCGTCATAAACGCTTCTAACGGTATTATATATCTTTTTGATGTCGTAGCCTTTGTCGGCGATCAGAGTGCATTCCTTGATCGGAATCACATCATTTGTATCTTTCAGCAAGTCGATCGCAACGGTATGATCAGCAACCTCCGCAGTTGTTGTAAGCTCACATAAGGGCAAACCGCTGATGCAATCGATAACAACGTGTGATTTGTAGCCCCAGAAGAACTCATATTTCTTCTCATTATGTTGATTGGATGCGGTATGAACGCCGAGCTTGCAATCGGGATCATTTTTGGGACGATTTTCAGGGTCAAACTTGTCTTTTGCGAAGGATTTCGGATTGTTTTGGTTGGTGTTTGCGGAGATCGGTGTTGAGTCAATAGCAATAAAGGAGGCATCGACCACGCCCAATTCAAAGAGCCTTTGAACCTGTGACGCCATCAGCTTTTTGAGTGTTGTATTGTCGAAATCCTTGATAAAACGCTCGAATGCGTGGTATCCGGGCAATTTCTTGGTAATGTCAAATCCACAATAGTACGCAATGATCAGATTGTTGTTCAGATAGTCAACGAGGTCCGTGACGTAATCGAAGCACTCGCATTTCATAACGATAGCAGCGCGTATCATTGCGTGTCTGGAAAAACCTTGCCGACCCTTTTCACAGCGACGGGTGGGCACGTTACTCAGATCGAGGTGTATAAACAGCTCGTCGTAGAATTTTGCTTTTGGCTGTGACATGAACAACGATATGTCGTTCATGATTAACTGACGATAGATAACGGTCATCTCCTCTCGGTTTTGATTTTTGTGCCAACAATATTATACCATAGTTGATGACCGTTTTCTATACTTTTGGGGTGATAAACCGTTTTCCCGAGCCGGTTTTTCCCTTATGCTACAAGGCTTTTTGCCATTTCGCTCGGGGCTATCGTTTGTCTGATAAGGAGGTGACACAATGAATAAAATCATATCTTCAAGATCCGCTTTGGTTTTATGTTCCTTTTCGATTATTCTGTTTTGGGGGTTTTCATTGCTCTCACTTGGACTTGCCATATTCGGAGAGTCCCAAGAGATAGGTGTCGGGCTTTTACTTTTTGGTGTTTCTTTCGGTTTTGGATTCTTTCTTGCATGGTTCTTGAATCGAGCCGCTTGCGTTGTTTGGGTTGAGGATGGTATGATAAAGCGCAAAGGGCTCATACACGGCTTTTATAAAGAATGTTCCGTTCGGGCTATCCAAACAGTAAAAATAAAATATGTTCATCGTGAAGTCGGCTTTGGCACATTTATTTATCTGATAGATGATCGCACGCAGTCCTACAAAAAGTTCCTGCGTATAAGAAAGGATAGTTACATTTGCTTCCGAAAAAACAAGAAAAATCTCGCGTTTCTGAACACTTTTTGGTCAGGAAAAGTTGAGAAGTGAGACTTTTGGGGTTGCAACCCCCGTTTTTGACATAAAAATATACCTTTTGGAGTCTTGACCCTTGTCAAAATCGATTTTAGCCATCGTCCCGTTATAGGAAACACCTCTCCCGTTCCCCTGCCAAAAAACACAGTTTTTTGGCCGTCAAAAGTTCTTGAAGGGTCAAGGGAAACTTCTTCCAAGAAGTTTCCCTTGCGGGGCACGGGGCAGAGCCCCGCACACCCCCGCGTCCCCTTGCTCACTCCCCGATCTGCGTCAGCAGGGCATCCAGCTTGGCCATCGCCTCGGTACGCTCGGTCTCCTCCACCACCTTTTCAGCCAAAAAGCCCAGCGCCCGCAGGCGATCTGCCGTCTTCTCCTCCGCCGAGAAGGCGATCTCCGCCATTTCCCGCATAATCCGCTTTTCATCGGGAATCTTACGTCTGCTCATATGTCATTCCCCCCTTCCGTGGGCAGTTGCCCCCGCTATGATGGTACACCTTTTGTGGCCGTTTGTCGTCCCCGCTTTCTCCCCTCTTTTTCCCCGCTAACGGGTGGCCGCAAGGCCCCCTCCGTGGCAGATTCGCTGACGCGAACTGCGGGGGCTCCCGCTTCAGCGGGTGGGGGAGAATGCGCTACGATTGGGTTTATCTTACTTTCATGTCACGCAGACTTGTTGAAAAATTGATCTCGGCAATCAAAAAAGAATGCCTCCGCGATGCGGAAGCATTCTTTTTGTTTTTACAGAACCTCGGCGATATCGTAGATCAGCCGCTCGGTCTTTTCCCAACCGAGACAGGGGTCGGTGATAGACTTACCGTAGATATTCTCCCCGATCTTCTGGCAGCCATCCTCAAGATAGCTCTCGATCATCAGCCCCTTGACGTAGGAGCGGATGGATTCGGAATGACGGCAGGAGTGGAGCACCTCCTTGGCAATACGGATCTGCTCTAAATACTGCTTACCGGAGTTGGCGTGATTGGTATCGATCAGCACCGCCATATTCTGAAGCCCCTTAGCCTGATAGGCCTCATAGAGGGTGATCAGATCCTCGTAGTGATAGTTGGGGTGAGAAACACCGCGGTCATCCACATAGCCCCGCAGAATGGCATGTGCAAGAGGATTGCCGAGGGACTTGGCCTCCCAACCGCGATAGAGGAAGGTATGGGAGTGCTGGGCGGCGGTAATGGAGTTGAGCATAATGGATAGGTCGCCGCTGGTAGGATTTTTCATGCCGCAGGGGATATCAAGGCCGCTGGCGCAGAGACGGTGCTGCTGATCCTCCACCGAGCGGGCGCCCACCGCCACGTAGGACAGTACGTCCGACAGATACCGATGGTTTTCGGGGTACAGCAT
>SVRA01000117.1 GCA_015065075.1 Oscillospiraceae bacterium
TGCCGTATAATATTTATGTTAATGATATTTATTTCAATGGAGATATACAAAAATGGCAAAAGAAAAAATGGTTGAACAGATCACGTCGATGGACGTGGACTTCGCGCAGTGGTACACTGACGTAGTTAAAAAGGCGGAGCTTGCCGATTATTCGGGTGTTAAGGGATGTATGATCATCCGTCCGTACGGCTACGCGATCTGGGAAAATATACAGAAGGAGCTCGATGCTCGCTTCAAGACCCTCGGACATGAGAACGTTTACATGCCCTTGTTCATTCCCGAGAGTCTGCTTCAGAAGGAAAAGGATCACGTCGAGGGATTTGCGCCCGAGTGTGCAGTCGTCACTATTGGCGGACAGAACGTGCTCTCGGAGCGCCTTATCGTTCGTCCTACCTCGGAGACGATCTTCTGCGAGCATTTTAAGGATATTATTCACTCCTACCGCGATCTGCCCAAGCTTTATAATCAGTGGGTAAACGTGGTTCGTTGGGAAAAGACGACACGCCCCTTCCTCCGCACAAGTGAGTTCTTGTGGCAGGAGGGACACACCATGCACGAGACCGAGGCAGAGGCAAGGGAGGAGACCTTGCAGATGCTCAAGGTCTACGAGGAGTTCTATCTCAACTGCCTTGCGATCCCTGCGATCACGGGTCAGAAGACCGAAAAGGAAAAGTTTGCGGGTGCGGTCGAGACATACACTATCGAGCCTATGATGCACAACGGCGTTGCGCTTCAGGGCGGTACTACTCACTATTTCGGTCAGGGCTTTGCAAAGGCGTTTGATATTACCTTCACGGGCAGAGATAACACCGTAAATTATCCTCACCAGACCTCTTGGGGCGTTTCTACGAGAATGATCGGCGCTATCATTATGGCGCACGGCGACGACAACGGACTTATTCTGCCTCCTGCGGTCGCTCCTATTCAGGTCGTTATCATTCCCGTTGCTCAGCATAAGGAGGGCGTACTTGAAAAGGCTAACGAGATCAAGGACAGACTCGTCAAGGCGGGCTATCGCGTAAAGCTTGACGACTCTGATCAGTCGACGGGCTGGAAGTACAGCCAGTACGAGATGAAGGGTGTGCCCGTTCGTCTCGAGATCGGTCCTCGCGACATCGAAAGCGGAAATTGCGTGCTCGTCAGCCGTGTTTCCCGCGAAAAGAATTTCGTTGCTATCGACTCTGTTGAGGACGAGGTTGCGAAAATGCTTCAGTTCGTTCACGACGAGCTCGTCGAGCGTGCTCGTAAGAACCTTGCCGAAAAGACTCATACGGCGACGACCTACGAGGAATTCCTCGACGTTGCGGCAAATAAGCCCGGATTTATCAAGGCAATGTGGTGCGGCGACGTAGAGTGCGAAGAAAAACTTAAGGATACCACCGGCGGAGTCAAGTCCCGCTGCATACCCTTTATAGAGGATAACCTCTCCGATAAGTGCGTTTGCTGCGGTAAGCCTGCTAAGCATATGGTGGTCTGGGGACGTCAGTATTAATAGACCGTCGAAAAATTGTGGGATGCAGCGTTGCTCCTCAAACGCGACTTGACGTAGGGAACTACGCCTGCGTCTTGCGTTTTGCGGTGCGCCTTGCCTCCCGCAATTTTTCTCGGTCTGTATCACACCTTTTCAAAAACTTTCCCTGAAAAGATAAAGCAAGGGGAAGCGATTTAACAGATATACAGTGTAATTGAATTAGTTGTTTAAAAGACAACCAATTGTTTAAAAACAAGCAAAACGCTTAAGAAAGGAGGAGGCGAGAGTGCTTTATTCGGTTGGAAAGTATATAAAAGAATGTATAAAAAGCGTTGATCCGATCTTGCTTGTGTGTACGGTCTTGCTTTCTCTGATAAGCATTGTGACGATCTTTGGCGCGGTTGACAATTTCGGTCAGCGAAAGCTGATCATGCAGATCGCGATGACGGTGGCGGGGGTCGTGGCGATGTTCATCGTTGCCAATCTCGACTACCATTTGATAGTTGATAAGCTCTGGATATTCATGCTTGCGGCATCGGCGCTGCTTCTGGCGATAACCCTCGTTTTCGGAAGCTCGGGCGAGAATATGGAGACCGCGAACACCTCGTGGCTGAAGATCCCCGGTATCGGAATAATGATACAGCCCTCTGAGTTTGTTAAGATAACCGCCGTTTGCACTTTTGCAAAGCATATTTCTTTGGTGCGCGACCGCATAAATTATCCAAAGGAGCTGCTCGGGATCGCTCTGCACGCAGGTGCTATAATCGGGCTGATACTTATTTCGGGTGACCTTGGCGTTGCTTTGGTATATATCGCGTTTATGCTGCTTATGCTCTTCGTCGCGGGGCTTTCGGGATGGTATTTCCTCGGCGGCGGCGCGGCGGTGGTGCTGGCGTTCCCTCTGCTTTGGGAAATTCTCGCCGACTATCAGAAAAAGAGGATAATCGTGGGCTTTAATCCCGAGCTCGATCCGCTTGGAAAGGGCTTTCAGCCGCTGCTCTCCAAGCAGTGCATACAAAACGGCGGCTGGCTTGGCATAGGCCTTATGGGAAAAGGAGATTACGAGGCGCTTCCCGCGTCGCACACTGACTTTATGTTTGCTACGATAAGCGAAAAGTTTGGATTTATCGGTGCGGCGGTCGTGATTATTCTGCTTGCGGTGATGATATTGCGCATCTTTGCGATAGCCAAGAGCTGTGGGCGCGATTACGGGTGCTTTATCCTGGTGGGCATCGGCGCGATCATCGTGGTGCAGACGCTCGAAAATCTCGGAATGTGTCTTGCAATGTTGCCTGTTGTGGGGCTTACTTTGCCGTTTTTGTCGTGCGGAGGATCGTCGGTCTTGGCTACGTACGTTCTTATTGGACTTGTGCATAGTGTTAAAAAATACCGACCGAGAGTGCGCGAGAAGGAACGCACTCATTATATATAATGTAAGTGTTGGAATTTTGAAGGAGCTTTTGGAAGGTCATACCATGCTGATTTTTGTGCAATTTGTCCAAAAAAGTCGAAAAAGCCGCCCTGAAACAATGTATTTATACAAAAATACGAGCTGTTCACAATTTGTTCACCAACGCAGGCGGACATAGTGATATAATGTGTGAGTAATTTGAAAAATCGTGCGCATCTTGGAGCTTTTTCGGGATCGCGGTCGGATTTTCTTACAAAAAATAAAAATATTTTGGAGGATTCACAAAATGAAGAACTCAACTTGGATGAGATTCCTTCTCATCGTAGTTTCCGTAGCTATGGTTGTTTCTTTGTTCGCTTGCGGCGGTAACGGCGGCAAGGGCGAGGAGACCACTGCTGGTAAGGAAGAGACCACTGCTGGTAAGCAGGAAGACACCACCGTTG
>SVRA01000118.1 GCA_015065075.1 Oscillospiraceae bacterium
GAGGGCGAGGAGAGAGTCGCAGAGGCGGCGAGGATCCTCGGCGGAATCAACGTTACCGAGGCGCAAAGACAGGCGGCGAGGGATATGATCGAAAATATCAGCGAATAAATTTGCAAAAACGGCGAAAAATTTGATTTTTGTATTGAAATTTCGGCGCGGATGTGATAAAATTATAAAGTTGTGTAAAAATAGAGAGGTTAGTGTAAAATGTTAAAGATTAAATTACAAATAGCCGAAAAGATATATGCGGGAGTCAAGGGTATCAATCCCGACGCCGAGATCGCGATCGAGGATATTGCTTCGATGCTCGAGTATCCCCCCGATGCGAGCATGGGAGACCTTGCTTTCCCTTGCTTTAAGCTCTCGAAGGCGCTTCGTCGCTCGCCTGTGCAGATCGCGGCTGCTCTTGCAGACGGTCTTTCGGGAGGTGCGCTTGCATCGGCAGAGGCGGTCAACGGATATCTGAACATTAAAATAGATAATGCGTATCTTGGAGAGAAAATTCTGCCCGAGATACTTGAAAAGAAGGAAAATTACGGTGCGCCCACGTATCTTGGAGAGGGAAAGACGGTCGTTCTCGACTATTCCTCGCCCAACGTGGCAAAGCCCTTCCATATAGGACATCTCGGTACTACTGTCATTGGTCACGCGCTCAAGAAGCTGCACGAGTTTGCCGGATATAAGTGCATTGGCATCAACTATCTCGGTGACTGGGGTACGCAGTTCGGTAAGCTGATCGTTGCTTATAAGCTTTGGGGTGACAAGGAGCAGATCGAGCAGGGCGGTATTGACAAGCTCGTTGAGCTTTACGTTCGCATCAATAACACGATCAAAGGCGACGAGGAAAACGGTATTCCCGCAAGGGAGGATCTTGCTGATCAGGCAAGAGAGGAATTCCACAAGATGGAAATTGGCGACGAGGACAACATTGCGCTCTGGAAGTGGTTTGTTGAGATAAGCCTTGAGGAATATCAGAAGACGTACAGACAGCTTGGTATTGAATTCGATAGCTACAAGGGCGAAAGCTTCTACACCGACAAGATGCCCGCACAGGTCGAAAAGCTTAAGGCGAGCGGTCTTATGAAGATCGATGACGGCGCTTCGATCGTTGATCTTGAGGAGTACGGAATGCCTCCGTGCCTCATTCTTAAGCGCGACGGCTCGACTCTTTATCCTACGCGCGATATTGCGGCGGCGGTTTACAGAAAAGAGCATTATAATTTCGACAAGTGCATTTACGTAACGAGCACACAGCAGATACTTCACTTTAAGCAGTGGTTCAAGGTCGTCGAGCTTATGGGCTACGACTGGTACGATGAGCTCGTTCATATCCCTTACGGTACGGTGTCTCTTAACGGCGCAAAGCTTGCGACTAGAACCGGTAACGTGGTTCTCCTTAAGGATCTTTTCGCTCAGGCGATAGAGAAGGTAAGGGGCATTATGGAAGAAAAGAACCCTAATCTCGAGGGCAAGGATGAGGTCGCAGAGGCGATCGGTGTGGGTGCGATAGTTTTCTATTATCTCACCAACAACCGAATCAAAGACATCAATTTCAATCTTGAGGATGCACTTTCGTTCGACGGAAACACGGGTCCTTACGTTCAGTACACCTACGCGCGCGCTTGCTCGGTGCTTGAAAAGGTCAATGGAAGCTATGGCGGCAAGATCGTGATCAGCGCAGACGCGGAGGCAGCACTTCTTAAGACGCTTTGTCAGTACGAAGAAAAGGTGCTTGCGGCAATCCGCGATTACGAGCCTTCTGTCATCACGAGATTTATTCTTGACGTTGCAGTGGCGTTTAACAAGTTCTATCACGAGTGCTCGATACTTAACGCTGAAAACGACGACGTTAAGGGAACGAGACTTCTGCTTACCGAGGCGACCAAGCAGGTTCTTGGCTCGGCGTTCTCGCTTATCTGTCTGAAAAAGACTGAAAAGGTTTAATTTTTACGGTTAATAATTGAAAGGAATAATATATTATGTCAGGACATAGCAAATGGGCTAACATCAAGCACAAAAAGGAAAAGACCGACGCGCAGAGAGCGAAGGTGTTTACAAAGATCGGTAAGGAGATCACCATTGCGGTAAAAGAGGGCGGCGGAGACCCCAACTCTAACGCAAAGCTTCGCGATCTTATCGCAAAGGCAAAGTCTAACAACGTTCCCAACGACAATATCGAGAGAACTATCAAAAAGGCTCTCGGCGGCTCGGGTGAAAACTACGAGGAGGTCGTTTACGAGGGATACGGACCTGCAGGTGTTGCAGTCATCGTTGAGGCTACTACCGACAACAGAAACAGAACTGCGGGCAATATCCGTTCTTATTTCTCCAAGTATCACGGAAATATGGGACAGACCGGCTGCGTAAGCTTCATGTTCGAGGAGAAGGGTGTTATCGTTATTACCGACGAGGACGGCGAGATCGACGAGGATCAGCTTATGGAGACCGCACTTGAGGCGGGAGCAGAGGATTTCTCCGGTGAGGAGGGTGTTTTCGAGATCTACACTGTTCCCGAGGACGTTTACGCTATTTCCGAGTCGCTTAAGGCTGCGGGATACGAGATCGCATCTGCTGAAAAGAGCAAGGTTCCTTCCACGACCGTTGAGCTTACAAGCGAGGATGACATCAAGTTTATGGGTCTTCTTATCGAGAAGCTCGAAGAAGACGATGACGTTATGGAAGTTTACCATAACTGCGATAACGAACTGTAAGTAGCATCAGCTCGTCGGGATTTTCCGAATACTTCGTTGCTCCTCAAAAGCGGCTTGACGTAGAGCAAACTACGCCTTCGCCTTGCTTTTTGCGGTGCGCCTTGTCTTCGAAAAATCTCGACGGCTGCTGTTTATAGCAGTGAAATACTTTTAAGGGTTAAAAATCAAATCTGAAAATAAGGAGGATGAAAATGAAACAAAATCGCGCGACGAGACTTTTGTCCAACACGCTGATATTTACCGTTGGTAAGTTTGTGTCCAAGCTTATCGTCATTTTTATGCTCCCGTTTTATACCTCGTATCTTTCCAGCGCGGAGTACAGCACGTCGGATCTGATCACCAATCTTTGTAATTTGATCATTCCGCTTGCGTGTCTTGGCGTCAGCGAGGGAATTTTCAGAAACGCGGCGACAGAGAACGTCGACAAGGAATCGTTTTTCACCAACGGCGTTATGCTGATGGTATTTGGCTCGCTTGGATTTCTGGCGCTTTCGCCGCTGCTTAATCTGACCGGATATTTTAACGATTATATCTGGCTGATTATCTGCTACGTTATCGCATCGAATATTCATTCGGTCTGCTCGCAGTACGTTTGCGCTATCGGAAGGACCAA
>SVRA01000034.1 GCA_015065075.1 Oscillospiraceae bacterium
TCCTTTTTCGCAGGGTCGATATGCACTCTTACGTTAGTATTGTTTCCGTATTCCTTTTTAAACGCGGATACCAGCGCCGCTTCGATCTTTTCGATCATATACGCCTGGGGGATTCCCTTTTCCTTTTCGAGAAGCTCAAGTGCTGTAAAAAACTCTGTGTTCATTGATCCAAAAATCCTTTCAATCGTTATACGTTTATGATTCTTATTTTTTCTCTGTTTATCACGATTTTCCGAAATCGTAGTAGGTAGCGATCTTTGCTATCTCGTCAGGCTTAAAGCTGATCTTTTCTTCTCCCGATTCGATAACTATATTATCCTGCTCATCGTATCCGCAGAGCACTCCGCGGAATATCTTTGAGCCGTTTCTTGCTGCATAGAGTCTTACCTCGACGTCCCAGCCCTCGCAAGCCTCGATATGCGCCGACGTTTTCAGCTCGCGCTCGATACCGGGGGATGAAACCTCGAGAATATACGCTTCGCTGATGGGGTCTGCCTCGTCAAGAACCGGGTCTATCGCTCTGTGGAACTTTTCGCAATCCTCTATCGTGATGCCCTCTTCGTTGTCAAGCGTGATGCGAAGATATTTATCCGCGCCCTCTTTTACGAACTCGACGTCCCAAAGGTAATATCCCATTTCGTCTGCCGTGGGGGTTACAAGCTCTTTCACAACAGAGGCAATATTCTTATTTCCGTTAGATTTCATAAATATGATCCAATCCTTTCCCTGTTTGTAACAAGGTAAAATTTAGGAGTGGATCTCTCAACCCACTCCAGCATACTCTATACACTACATTGCATTATATCACACTTTTTTTAAAATTGCAATAGTTTTTTGAAATTTTTCCAATTTTTCTTTCTGTTTTTTTACGGCACGGTCATTTCGGGCGCAAGAAAGGCACCGACACACTCTGTTTTCGGCAAAACATTTCATTAAATATATATAAAACTGTGTAAATTTTGAAAATTCTGTTTACAAAGCGGCGTTTATATGATATAATGTTATAATGTATGATTGTTTCTACACAAATGTGAAAAATTCAAGAAAGGAGTTATTATGAACGGATTTCGATCAGGATCTATCCCCAGTTCCAAAAGAAAAGGAATCGGCGGGCTTGCAGATGAGGATAGCGGAAGATTATCCTTCCTCAGCTGTGCCGTTTTATCGGTCACCGTCCTTCTATACTCCTTGGTATTCCCTGTCGTTTTACATGGCAGTCAAGAACAGCTTGAGATATGGTCGATAGCGATATTGCTCGCTTGTTTTGCGTTCCTCATTTTTTTAGTCAGAAAGGCAAAGTGGACGATATTCGCGATATTTACCGTGTTTTTGTCGCTCGGTTTTTCGCAATCGCTTTTTCTCCCCGCCATTCTGATAAGCACTCCCGTAGCGATCGGCGCTTACGCCGCTCTCGTTCAATCGTGTAAAAAAAGTCAGCTTTTCTTCCCTATCGCACTGCCTCTTTTGATATATGTCTCGGTGGCCCTACTTATACACGATCCGATAAGCGCGCTGTATTCTCTGGTCTTTATTCTTCCTGCGGCTGCCCTCGGGCTCTCCTGCAGAGCCGACCTCACGCTTAACACGGCTATCCTCTCGTGCACATCCGCTATCATCCTTCCGCTGATCGCGCTATGCGCGGCTTCGGTCTACGCGATGTACGGAGAGATATCCTTTGAGGCCTTGACACGATACGCTTCTTCTTCTCGGGATCTTCTTGGTCTCTATATGAGTCAATACTTGTCTGCGCTTAGCAACATAGAGCTGACTCCCGCATTATATCGCGAGATCTCCGATCTGGTGAATTCTTACGTCAATCTTGCTCCCGGGTTCATCGTTGCGCTTTGCTTGACGCTGTCGTTTTTTGCTAATTCTTTAAAGAACGATCTTTTTCTGACTCAAGGCGTTTACTCCGACGAATCGAATAAGGGCAGAACGCTCTCGGTAAGCACCGTTGCCGCGTTGTTGTTCCTTATCGCACATATAATGTCGTTTACCACCGACGCTTCGAATAACACGACCTTTATTGCCGTCGTTTTCGGCAACGTCTCGTTTATGCTCGTTCCCGCTCTTGCTTTGGCTGGAATAACAGCTATTAAGAATTTTAGCAAAAAGCTGGGGATTCTGAGCCTCATCATCTTCGCGTTGCTTATTTTCGTTCTTTTCAACGCAACCTCATCATTTTTCATTCTTATCGCACTTATAGGAGCTTTCTATGTCCTAGTGACAAGTATTGACTCCTGGGCGAAGGATTTTTACGGTAAAGGAGATAACCAATGACTGTCAAATCACCGTCAAACAACAAAAATTCTTCTCAGTCGCGCCGAAGATCGAGATTTCATCTTGATCTCTCTCTTCCTATGATCTTTTGTGTTGTCGAAGCGGCAGTTCTCTTTGCAATTCTTGCCATAGTCGGATCCCACCTGCAAAACAAACAGACGCTTTCGACGATGATAATCGTCTTTTCTGCTTTTTACGTTCTATCTGCCGGATTTATATCCCTTTCGTTCGTTATCAAGGATAATAAAATCAAAAAGGCACAAAACGAGGCGCGCAAGCTCGAAACCGAGATATACGACATGTTCCGTTACATAATCGACTTTCCGTATGCCATCGTAGACGGAAACGGCAAGGTCAAGCTGATGAACGGCGCACTTCAGGATATTCTCGGATACAAAAGTGCAATAAGCGGCATTGATCTTTCCGAATTCTGCTCGGTTTCTATGCAGTCGGTTATTGCAATCGCAAAAAGCAGAGATGATCTCGGAGAGTCGTCTTTTGAGCTCCCCGAGACCGAAGCCGTCGCTACCCGCGCAAACATTACTCATCTCTCCGACGGCAGAAGATATGAGATCGAGGCCTATATTTTCAAAATGCACGGAGAAAATTATTACTTCACCGTATTTAACGACATTGAAAATCTTCTTTCCTTGGCTGAAAAAGAAAAAAGAGAAAGTCCTGTGGTCGCATACGTCATGCTTGACAATCTTAATGAGCTTGCTCAATACGTGCGCGCAGATTACAGTCTGATCGCTACAGAGGTCGAGACCCTGCTCAAATCCTGGGTGGCGGATATGAAAGGCTTTATCAAGGCGTACGACAGCGATAGATTCATCGCCGTTTTTTCCAAGCAGGAGCTGGACAAGCAAATGCAAAATGATTTTGATATCCAGAACAAGATAATGTCCCTAAAGATCGGAGATAACAGCTTCCCTATCACCGTTTCGATGGGAATTGCCGCTATAAGCGGTTCTCTTCGCGAAAAGGAAATGGCTGCTTTTGAAGCGCTTGATATTGCTATCAAGAGAGGCGGTAACCAGATAGCGATCAGACGTGAGGATTCCTCGGGATATTCTTTCTTCGGCGGAACTCATAAAACCATAGAAAACAACACCGCAGTAGTTTCTCGCGTCAGCGGAGAGATACTCGAAAAAAAGATAAGAGGAGCTTCTGAGGTTCTTATTATGGGACACTCAAGCCCCGACTTCGACTCCATCGGCTCTTGCGTCGGCGCCGCGCGATTCGCTATGTCGGTCATTGATGACGAGCATAAGCAAATCGCTCCAGAGAAACGCCCAACGGTCAAGATAGTCATTGACAAAAACAACGACGCATTCAGAGTCTGCCGCGAGCAGCTGGCGCCGCTTAACGTTTACGACGAGATATTTATCAGTCGCGATGCGGCGAGGGATCTCGTTTCGGCGGATACCGTGCTTATCATTTGCGACGTAAATAATCCTTATATTTACGAAGCCGCTGATCTTACACAAACTATATCCGACATCGCCATTCTCGACCATCACCGTCTGGCGAACGCGCTGACATTCGAGCCCTTCTTACAGTACGTTGAGGCGACTAAATCCTCCGCTTCGGAGATCGTGGCGGAAATATTGCTCAGGAGCAAGTTCAGCCAGTCGCTTCTTAAAGAGGAGGCAGAGGTGCTTCTGTCGGGAATCATGCTCGACACGAATAACTTTACAAGAAACGCGGGGGCGCAGACATTTGAGATCACTCATTATCTCTATTCCCGCGGTGCTCACACGACCGTTGTAAGAGAATTTTTCAACGAAACTCTCGAGGAGCTTTTGCTCACAGGTGAATTTGAATCGAAGGCGAAGATCTACCGCGATCATATAGCTATCACGGGAATCGATCTTGAGCGTCCCGCGTCCCCCGAAGACAGAGTAGTTGCCTCGAAGGTAGCGGACAAGCTGCTTCGCATAAAGGATGTTGAGGCCTCGTTCGCGCTGGTTCGCATGAACAACGACGTGGTGATCTCGGGACGCTCGAAGGGTAAGATCAACGTTCAGCTGATCCTTGAGAAGCTCAAGGGCGGCGGACACTTTGACGTTGCGGGCGCGCAGGTCAAAAACTCGGATCTTGCCAAGGTTCGTGAGTTGCTTACCGACGCTATCGACGATTACTTTGAATTCGATCACAGCGACGGTTCGGATGCTGAATAAAAACTCGGTTTATCGACTATACACCGATCAACATTCGGGCATATCAACTTTATAAAACAAGAAACAGGAGAACAACGTGAAAGTTACTCCTATCCAATAGAGAAGTGTTAACACAAAGAGTAGAAAGATATCCTCACTACTCGCCCGTGGCGTAAAACGCAAAGCGTAGGAGGATAGCTTACTACACCGCCCGTGCGGTAACACGCACGAATTTTGCCTCCGGCAAAATCATATATTATTATTTATGTTATGCCGCCTACGGCGGCGGAATGGAGTTTATTATGAAGGTATTACTTTTAGCTGACGTTAAGGGTCAGGGTAAAAAAGATCAGATAGTTGAGGTTTCGGACGGCTACGCCCGCAACTTCCTTTTCCCCAAGAAGCTCGCCGTTGCGGCTGACTCCAAGGTGTTGAGCGAGGCAAAGAACCGCGAGGAATCCAAGCAGTTCAGACTCAAGGAAGAAAAGGCTGCGGCAAAGGCACTTGCCGAAAAGATAGGCGCTCTTACCGTTAAGATCACCGCTACCTCGGGTGCGGACGGTCGTCTTTACGGCTCGGTCACCTCCAAGGACATTGCCGAGGAGCTCAAGAAGCAGCACGCGATCGAGATCGACAAGAAAAAGCTTGTTCTCGGTGAAAACATCAAGGCTTACGGCACTTACGAGGTCGAGGTCAAGGTTTACCCCGAGGTCAGTGCAAAGCTTAAGGTCTCCGTATGCGAGGCCTAACCCAAGGGGTAAACCCAAGCGATTCGTTCTACGTGAAGTAACCCAAGGGGTAAACCCAAGCGATTCGTTCTACGTGAAGTAACCCAGGGGGTAAACCCAAGCGATTCGTTCTACGTGAAGTAACCCAAGGGGTAAACCCAAGCGATTCGTTCTACGTGAAGTAACCCAAGGGGTAACTCCGAACGTTCAGATCCCCAAAATAACAACCCAAAAGGATTTTTATTACAATGGCTGAAGATATTATCAGAAAACTGCCTTTCTCCGCGATTGCGGAGCAATCTCTGCTCGGTTCTATCCTTATAGATCCTTCCTCGATAAATCTCGTTGCGGATATGATCTCTGCCGACGACTTTTATCTCGAGGAGCACAAGCAGATATACCTTGCGATGCACGGTCTTTTTATCACCAACAGTCAGATCGACATCGTTACCTTGATCGACGAGCTCGTTAAGAAAGGTATATACTCAAAATCGGGCGGCGAGGAATACATAAAGGTCATAGCGCAGACCGTTCCCAATGCGCTCAACGTCAAGGACTATGCAAAAATAGTCAAGGATAAAAGCATTTTGCGTCAGCTTATCCGTATGTGCGACGAGGTTTCCGATCAAGCCTACTCCGAGCAGGACGAGGTCTCGGGAATTCTTGAGTCCGCACAGAACAGATTATATTCTATCACGCAGGGTCGAGAGACCAAAAACTTCCGTCACATCCGCGAGGTTTTGACCGACGTTTACGCTCACCTTCGCGAGATGGTGACCGATCCCAATGCGGCTCAAGGAACGTCGACGGGATTCCGTTCGCTCGACCGAGTGCTTGCCGGCATGGGCAACTCCGACCTCGTTATCGTCGGTGCGCGTCCCGGTATGGGTAAGACCTCGTTCTGTCTTAACATCGGTACGAACGTAGCAAAGGCGACCAAAAAGGCTGTTGCTATCTTCTCACTCGAGATGTCGGCAGAGCAGCTTGTCAATCGCGTTATCTCCAGCGAGGCGCTTGTCGACAGCTATTCGCTGCGTACGGGAGAGCTCAAGAGTGAAGAATGGGATCACATCGCGCAGGCGGCATCATCGCTTTCGGGCTGTGACATCCTTATCGACGACACACCGGGCATCACGGTTACTGCGATGAAGGCAAAGCTCCGCCGAGTCAGCAATCTCGGTCTTGTCGTTATCGACTACTTGCAGCTGATGCAATCCGACCGAAAGATCGAAAACAGAACGCAGGAGGTCAGTGAGATCTCGCGTTCGCTCAAAATTCTCGCAAAGGAGCTTAACGTTCCCGTTATCTGCTGCTCCCAGCTTTCCAGAGGCACGGAAAGCCGTACCAGCAAAAAGCCGATGATAAGCGATCTTCGCGAATCGGGATCTATCGAGCAGGACGCTGACGTTATCATCTTCCTTTATCGCGACGATTACTACAAGCTTGCCGAGGGAGAAAACGTATCCCCCGACACCGAGCAAAACGTTGCGGAGGTCATCATCGCCAAGAACCGTCACGGCTCTACCGACACGGTCAAGGTTGGCTGGACGGGACGCTACACGAAGTTCCGCGAGATTGTTAACGAGGGCGATCTTCCTCACTAACTTTTTTAAGTAAGTTTCATAATAGTTTTAAATCGGAGATTTTTTTAATGGTCCGAAAATTACCTGATTTTTTTAAAGATCCGCACGCGATTGCCGATCTGCCGAAAGGTGAGCCCATATTGCTCGCGCTTTCGGGAGGCGCCGATTCCTCGGCTCTGATTTATTTGCTTTGTCGGCTTCGCGAGGTTCATAAATTTCCGCTTTACGCGGCTCACGTCAATCACGGCATCAGAACCGAGGATTACGACAACGAGGCTTTGCGCGACGAGCAATTTTGCGCCGAGCTGTGCTCTGATCTCGGAGTTGACCTTTTCATTCATCACGCTGACGTTCCTATGCTTGCGCAAAGCGAGGGAAAGAGTCTTGAGACGGCGGCGAGAGACGCGAGGTATGCTTTTTTTGAAGAAATAATGCTTTCAAAGGGCATCAAGCTTCTTGTCACGGCGCACAATGCCGACGACAATCTTGAAACCCAGATCTTCAATCTTTGCCGCGGCTGCGGTGTGTCGGGAATGTGTGGAATTCCCGAAAAACGAGATTTTAACAAGGTGGGGCTTGTGGTTCGTCCTATTCTGTCGGCGAGCAAGGCTGAAATCCTTGATTTTTGCAGGATCAACGGCATAAAATTCGTTACCGACTCGACAAATCTTGATGATGAATGCACAAGAAACCGCATCCGACACAACATCCTGCCCGAGTTAAAGAGTTTATTCTTCTCTCCCGAGAGGGCAAGCTTGCGCTTATCAAGGTGCTCGTCCGAGGACGATGAATTTATAAGACTTGAGGCCGAACGCTTTTTATCTTATGAAAAAGGATCGGTCGATGCCGAAAGACTATCTACTCTGCATCCCTCTCTTGCCAAGCGAATCATTATGATTGCTTACGGCAGAACATTTCCGTACTCATCTTCACTAGAAGCCGTGCACGTTGAGGATATTTTAGCCTTCATTTGTGATAACGGTGGCAAAAAGAACGGTCGGATCTCTCTGCCTAACAAGACTGTGGCAATAATTCGGGACGGCAGGTTGCAGTTTTTCGCTAACGGAGGCGAGGTCGAGTCACGGTCTTACGAGATCCCATTGAAAGAGGGATCTTTGCAGATCGACGGGACTGATTTTGCAGTTTCCGTTGACAGTCAACAGCCGCCCCAATCGCTTTACATTGATGGTGAAGCCTACGTGCTATATGCGCAAGCTTACGTTAAGAATATCGATCTTTCGCTCTGCTCGGCTTCAAGCAGGCGCGAGGGAGATCTGATATTTGATAATAAAATGCACAAAAAAGTTAAAAAAATTATGTGTGACAAAAAGATCCCGACATCCGAAAGATCCCTGCTTCCGATCATTCGCGAGCAGAGCGAGGCTATCTACGTGCCCTTGTGCGCAGTTGCCGACAGGGTGAAGGCTACAGCCGCGGATCATCAATACGTAATTTCAATATACAAAAAACACAAACCGGAGGAAACACAACATGCTTAAGGACATTGAAAGAGTGCTCATTGATCAGGAGACCATAGAAAAGATCAACACCGAGCTGGCACAAAAAATTATGAAGGACTACGAAAACTCAAAGAAACCTCTTGTGGTCATAATCATCCTCAAGGGCTCGATGATCTTCGCTTCCGATCTGATCAAAAAGCTTGATCTCCCCTTGGAGATAGAATTTATGAAGGTCTCGTCTTACGGCGCAGGTACGAAAAACTCCGGTGAAATAAAAATACACCTTGATCTTGCAAGAGAAAATCTCGAGCAGTACGATCTTCTTATTATTGAGGACATAGTTGACAGCGGAAGAACTCTCTCCCGTCTTACCCAGCTCCTCAAAAACCGAAACGCTAACAGCGTTAAGACCTGTACCCTTCTCGACAAGCCCTCTCGCCGCGAGGTCCCCTTTACTCCCGATTACTGCGGCGCCGAGATCGAGGACGAATTCGTAGTCGGATACGGTCTTGATTATGATGAAAAATACAGAAACCTTCCCTACGTTGCTATCCTTAAGCGCGAGGTGTATTCATAATATGCGGCAAACTTGCCACAACCGTCACAAAGCCGTAACATAAAATTAACATTGAAATGTTATAATTTTTCAGCAAATAAATATTTGCTTTTCAGTTGAAATTGACTTTTTAGGCATATAATAAGATGATGAGGTCAAAATCAACTGCCGCTCGTTTGCTTCGGGCGGCAAAACGTGAGACTTGCGCTCACGCGCAAGCGACACAACAACATATATGGAGGACTAAATGAAAAAAACCGCAAAACAACTAATTTTTTACATTGTTTTGATTGCGATTGTCATTGGCATCTGCGTTTTCCTTTTCCAGAGCAGTGCCTCGGACAAGATGCAATATTCGGACGTTGTCGCAGCCTTCAAGGGCGGTGAGGTCACAAGCTTTGAAATCGACACCGACAACGTGATCACAATGAAATTTACAGAGGATTCCGAGATCGGACAGAAGTTCGGTGCTAAGAACTCTGAGGGCGTATATATCGCAAAATACCGCCTTGCAAGTATCAGCATTTTCCACGCAGATCTCGGTGACGTTATCGTGGATCAGATTGCCGCGGGAACGCTCAAGGGCGAGTACGTAGCTCCTGCGCAGTACTCCGCTTGGCTCTCTTATCTGCCGATCATTCTTATCGTGGTCTCACTTATCGTAATGTATATCATTATGACCCGTCAGATCAGTGGCGGCGCGGGCAAGATGAACAATTTTGCCAAGTCCCGCGCAAAGATGGCTTCTCCCTCGGACAGAGACAAGGTGACGTTCAGAGACGTTGCAGGTGCTGACGAGGAAAAGGAAGAGCTTATTGAAATAGTTGAATTTCTTAAAAATCCCGCTAAATTTGCAAAGCTTGGCGCAAAGATACCTCACGGTGTGCTTCTTATGGGCCCTCCCGGTACGGGTAAGACTTTGCTTGCAAAGGCCGTTGCAGGAGAGGCAGGCGTTCCTTTCTTCTCGATATCGGGCTCTGATTTCGTTGAAATGTACGTTGGTGTCGGTGCTTCCCGTGTTCGTGATCTCTTTGATACGGCGAGAAAGGCTCCCGCTTCCATCGTATTCATAGACGAGATCGACGCTGTAGGTCGTCACAGAGGTGCAGGCCTCGGCGGCGGTCACGACGAGCGTGAGCAGACACTCAACCAGCTTCTCGTCGAAATGGACGGATTTGGCTCTCACGAGGGAATTATCGTTATTGCTGCAACTAACCGTCCCGACGTTCTCGATCCCGCACTTCTCCGTCCCGGTCGTTTCGACAGACAGATAACCGTAAATCTTCCCGATATTAACGGAAGAGTTGATATTCTTAAGGTCCACGTTCGCAATAAGCCTCTTGAGCCTTCGGTCGATCTCAAGGAGATCGCAAGAATGACCGTTGGATTTACCGGTGCGGATCTTGCAAATCTGCTTAACGAGGCGGCTCTGCTCGCAACCAGACGCGGCAAGAGTCTTATCGGAATGGACGACGTTTCCGACGCGTTCATCAGAATCATCGCAGGACCCAAGAAGAAGGCGAGAGCGATGAAGGAGGACGAAAAGAAGAAGACCGCTTATCACGAGGCAGGTCACGCTATGATCGCTTATCATCTCGAGCTTGACCCCGTTCAGCAGATCTCCATCATTCCCTCTGGTCGTGCACTCGGTTATACTCTCAATCCTCCCACCGAGGACAAATACAGCGAATACAAGAGCATTCTTATAAAAGAGATCTCTATGCTTCTCGGCGGCCGTGCGGCTGAGGAGATCGTATACGGTGACGTTACGGGCGGTGCTTCGAACGACATTGAACGTGCTACAAAAACCGCAAAGAGAATGGTCATGCGACTTGGAATGTCCGACACTCTCGGTCCTCGCACCTTTGGAAACGATCAGGGTGAGGTCTTCCTCGGCCGTGATTTCTCGGCTTCGCAGGACTATTCCGAGAACATTGCCGCAAAGATCGACGACGAGATCCATCGCATAATCTCGGGCGCTTACGACAAGGCAAAGGATATCCTCAAAAAAGATATTCACAAGATGCATTTCATTGCTGAATTCCTCGTCAAGAACGAGGTCATGGACGGTGATCAGTTCAAGGCAGTTATGGAAAGCGAATGTCCTGTAATGGCAGAGATCGAGGCGATTGCAGAAGCGAAGAAGCAAAAGAGTCTTGAGGACAACAAGACCAAGGCGGCTGAGGTTGAGGCAAAAAACGACTCCGCTGATGACCTTGTAGTTCAGGAGTTTGAGGTGGCAGAACCTGAGGTTCAGGAATCTGATGTTCAAGAATCCAACGTTGAAGAAACCACGGTTGACACCGAGGCTGTTTCGGACAATTCCGACGACAACCAGACAGGTGAAGATAAATAATTCAAAAAATATCCGTTGTGCAATCATGCACAACGGATATTTTTTATTTTCCAAGGTATTCTTCGAGAGTAATTCCCTTTTCATATATTTTAGTCGCATGCTCTATGCCGACGTAGCGATAGTGCCAGGATTCATAAGAATAACCGGTTATTTCGGTCTTGTCCTCGGGGAAACGAAGGATAAAGCCGTATTTATGGGCGTTTTTCTGCAACCATACGAATGCCTCGGTTTCGGCAAAGCCTTTGTCGTAGGGGTTGTTGGGGGTTTCGCTGCCATAGTTGTAGAGGCCCGGCTCCATTTCAGTAGTCCAAAGATCAACACAAAGACCTGTTTGATGCTCGCTGGTACCAGGATATGCTGAATATGTCAAAACAAAATCCCTTGCCTCAGCATCGCTCCAAGTTGGATGATCTGCCTTTTCTTGAGCAATATATTTGTTAAACAAAAATTCTTGATATTCATACGTTCTATATGCACTTGTCACGGTTACGTTATCGATGCCGTCGGCTTTCATAGCATCGATCATTAAAGCAACCGCTTCTGCAGTGGTTTTTTCCAGCTGGATCGTATCCTTTTTATGTGCTGCGACATATTTCTTGTCTACATCGACAAGATTGTTTGGAATATGGTCTGCGCCTACGGTGTTGGTTTTATTAACTAGAACGAGATACATATCATTCTTCCATTCATCATCATTGGATTCTTCTTCACACGCCACCAGCGATAGAAACAAAAACAAACTTGCTATGGCTAGTAAGAGGGCTATAAGTTTAAATTTCATTCTTCCTCCAAATTGGCTTACGCCTTGGTTTCTATCATAAAAAAGTAGGGTGAGGTTGCGCTATTAACTATCTTGACCTTGGTGGCGCAGACCTTGAAGCGACTTATCGAGGACAAAAGCTCCTCAATAAGCTTGCCCTCGGCATCTCCCTCGGGGTGTCCCGGATAAACCGCGATGTTAAGAATGGCATCACGATCGAGCAATTCTATCGCCGCCTCGATCGCGGGAATAGTGGTCTCGCGCATGGTGGTTATGCTCTTGTCTCCGCCCGGGAGCCAGCCGAGGTTGAACATTCCCGCCTTTATCGGCTCCTTGACATAATTCTTTACGTTATGGTGCGAGTCGCAGATGAGCGTATAATTTTCGGGGCAACCTGCCGCTTTAAGATTTTTCGCGGTGGAGTCAACTGCCGACTGCTGTATGTCGAAGGCGTACACGTGCCCCTTTTCTCCGACGGTCTTGGACAAGAATTCTGTGTCGTGGCCGTTGCCCATCGTGAAATCCACGCAGACGTCGCCTTCCTTTAAGTGCGTTAAAATGAACTGCTTATGCAGGTCGAGTAGATCTATCATTATTATTTACCATGTCCTTGCTTATGTATGTCCGAGCGCAAAAATTTCATGGAGCGCTCGACTGAGTCCTTGGAGTTATACCAGGGCTCTTCGTCATATCTGTAGTCAAACTTTTTGCAGAACCAGCTGACGTCGTCCTTCAGCTCCTCGAGATATCTTTCTTCTATCTCTTCAACCTGCTTTGCAAACTCCTGCATTCTCTTTTTAGGGAGGCGGTGCTGTGCGTACTGTAAAAACATTTTATAATGGGGCAGGCAGAAGTACGGCTGTGCCTGAAGCTTTGCGGGGAAGCTTTCGTCGGTGTTCCAAAGCAGAACAGCAGTCTCTACCATGTGCTCGAAGTTGAATGCGATCCTCTCACAAACGTAACAAGATTGCTCGAGCTCCGCGATCCTCTTGATCGGCTTATTTCCCATTCCTCCGCCAAGCCCGCCGTCCTTAAGCTCCTTTTTGAGCTGATCGAGGTGACTTTCGAGCGTGAGCGCCATACCAAGTCGGTTTTTGCGGACGAACATCATATCGTAATGTGTACGGCAAAAGCCCGTTTTGTTGGTCTTTATGCGCACGTCAGGCTCCATCATTGATGCACCGAGGATGAGGTCAAGCTCATTGTTTTCGAGCTTGTTATAGAGCGCGCAGAAGGGGCAACCGCAGCTTTTGTCTGCCGCTGACGCTTCGAACGCTTCGTTGACGGGAATGGTATAGATCTGTTCCATTTGAAAAATCCTTTCAAAAATTTGCGGATATATAAAATTAGTTACAAAATCTTATTGAAATATTTTGTCGATATTGGTATAATAGATATACAGTCTATTTTAACACATTTTTTGTTTATTTTCAAGTACATTTTATTAATACGGAGTTTATTTTTATGGTTAACACGACGGCTGCGGTCTCTGCGCTCAAGGTAAACGGAATAAATATGATTAGGCTCGACGGCGTGGAGTTGTTTGACGTCAGAAAGGTATTTGACTGCGGGCAGTGCTTTCGCTTTGACGAGGTATTGGACTCCCGACACGATATCGAGTTTGCGGGGGTCGTCTTTGGGAAATATATTTCCGTAGCGCAGGACGGCGACACGGTCTACATATACAACGCGACGGTTGAGGAATACGAGTCAGTCTGGAAAAAATTTTTAGGGCTGAACCGCGATTACGGTGAGATCAACGCCAACATTCTCGCGCTTTCGGACAATCCTGCGCTTTACGGTGCAGTCTCGCGCTCGTCGGGGATCAGAATTCTCTATCAGGATGCCTGGGAGGCGATCTGCTCGTTTATAATCTCGCAAAACAACAATATTCCGAGAATAAAAAAGCTGGTGGCGGCAATTTCTCTGGAATGCGGCGAGCCTGTCGATCTTTCGGGTATGGATGAGCATATTGCCGACGTGCACAAGGCGCACGAGGGCAACTTTTATTCGTTTCCTTCTCCTGAAAGTCTTATTGAACTCGGAGTCGCAGGGCTTGCGGCGATTAAGACCGGATTCCGTGCGAAATATATTTACGATGCGGCAAGTCGGGTGTCTTCGGGGGAGATCGATCTTGATCTGATTGAGAAGATGAATACCGCCGATGCGGTAAAATATTTGTGCTCGGTCAAGGGTATAGGTCCGAAGGTGGCAAGCTGTGCTCTGCTCTTTGGATTTGCGAAGCTTGACGCTTTTCCTATCGACGTCTGGATAAAAAAGGTGATCGCAAAATATTTTGACGCGGATTTTGACCCCGACAGTCTTGGACAATACGCAGGAATCGCTCAGCAATACCTTTTCTATTACGAAAGATATCTGCAATCGCAGGAGGGCTGATATATGAATATTGAAGAAAAAATCGAATATTTGCGTCGTGCTCTGCCCGCCTTTGATAAAAAGGTGATGTACGACGTGGACAATCGCGGGAACGAATTCTGCGAGATCATATATCCCAACGAAAAGCAACCGTCAATGCCCATTGCCGTGAGCGTGAGCGACGAGGGTTGTCTTATATCTGTAGGACAGATAGCTGACGTGGTGGGATCTTCTCCCATAACGGTCGACCAGGCGATAAGCGCGATAGGTGACATAATCTCCGATAAAATAATCTTCGTGCTCGGATTTGCCGACGGCGATGACATCGGTTTTGGTGCTCCCTTCTATACTCGGATATTCCCGATAACCGATGATGTGGACGATATGAGCGAGGAGCTGGACAGGTTTATCAAGAAGATAGAAACGCCCTTGACTAAATGGAAAAGAAAATTCACGGTCTTAAAGGGGCGATTCGTGATAACCAACTTCTCGGGAAGCGAAAGCAGAATTATCGTGAGATAAGATTCTGTTAAAAATACGACTTGAAGTTATCGAAAGGCATAAAAATGGCAAACTCCTCTATTGCCGGCGCAAAGGGCACGAGGGATATGACGAAGGGCGGTATTTACTCAAATATCATCGCCTTCGCTCTCCCCATCATGCTAAGCCAGGTTTTTCAACAGCTATATAACACTGCCGACTCACTTATAGTCGGTCATTTTCTCGGAACTGACGCTCTGGCGGCGGTCAGCTCCTCGGGAACTCTGATATTCCTTTTAGTCAGCTTTTTCAACGGTACCGCTATGGGCGCGGGAATCGTCATATCCCGCTATTTCGGAGCAAACAACCCCGACAACGTTTCAAAAGCTATACATACCAATATAGTTTTCGGTCTGCTCAGCGGTGTTTTCCTTACAGTTATCGGTGTTCTCTTCACTCCCACGTTCCTTGTGTGGATGAGGACCGACCCCGACGTGCTCCCCGAGGCGATTGAATATTTCAGATGGTATTTCTTCGGGTCGGTCGGGCTTGTATTGTACAATATCTGCCGCGGAATTATGAACGCGGTGGGAGATAGCAAGCGCCCACTTTACTATCTCATATTCTCATCGGTTCTCAATATAATTCTTGACGTGCTTTTCGTTGGAATTATTGGTTGGGGAGTTTGGTCTGCGGCGTTAGCCACGGTCATTTCCCAGCTTGCGAGCGTTGTGCTTTGTATGATCTATCTTCTCAAAAAGGGCAATATCTTTACTGTAGAGATCAGAAAGCTTCGCATACACGGAGATATGTTCAAGGAAATACTGACCTACGGTCTTCCGTCGGGTGTGCAGAATTCCGTAATCGCATTTGCAAACGTTATCGTGCAGACTCAGATCAACGGATTTGGAAAGTTCGCCACCGCAGCGTACGGAACGCACGCCAAGATCGAGGGCTTTGCATTTCTTCCGATGATGAGCTTCAATATGGCGACTACTACTTTTATCAGTCAAAATCTTGGAGCGAAGCAGTACGACAGAGCCAAGAAGGGCGCGAGATTCGGAATCATATCCGCGGTTTTGCTTGCAGAGCTGATAGGTATTCTGATCTACATCTTTGCACCGCAGCTTATCGGTATGTTTGACGATAACGCAGAGGTCATACGGCTTGGAGTTCAGCAGGCACGAACCGCCGCACTATTCTATTTCCTGCTTGCCTTTTCTCACGCGGTCGCCGCGGTCTGTCGCGGTGCGGGCAAGGCATTCGTGCCCATGTTCGTAATGCTTTCGATCTGGTGCGGAGTGCGTATTGCTTATATCGCCTTGGTAACTCATTTGTTTAACGATATCGGTCTTATTTATTGGGCGTATCCTTTGACTTGGGGTATCAGCTCGGTCATTTATCTGTTCTATTATCTGTTCTCGGATTGGATACACGGGTTTGATCATAAGCAGGATCTAAGGTCGATATTTAAAAGGAAGAAGATTTCACAGTAAACAAAAACCTCGCTACCGTAGTAGCGAGGTTTTTGTTTATTATACATTCCTTGGAAGTCCTGTTTTTAATTCGCCCAAATGTGTCATATCGCTGAGCTTTACGGCGGTGAATTTGCCGTCCTCGTAGTCAAAGATGTTGAACGAGGCATTCCCGACCCAGTTTATTTTTGACATTTGCTCGGTGGGAAGTCCTGCCGCCGCAGTACAAACTGCACGGATGGGGGTCGCGTGTGTAGTTATGCAGATAGTCTTGCCATCATTTTTCTTTGCAATGTCGCAGAGCGCTGACAGTATGCGAGATGACAGCTGCTTGACGCTCTCGCCGCCCGTGCATACTGCGTTTCCAATGTCGTTGCGCCAGGTCGAATATTCCTCGGGATATTCTTCGCAAAGCTCATCAAAAAGCTTGCCCTCCCACTCGCCCGCGCTGATCTCGCGTAATTCGGGGCATTTGATTATTTCGATACCAAGCGCCTCGGATATCGGCACCGCCGTATCGTATGCGCGCTTAAGGTCGCTTGAATATATTGCGTCTATTTTTTCGTTTTTCAATGCTTCGGCACAGAGCTTTGCCTGTTTTTTGCCCGTTTCGGTCAGATCCACGTCGAAATTGCCCGCGAAGCGACGCATATCATTTGCCACGCTGAAACCGTGGCGTATCATTATAAATTTTGTTTTCATTATGCACCTTGTCTTTATTATTACAAGTCTATTTTACTATAAAAAAGCGTTTTCGTCAAGTATGATCTGCAATTTGTCAGATAAAAGGCGCCGCAAAGCTCACGGAGAGCTCTGCGGCGCTGTTTTCGCTTGGATATCTTTGCGTTGGGTCTTCTCTGATCGTTCTTTTGCTTGGTATCTTTGAAATTCGAGCTCATTTATCGTTTCTATTGCTTTCTTTCCGCCATCCGCCGCGATCGGCAAGCCGCCCGGCATCTGCTGCCATTGGGTCGCTAAAATCACGTTATCAAGCCCTTTAATGCGGTTGCTTTGTCTGATGGGCAATCGTCTTTTCGGCAGGGCAAAGCTCATAAACGAGCCGATCTCAGAATCAACGTATCTTTGGTAGGTTGCGGGGGTCCAGACGTCGATGCAGGCCAGCTTATCCTTCAAGTGCGGCAGCTTGGCTTCGATCAAGCCCTTCAGCGTTGCGGCAAGCTCTTGCTTTTCTGCGTCGTAGGCGTGTTTGTTGCTTCGCATATTGATAAATTCACGTGATGCTTTTTCGTCACAAAAGCAAAGCGTTTGCAAGATCTGCTTGCCCTCCGGAGCAAAGCTCTTTTCGTGGGAAAACTCACGGAGCGCAAAGGATTCGGTGCGCAAAAGCGAGTGATATTTGGGTGGGATCTCAATCATCAGGTCACCCGAAAAACCTAATTCGGCAGCATCGCACGAAAAAGCGCACTGATAGCTTGAAAAACGTTGTAATTTGGGATCATTGTAGAGCTTTTTGAGCTGTTTTGGGATAGGGGTGTCCAAGAGTCTCTCAAACATCACTGCAGGGTCGGCGGTCAGTATGATGTAGTCTGCTAATATCCTCTCTCCGTTTGAAAGGTTGATGGCAAGGGCTTTGTTTTTTTCGCGCTCGATGCCTATCACTTCGGTTTTTAAAAGCAGCTCGCCGCCGAGGCTTTTGAAGCGGTCGGTCATTCTATTTGCCATAGCCAATGAACCTCCTTTGGGCAATCCGCCGTTTTCGCCGCAAAAATGCGCCCAGATCGCGATCAGGGCGAGAGAGGAGAATTCATCACCCAAAAAAGAGCAGATAAATTGCTTTAGCAAAGGACTTTTGAACCTTTGCGCGAGGTCTTTTGCTGAGAGGTTATAATATTTGAGCAAGGTCGGTGCACTGATTGCAATTTGTGATTTGCTGTATTTTTCATTGTGTGCTTCTCCCGCGATTCCCACTAGCCCTTGAAGTATTTCAACTGCTTTGATCAAAGACATAATCTCTTTTTTGTCTTCGGGAGAGATTTTCAGCATATCGTTTTTTGTTTGCTCGAGATCGGCATTCAAGGAGATCAAAACCCCATTTTCTTCGCAGGTGTACAAAGTTGGCGGTTGATATACGTCCACGTCTCCAAGAGCCCCAAGCGTATCCCACATTCTGTACCCGTCGGTATTCGGGTTCGTGCCCGTGAGCCAATGTATGCAGTTATCAATATGATACTCTCCGCGCTGCCAGCCCGTCAGGTTGCCGCCTGCGACATTGTGCCGCTCACAAATGGTCGCCGTATGTCCGCTTAATTGCGCGTAGATACCTGCGGAAAGCCCCGACACTCCGCCGCCAACTATCGCTATTTTTGCCATATCTTATCCTCTTTTCTACTTTCTTTCAATCTAATTGTTGACACTGTTTTTGCTTTTAATCCAAAAGAAAGCGCAAAAGCTCCCGTGTTATTAAAACACGGGAGCTTTTGCTATCAAAAAAGGCTTATAAAAACAAAAAACACGGCTATTGCCGCGCATTTTGCATATTAACTCACAATCGTCAAGGTAAAAGGAATGAGTTTATGAAACCGAAACTCAAACAACCTTAAACTATCCAGTGTTGCAGTAGCGTTGACTTTCGTCATGCAACAAAGGAGGTTCAAGCCCTCGGTCTATTAGTATCGGTCAGCTGAACACATTACTGTGCTTACACCTCCGACCTATCAAACTTGTAGTCTGCAAGTGACCTTACTCATTCTGGATGATGGGATATCTAATCTTGAAGCATGTTTCACGCTTAGATGCCTTCAGCGTTTATCAATACCGCACGCGGCTACCCAGCTATGCCCTTGGCAGAACAACTGGTGCACCGGAGGTGCGTCCGACCCGGTCCTCTCGTACTA
>SVRA01000035.1 GCA_015065075.1 Oscillospiraceae bacterium
GCACTTGTTAAAGACGTATAAGGTCGGCTTATCTGCCGCACCGAGCTCCTCAAGGGTCTGCTCGGTGCATTCGAGCTGCGAGAGATACTCGGGGTCGCTTGCATCGATAACTATCATTATTATATCGGAATAGACTGCCTCGTCGAGCGTTGAACGGAACGCCTTGACGAGATGGTGAGGCAGCTTTTTGATAAATCCGACCGTATCGGTAAGCAGTACGGTCTCGCCGCCCGGGAGAGTAAACTTTCTTGTGGTGGGATCAAGCGTTGCGAAAAGCTTATCCTCGGCAAGAATGCCTGCATCGGTGAGCGTGTTGAGCAGAGTCGACTTTCCCGCGTTGGTATAGCCTACGATCGCGATCTTTTTAAGACCGCTTCTATCTCTTGCCGCGCGCATCGTCTTTCTTGTGTTGGCGAGTCGCTCAAGCTCCTCCTCAAGTGCGGTGATTCTTCTCTTTATATGTCTGCGGTCGCTTTCAAGCTTCGACTCACCGGGACCTCTGGTTCCGATTCCGCCGCCCAGACGGGACAGCTCCGCGCCCTGACCGATAAGTCTCGGTGCGGTATATTTGAGCTGTGCGAGCTCGACCTGCAATTTTCCTTCTCCGCTGGTCGCGTGCAGAGCAAAAATGTCCAATATCAGCATGGAGCGGTCGATAACGTTGACGTCGTTTCCTATGTCGTCCTCGAGATTTCTTATCTGCGCGGGCGAAAGCTCCTCGTCGAAGATCACGAGCTTGACTCCGTTGTTAGCACAAAGCTCGCCTATCTCTGCCACCTTTCCCTTGCCGATAAGCGTTCTCGGGTCGGGAGTGCTCTTGTTCTGAAGCACTGCGGCGAACACCTCGCCGCCTGCAGTATCGAGAAGCTGACCGAGCTCATATATGGACTTTTCTGCCTCCTCGGCGTCCGCGCTGTCGGTCACGATGCCTACGAGGATGGCTTTTGTCTTGATATCATTTTCTTTTATATTCACGAAAGCTCCTTTCTGATATTTCCAATCGGAAAATCAACGGATAAATTAATGATTGCCGTTTCCCCTCAATATTATTACAGGTCCATAACCTTAGCAAGCACGTCGCCGATAAAATTCGCCATTCGTACGAATCCGTCATCGGTCGGGTGACAGCAATCCACGGTACAATCCCAAACGTCGGCGCCGTTGAAGAATGCCGAGCCGTCGATAAAATATACGTTTTTATCTCCGCTGCGGTATGCCTTAAGATAGCTTTCCATTATTATGCATCTGCGCTCGAAATCCTCGTCTCGATATGCAAAATCGGGCTTTGTGACCATAAAATAGGGAACATCGGGATGCTTGGCACGTATTTTTTCATACATTTTGTAGTGAGTTTTTTTGAGATACTCGGGGTCGGGTGCGTTATGGTCGTAATCCGACACGAACGCAGCCATATCGAAGCCTGCGATGAAATCGATTATCTCATCCTCTGCCCTCGCGCTTCCCGAAAATCCGAAATTCAGATAATCGGTATCGTATTTTCTCGAAATAAGCGCCTGATAGCTTTTTCCGGGTCTTGACGCGCATCCGCCCTGTGTTATTGACGAGCCGTAGAACACGATGGGCCTTTCGTGCTTATATGGGGCGTGCGCCGAGAGCGTTGCATCCTCCTCTATACCGATCTGGAGGTCATACAGCTCTCCGTAAAGGGGCATATTGACCGTTACCGCGTTATCCTTCCCCTCGCCAAGCCAGAACATATCGTCGTATCCTTCCTCACGAAGATCGAACTCCGGCTTTGTGCCGCCGACGAAAAGCGATTTACCGTTAAGATCGAGGTACACGTCCAGCCCTGCCTCCATCATAGGCGTTGCATGGAACATCTGCCCCTTGTGCCTTGTGATGACTCGCAGAATTATTCTGCCCGAGTTAGTGTTGAATCTTACTCTGCCGCCTGCAGTATTGTTTGCGAGCTCGGGCATCCAATCGTTGCCGAATTTCGCAACCGATTGAGGCATTCTCTTGAACTGTCCTTCGGCGCAGGGCTCGTACAAGCCGTATATTTTAAACGGGGTATTTTTGACGTTATAAAAAACAAATCCTTCCACAGTTACACCTCCAAAACCGAATTTTGAACAAAAAAATTGCGCAGTACTGTTGTACGTGCGCAATTTTCTATTGCAGAGAGACCTGCCCTCTTTATGCGGATTACTTCTTGAAGTTTTCGAGTCTCTTCTTGAACTTATCAACACGTCCGCCTGCATCAACGAACTTCTGCTTACCGGTGAAGAAGGGATGGCACTTGGAACAAACTTCAACTCTGATCTCGGAGCCCTTGGTGGACTTCGTTACAACGGTTTCACCGCACGCGCATTTGATTACGCACTCTACATACTTGGGCTGGATAGCTTCTTTCATTTTATTGTACCTCACAAAATTATTTCGCTGTTAGTTGGCAGCGATTTCACAAGTAGAGTTATTATATCACTATTTTTTTGTGTTGTCAAGGGCTTTTTGTGATTTTTTTCATATTTTTTGCCGATTTGCTTTTTCAGATGCGCGGCAGCGGTCTTTGCAGCAAAAGCTTATTAACACAAGTGTGTGTTTTTGCATATTTTTATATCAGGAGATGCCAAATACGAAGACGGAGGACGGCTTATGAACACTAATCAGGAAAAAGGATACGGCTACATGATAGTGCGCGTGACCACGGCAAGAGGCGCGATACCGCTTGAGAACGCCATAGTAACCGTACATAATTACGCGCCCGAATTTGAAGGCGGTCGGGGAGACGTGATCGCGGTATACACTACGGATCGATCGGGACTTACCGAGCGCTTTGCTCTTCCCGCCCCTCCGCGCGAGCTTTCGATGAAGCCGGGAAACGGAAAGTCATACGAGACCTATAATCTCAGCGTGACCAAGGAGGGCTATTATCAGCAATACTACGCCAACGTGCCCGTTTTCGAGGGGATAACGGCGGTTCAGAACGCCGATATGATCCCCTTGCCCGACAACGGTCAGACCGACAACATGGCGATCGAGGATAATATTTTCTTTGAGACCGAAAACCCCGCGCTTGAATCGGTCGGCAAGGAAAAAGGAGGCGAGGAATAATATGCCGAACACACCCTACATCCCGGAGTTTATAACGGTGCATCTCGGTCCGCCCGATTCCGATGCGCCAAACGTGACGGTTCCATTTGTGGATTACATCGCAAACGTAACCTCAAGCGAAATATATCCCACCTGGCCCGAGAGCGCGATCCGCGCCAATATGTACGCGCAGATCTCCTTTGCGCTGAACCGAATCTACACCGAATACTATCGCTCGCGCGGATATGATTTCGACATAACCAATTCGATCGCGATCGATCAGTCCTTCGTCAACGGAAGAGATATTTTTGATAATATCAATCAGATCGCCCGCGAGCTTTTTACGAGCTATATCAGTCGGCAGGGCTTCGTTGAGCCCTTATACGCTCAATACTGTGACGGTATAGAGCTTCAATGCGACGGTCTTTCTCAATGGGGCAGCGTTGAACTTGCCAATCAGGGCTACTCGCCGTACGACATTCTTACATACTACTACGGAAACAATATTGACATAATCACCGACGCCCCCGTTATGGGACAGACGGCAAGTCTGCCGTCGTACCCTCTGCAGCTTGGCAGTACGGGAGACGACGTGCGGACGATACAGATAAGACTAAACCGAATAT
The DNA here is from genome assembly GCA_015065075.1 of Oscillospiraceae bacterium. Lineage (GTDB taxonomy): Bacteria > Bacillota > Clostridia > Oscillospirales > CAG-272 > SVTX01. The sequence goes on from SVRA01000035.1 coordinate 3,681, forward strand.
CCGACAACTTCTCCGCGATACCGAAAATAAACACTCCGTTCGGCGTCTTTTCGTACGACACCGAGGAGGCGGTCAAGGCATTTCAGGACGCATTTGGTCTGTCGCCCGACGGTATCGTGGGTCAGGCGACCTGGTATACGATCCAGCAGATATACAACAGCGTCAAGCGGCTTAACGATCTCAACTCCGAGGGCTTGAGTCTTGAGGACGTAACTCAGCAATTTCCCGGCGAGCTCGAGCAGGGCGACAGCAACGTTGGCGTAAGCGCGCTTCAATATTATCTAAGCTATCTTTCGGATTTTTACAACACTATCCCCAGAGTATCTATTGACGGAATATTTGGCCCCGGCACGACCGACGCGGTTATCGCAGCACAACGAACCTTCGGTCTGACTCCCGACGGTGTGGTTGGAGAGGAGACCTGGCGAAGAATATACAATGCATACATAGGCATCGTCTCCACTATTCCCGTGGAATACGTCGAGGGAAACACGATACCATTCCCCGGAGTTTTTCTGAGGATAGGGGTTGAGGCGGAGGCCGTTCGCGTCTTGCAGGAATATTTGAACTACATTTCGCAGTCGATCCCCGAGATCCCCTCGGTGAACCCCACGGGATACTTCGGCACGCGCACGCAGGAGGCAGTCGTGGCGTTCCAGCGGCTCTACGGGCTTCCCGCAACGGGAGTCGTCGGTCCTGTGGCGTGGGACGGAATAGCAAGTCTTTACAGCGATCTTTATAACGGTTCACGGCTTGGGGAGGGTCAATTCCCAGGATTTGTCGTCGGTCGGTGATTTCGGCATAATGCTGAAAGGAGGATTTTATGGCAGAAAATATTTTCGAAAGAGATGCGATCAGAAACATACAGCGTTATTTGCGGCAGCTGTCCCTTGAGAATGATAGCGCCGTTACGATCCCCGTCGACGGAATATGGGCAGAGCAAACGAGGAGAGCTTTGATGAGATTTCAGCGTGCGGAGGGGCTACCTGTTACAGGCACGGTAGACCGTGACACGTGGGCTATATTGAAGCAAAAATACGACGAGTCCGTGGCGCTCAATTCGCCTCCGCTTAAGCTTGATCTTTTTCCGCGAAATATTTACGGCGGCGAATATGAAATGACGCTTGGCGAAAGCGGATTTCTCGTCGACACGGTACAATATTTGCTCGGAGAGCTCTCTCGGCTCTACGGTTTTCCCGATTATACTCCGTCAGGAACATACGACGAAAAAACCGAAGAATTAGTCCGAGATTTTCAGAAGAAAAACGGCATAGAGGTAACGGGACGGGTAGGCAGAGAGACCTGGGATGCGATGGCGGCGCAGCACAATCTTCTGCTTGAGTCCGAAGAATAATAAAAAGAGCGATATGCGGTGCATATCGCTCTTTTTTCATATTCTTCTGACCTTGCCCTCGGGGGCTTTTGCCTTGCAATAATCCTCGATGATGCGGTCGACCTCGGCGGGCGTTTCGGTTGTGAAAAGAAAATGTCTGTCTACGATTCCTGATGCCGTAAGCTCCTTTTGTCTGTCCGACATATTCGTGGGCAGACTGTTAAGAACTACGTTTCGATGATCGGGCTCTCGAAGTATCGGGAAGACAAATCCTCGGCGGTCCTTCATTTCGGCTTTGTTCTGTGAGCAGACCTCGCAACCTCCCCTTTCGCCGTAAAGCGCCTTGATAACGCATTTTTCGAGCGTCATCAGAGGAATTCTGCCATAAACGACTGCCGCCTTCGCTCCGTGAAGGTCGCGAAGCTGGGGGAGGGTAAGCTCGGTTGAAAGAACGGTGCTTTCAATTCCGAGATCCTCGAGGAAGGCGATTGTTTCGTCGTTTGCGACGTTGAATCTGAAGTCGGCTATCATATTTATATCGGGGATGGCTTTCTTGAGCATTTCTGTCTGACCGATATTCGTAATTACCGCATATTTCACGCCGCTTTTTTCGGCTTTTTTCAAAAGCTTGGCTGTTTGCTCGGTCTCCGAGTCAAAGATGACGGGAGGCATAAAGAATCCGTCTGCCTTGTCGGGATTCTCTGCGTATTTGTCAAGCGGGAGCAAAATGACGTCGAAATACTCCTTTGCCCTGCTTGTTATCTGCTCGTGGGAGTAAAATCTGCCTACGTTGCGCTTGTGCGCCGATTTTTTCGGCGTTTTTTGTGTTATCGGTTCAACTTTTGGCACGGGTAACTCGGTCATAGCCGCCTCGAGCGCGGCAACTCCCTCTCGGCGCAGGGCGTTGAGGTGGGATATCGGCATCATAAGACCGCTATCGAGGTCAATATCAAGGCTTCGGAGGCTGAAGCAGGTATCTCCGAGCTTTGACATACACTTCTTTACCGTGTCCTCGTTTATCGGAGCGTTTATTGCCGTTTGCGGCATCTCACCGTGCACCGTGACCTCCTTGCCGTTGCAGGAGAGGGTCAGGCTTGAAGGGATGTCCGCAAGAATATTGACGCGCAGATCGAGGGGCACTTTCCTTTGAATTTTGGTGAATTTATCGATCTCGCGTGAGGCTTTTTTGTCCTCCTCGCTACGAACACCGAGCATTTTTCGGTCGACGCGTTGGGTATAATATCCGTCGGAGAAGCCTCCGCGGGAGAAAAGAGCCGAAAGCTCCTCGAAATCGTCCGCCGTGGCATCTCTGCCCTCGTCGAGCAATCTTCGCCATATTTTTGTGACTCCGCGGACGTATTCGGGGGATTTCATTCTTCCCTCGATCTTCAGGGAGGCAACGCCGCTGTAGATGATCTCTCTGACGTGGCCTGCGAGCGACATATCCTTGAGCGACAAGGGATATTTATCCCCTACCCTTTGGTCCGCACAGGCATACGGAAGTCGGCAGGGCTGGGCGCAAAGACCTCTGTTTCCGCTTCTTCCGCCGACCAAGGACGAGAAAAGACACTGTCCCGAGTGGCTGACACACATCGCGCCGTGTATAAAAATTTCAACCTCAAGGGGATTGTTTTCAACGAGCGAGCGGATGTTTTCCTTTGAGAGCTCGCGAGCGGGGACGACTCGAGAAAAGCCGTAATCGGCGAGCAATCTTGCTCCGCTTGAATTGTGAACGCTCATCTGAGTGCTTGCGTGGAGAGGAATTTCGGGCAGATGGGCGTGTATTAAGCTAGCCGCACCGAGATCCGAGATTATAAAAGCATCCACGCCGATGGCGGCCGATCTTTCGGCGGCGCGAAGCAGCTCGGAGATCTCTCTGCTGTGCACCATTATATTTATAGTTTGATAAACCTTGACACCGTACAGATGAGCAAGTTTAACTGCAGAGGCAAGATCGTCATCCGAAAAATTCTGCGCATTTATTCTGGCGTTGAAAGAGGCGCCCCCCACATATATTGCGTCGGCGCCTCCGTCTATTGCCGCTTCAAACGCCTCGGGTGAGCCTGCGGGACTTAAGAGTTCGGGCAATATTATCTTATTCATATTGTTTTTTATCAGATATCCGTGAAGGTAAGAAGATCAAACATTGATCCCACTCTATTTCTGCTTGCGCTCTTCTTTTTCTGAGCATCGGTTTCCTCTGCAGAACTGCTTTCCTCCGACGGCTCGGACTCACTTACAGCGTAAACGTCGCCAACGGGAGCTGTGATCTCGGGTTCGGTATCGCCGAGCGCCGAAAGCTCCTCGCGAACAGGTTTTTTCCCTACCCTTGCATCGTCAAGTATTGCGCGCAGCTTGTTGTTTTCTACCTCAAGTCTTGCGCGGTCGCGTTCCAATCTCTCGGAGTTTTTCTGTATCAGCTCAAGCTTTTCATTGAGATGCTCAAGATCATTCTTGCTCTCGGCAAGCTCGTCCTCAAGCGTTTCTATACGGTCTTTCAACTCGATCTTATCTGCGCAAAAATCCAAGGCGCAAAGAACCGCCGCCTCACTTTTCGTGCATTTTTTGCTTTTGAGGGATATCTCTCTGATCTTTCTGTCCAATATGCCGACTATGTGCTCGACCGATTCCTCGGGCGCCTCGGTTATTACGTTTATTTCCATATCGGCGATAGAAAGAGTATATTTCTTTTTCATTTTATTCCTCCGCTCATATTATTTTAAAATCCACTTGAAAAAAAGTCGCTTATGTTGTATAATTAAAACAAGCAGTAACGATCTCTCTTATATTATAATACATATTTTCAAAAATTGAAAGAGGTTTTTAAAAAATTTTTCGATAAACTCACTTTTTAGATGAATTTTATGTAGAAATACGGATCGGATCACGATAAATCGACTCTTACGAAGCCGAAAAATCGATTGCAAAATGCGAGATTTTTGGGAGGATGCCTTGAATGCTCGACAAGATTTTTGATAAAAAGAACACAGTTGAATATAGCGAACAAGAGGAAAACCTCTCCTTTGACTCGTCGGACGCTACGGATGAAGATGTTGTCTTGAATCTGAGCAGTCTTGATCCCGACGGAGAAAAGAAAGTGCCCAAAAATGATGCGGCTTTCGACAGAGAGCAGGAGGGCGCTGAGGATTATACCGTATCTGCCTGCGGACAAAAGGACGGAGATCCAGAAGTGGTATGCAAGGAAACGTTGGAGAGGCTTGTCTCGGGAGAGCTCGGCGTTGACAAGGGTGTGGAGATATTAAAAAAACTTGCCGAAGGCGGTTTCTCTGATGCTTGGGTCTATCTGGGACAGATATATGCCGAGAATGAAGCGGCATACGATCCGATTTTGGCATTCGAGTGCTTTTCAAATGCGGCAAAAGCTGACGTTGCGGACGGATGTTTCCTCCTTGGATCGTGCTACGCGGACGGGTTTGGTTGCGAAAAGAACGAAGAAAGCGCTGTCGATTGCTTTTTGACGGGTGCTGAAAAGGATCACGTTGGTTGTATACGCGCCTTGGGTATATGCAGAGAGCTTGGCATCGGGTGTCGAATAGATTACGAAATGGCGGTTGCTCTTTATTCAAGGGTGGCCGAGCTTGGCGACGCTGAGGCCATAAACAATCTCGGCGGTTGCTATTTTTACGGTCACGGTGTTACTCAAAACAAGCAATACGCGGTAGAATTATACGAACGGGCGGCTATGCTCGGAAATTCAAACGCAGAATGTCGCCTCGGAATATGCTGCGAGCTTGGTGAGGGTTGCGAAAAGGACCTCGCGCGAGCATTCGGCTGTTATCAGAGGGCAGCTGCTGCAGGAAACTCAACGGCACAGTACCGTTTGGCAATTTGCTATGACAAGGGATTGGGCACAGAGCAAAATTTTGCGCTTGCGTTTGAGGCATATTCGGCAGCCGCCAGGGCGGGCTACGCGCAGGCGATGTATGAAACGGGCGTGAAATGCAGACACGGCAAGGGCACGCGCAAGGATCATGACATGGCGTACCGTATGTTTTCAATGGCTGCCGAGGCAGGAATTCCTGCCGCAGAATACGAGGTTGGAAATTGCTATTTCGAGGGCGCGGGAACCGTCAGAAACCGCGAGCTTGCGTATTTGAGATATCTTAACGCGTTTGATATGGACAATACCAATGCAAAGGCGGCATTTAAGATCGGTCTTTGCAATCTCAAGGGATTGGGAACAAAAAAAGACGAAAAAGCCGCTTTTGAGTGGTTTTGTCTTGGAGATGCGCACGGCTCGCGCAGCGCCGCTTATATGATGGGCGAATGCTATTTCTTCGGCGTTGGAGTTGAAGAAAACAGGGCACGTGCGGTCGAATGCTTCGAAAGGTCGATCGAATACGCTTATGAATACAAGGACCGAACGGTACCCGCGCTTTTGGCGCTGGCGCAGTGTCTTGAGCGTGGCTATGGAACCGAGAGGGATTCCCGAAGAGCTTTGACGGTATATAAGCAAGCTGCTGACTTTGGCAGCGAAGAGGCGATGTACCGTGCAGGATGCGCTATTATGGCTGGGGCAGGGAGGAGACCCGAATACGCTGCGGCAAGAATCTATATTCTGCGTGCCGCGAGAAAGGGATACGTTCCCGCGATGACGATGATGGGTGTCTTTGCAGATGAGGGTAAGGGTATTCCCAGAAACCTCAGGGATGCTAAACAGTGGTATCTCAAAGCAGTAAACGCCGACGCCGACAACCGCCTCAAGCTTTACGAGTTCCCCGAGAGAACACTCGGAGAGGCGCAAGTCAAGAAGGAGGCCGCCATAGAGGCGAGATATAGACTCGGAATGCTGACGGCAAGGACCGAGCCGACAGCACAGTCTTATATATCCTCGATCGAGCACATAGCCCTTGCCGCTTCGCTCGGACACGAGGGAGCACAGACCGAGATGTCCAAGATATACGTTCACGGAGGGGATCTTAAAAGTTATTTCGAAAGCCCCTTTTCCAGAGAGGATGCGCTTTTTGAAAACGGAGAAGCGATTCCGAGCAAGGACGTTCTCTCCGCCGCTATGAATAAGCTTGGAGATGCGATGTACGACGGCAAAAGTATGGTCAAAAAGAACGAAGCGGCAGCTGCGCGTTGCTATAAAATAGCGGCATCTCTTGGCAACACCGAGGCGTGTTATAATTACGGATGGTGTCTTCGTCACGGCGTCGGAGTTTACGAGAACGACGCTGAGGCGATCAAATGGTTGAAGCTTGCCGCAGATAAGGGTAACAGTAACGCTGCGTACAGCTACGGCCTTTGCTGCGAGGAGGGTGCCGGATCCGGAGTAAAAAACAAGAGAGAGGCGCTTTTCTACTACAGAATCGCGGCTGCGGCGGGACACGCCGAGGCAGCTAAACGTTATTTGATGCTTACATCGAAATAATAATTCCCGAAAACGCAAAAGAGCTTTTCGCTCGAGGACAAAATCCGACCGAAAAGCTCTTTTTTCTGTCAAATTTGTCTTTTTTTAAAAACCTATTGACAAAAAACGGAAGAAGATGTATAATATACAAGCAAGTTGTTGACGAGTCAACGACCAAATCAATGTCTTGGGACAAGGGGAGGAATTTTAATATGCTTGACAGATTTGAAATGTTTTCTTACTCTATACACAACATTTACAAATACATAACTGCGATAGAGCGCGACGAGATGGAAAAATACGGTCTGAGGGGGGCATACGCTCAATATCTTGTAATAATGAGCCGCTTCCCCGATGGAATTACGTCCTCCAAACTCAGCGAGATATGCGACAAGGACAAGGCGGCAATCTCTCGCATCGTCGCGGAAATGGAAGGCAAGGGCTTGCTCATCAGGAAAACCGACAAAGACAACTTGTACCGCGCCAAGCTCGTTTTGACCGAGGAGGGTCACGCGGCGGCGGATTACGTTTGCGACAAGGCAATGCGAGCGGTATCTTTGGCGGGAGGAAATCTCGGTGACGAGGAAAGAAGGATTATGTACGGGGCGCTTGCCATAATTGAAACCAATCTCAGACGGATCAGCCGCGACGGGATCCCTGACAGGCGCGGAGAAGCTTCGGAGAAACGATAAACGTTTTTAAGTCTTTTAAAATTGAGGATATGTGTTTCGGTCTTTGTACCATGTGCTTCCTGAAAAACACTATGCGGTCGGATGTTCCCGACCGCATAGTGTTTTGTTGTTATTTGTGACGATACAGCTTTGCCAATCCGCCCTCGCCAGTTTCTCGATATATGTGAGATAGGTCAATTCCAGTCTGATACATCGTTTCAACGACGAGGTCAAAGGATATTTTTCGGCTGTCTGACAAAAAGTTTGCAAGACTCAACGCATTGATCGCTCTCATCGCGGCTACTGCGTTTCTTTCTATACACGGGATCTGGACCAAGCCGCAAACGGGATCGCAGGTGAGTCCTAAATGATGCTCAAGAGCAATTTCTGCTGCGTATTCTATTTGATCTATTCCCATTTCAAACAATTCCGCAAGTGCGGCGGACGCCATAGAGCATGCGGTTCCGATCTCCGCTTGACAACCGCATTCGGCACCGCTTATCGATGCGTTTGTGGAAACCAGCTGTCCTACAAGTCCTGCCACGGCAAGCGCGCGAATGATATCTGCTTCCGAAAAAGAGTTCTTTTCTTGCATATATTTGAGCACAGCGGGCAAAACACCGCAGGAGCCACAGGTCGGAGCGGTTACTATAAGACCGCAGTCTGCGTTTTGTTCGCTTACGGCGAATGCATAAGCACAGACAAGTCTATTCTCTTTTGTTTGGGGGCTTTCGTCGATATGCCGTTGGTTAAAGAGCTTTTGTGCCTTTCTCTTAACCCCGAGTCCTCCCGGGAGCTCGCCTGTGTGGGAAAGGCCGTCTCTTATTGCTGCTTGCATCGTATGCCATACGTTTCCGAGAAAATCGCGGAAATCAGGAGCTTCGTGCTCGAAAACGTAGTCCGAGAGTCGAATATTTCTCTCTTTGCATATTGCCGAAATTTGAGAAAAGCTGCTTTCAGAGTACAGATCCCCGATTTCTTTGCCCTTTGCGTTTTCGCCTTTCAGGCAAACTTCTCCGCCTCCAACCGACAAAAACGTGGTTTCCGCGAGCTTTTTGCCGCCTTTATATCCCTCAATAGTCAAGGTGTTGGGATGATCGAGCAATACGCTCTCGTCTGTATTGAAAACTATATCCACTTTAATAGGAGCAAGAGTCTCTATAATCGCACGGTCGGTTCCGTGTCCTCTTCCTGTTTTGGCAAGAGAACCGTAAAGCGTTACCTTCGCGCTGTCACAGTCAGGGTGCTTTTCGATAAAGCTTTTTGCCGCAAACGCGGGTCCCATGGTGTGAGAACTTGATGGACCAACGCCTGTTTTATATATGTTTCTGATAGATTTCATTCTTTTGTTGTTCCTCGCGATACTCTTGATGAATGAGGCGTTTCCCCTTTGATCTTCTTATAAGTCCTTGAGAAATAATTCGCGTCGTCAAATCCGCAGCAGAAAGCGATTTCGGATATTGATATATCCGTCTTCCGAAGCAGTTTTTCGGCTTTGTCTATGCGCAGATGGTTTATGTATTCCATTGTCGTTTTTCCGGTAACTTCTTTGAATATCTGGCAAAAGTATCCTTCGCTGAGGTGCATGTTTTCGGCAAGCGATTTGGTGGAGAGCGGTTTGTCGTAATTTTCGCTTATGAACCGTATGGCGTCGTTGACTTTGTTGAGCTTGTTGAAGTATTTTGAATATACGGTGTCGTTGAGCGAACGGATAGTATATTTCTTTATGAGATGTGACAGCAAAAGATACGAATATCCCTTGATCTCAATGAGGTCGACGGCTGATCCTGAACAATATCTTTCATATATATTGTTCACGATTTCGGAGACATATTCGTCTTGCACGATTTTTTGGAATATTATGTGATTTTGCTCAAAAAAGCTTGGCGGTATGATTATACAGATCGAGTCGCAAAGTCCGCCCGCGCCCTCGTGCAGCTCGTTGGGATTTATAATGGCGCAATCGTTGGCGGAGAGATCGAAGCGGTCCTCGTTGCATTTTAGACAGCATGTGCCCTTGAAGAGATAATGTATTTCGGTATGCTCGTGCCAATGTGGCGGGAAATCGAATTTGTATTCCTTGCGCACGAGTATTCGTATCGGAAATTGCTGTAGGGGTATCTTTTCGTACAAGCTAATGTCATTCATAGATCGTCCCTCCCGATTTTTTGGTAAAATTTTGAATAAAATTAAATTTATGCTATACAAAAATTAAAATTCTTATTGACTATCTCTGTTTTTTATTATATAATAAAATCAACAACAAGTCAAGAGAAAGGAAGGACTTTTTTTATGAAAATTGGCGTACAAACTTTTCTCGCGCCCGATATGAGAGAGAAATTCAAAAGAATGAGAGATATGGGATTCGACAACTGCCAGATGACAAACTGGGACGAATCTCTTCACACCGACGAGATGGCAGAGCTTGTAAACGCTGCCGCAAAGGAATACGGTATTACCATTACTGCGCACTGGTGCGGCTGGAGTGGTCCTTCCGCTTGGAACTTCACCGAGGGTCCTGTTACGCTTGGAATCGTTCCTCGCGAGTACAGAGAGATGCGCGTTGCACAGCTCAAGAAGGGCGCTGACTTCGCAAAGAAGATCGGCGTTACCGACGTGATCACCCACGCGGGATTTCTTCCCGAGTGCCCCACCGATCCCACCTATCCCGAGATCCTTGAAACGATGCGCGAGCTCGCTCAGTATATGAAGGATCAGGGTCAGTATTTCCTGCTTGAATCAGGTCAGGAAACTCCCACTACTCTGCTTCGTTTTATCGAGGCATGCGGAACCGGAAACATCGGCATCAATCTCGACTCTGCAAACCTTATTCTTTACGGAAAGGCAAATCCTGTTGACGCGCTTGACGTTATCGGCAAGTACGTTCGCGGTATCCACGCGAAGGACGGCTTTTATCCCACCAACGGTATGGAGCTCGGACACGAAGTAAAGGTCGGTGAGGGCAAGGTGAACTTCCCCGTATTCGTTGCCAAACTTAAAGAGGTCGGTTACGACGGTTCGCTTACTATCGAGCGTGAGATCTCGGGTGAGCAGCAGCTTAAGGACATTATCGAAACCAAGGCTTACCTTGAGAAGCTGATCTGATTTTTTTCAGGAGGACAGCGTGAAAGCTGCTTCCGTCCAAACATGAAGTAAACTGTTTCAAGCATGAATTTTGCCGATGGCAAATTTCATAGATTATTATTTGTGCCGCCAACGGCGGCGGAATGGAGATTAAAATGAAAGTAGCATTAGTCGGCGTTGGAGGAATGGGCGGCGTTCACTTCAGCGTATACAGAAATATGACAGATATCGAATTCGTTGCGGCTTGTGATATCCGTATGGATATGCTCAAGGAAAAGGTTGGCGACTATCCCATCCGTCTTTACGCAGATATGGACGAGATGCTTGCGGCAGAGAAGCCCGATCTGGTCGACCTCTGCACTCCCACCTATATGCACGTTGAGCAGGCTATCAAGGCTATGGAATTCGGTTGCCACGTTCTTTCCGAGAAGCCTATGGCGCTCAAGACCGAGGATTGCGAGACCCTGCTTGCGGCTATCAAGCGCACCGGCAAGAGATATATGACCGCGCAGGTCGTTCGTTTTATGAACGCATACAAATATCTCCGCGGAGTTATTGAGAGCGGAAAGTACGGCAAGCTTGAAAGCCTCCATATGAAGAGAGTCAGCCCCACGCCCCGTTGGAGCTGGGACAACTGGTTCCTCGACGAAAAGAGAAGCGGTCACGTTGCTCTGGATATGATGATCCATGACGTTGATTATATGCAGTCCGTGTTCGGTGAGCCCAAGGCTATCACTGGTGTTTACCACCCCATGCAGGGCAACCTTTCCAACTATGCTTTCGCCAACTATATCTACGACGGCTTTGTCGTTGCTATTGAGGGCGGATGGTACAACGACGAGAAGCTTCCCTTTATGGCAACCTTCAAGGCTGTTTTCGAGAACGGAAACGTACGTCTCGGTGAAGACGGCAAGCTTCTTGATTGCAACGCTCCCGTTGATTTCGATGCTGTTGAGTCTATTGGCGAGACCGGCATCAACATTTCCAATGTAGACGGCTACGCTGGCGAGATCAAGTACTTTATCGATTGCATCAGAAGCGGCGAGCCTAACAGCCTGGTTACTGATGAGAGCGCGAAGGCTACCATCACTCTTGTCGAGAGAACACTTGCTTCCCTTACCAAGATTTAATTGAACATAAGAAAAAAGCGGAGTCCGTTCAGGACTCCGCTTTTTTGATGGTTTAATTTACTTTTCTTCGAGATAGATAACGATCTTACGATTGTTCTCAGAACCGATGGAGTTAGTCGAAACCCCCTCGATATTCTGGATCTCGGAGTGAATGATTCTTCTCTCGTAGGGGTTCATGGGCTCGAGCATAACGCTTCTCTTCTGCTTAAGAACCTTATCTGCCATTCTTCTTGCGAGCTCGCGAAGGGTGTTCTCTCTCTTCGCGCGGTAGTTCTCTGCGTCTACGGTGATCTTTACGTAGTCGGGCTTTACGCCGTTGACTCTCTTGTTTGCCGCAAGATTTGCAAGATACTGGATGCTATCAAGAGTGTCACCATGGTGACCGATGAGCGCACCTGCTCCCTCGCCTGTGATGTCGATAAGCTTGCAATCCTTATCGGAGCCCTCAACGTCCTTCATTTCAACGGTTACGTCAAGTCCCATATCCTTAACGAGCTGATTGATGAAGTCAAGTGCGAAGAGCTCTCCCTTGAAAACGACCTTTGCGGAGATCTTTGCGGGAACCGCGCCAATTCCGAAAAGACCCTTCTTGGGCTCGTCGATAACGGTATATTCAATGTTTTCCTTGGACGGAACGCCAAACTCGGCAACAGCCGCCGCAACGGCGTCGTCGATAGTTTTTCCTGTTATTATAATTTCTTTATTCACGATAATGTCTCCGTTTGTGTTTAATGTCAATCTTTGGTCTCTTTTTTGCCGAAAAGGGATCTTTTCTTTTTAGTCTCGGCTTTTCCTCTGTCGGAATCATCCTTAAGGGAGGCACCGCTGGTCATATTGTTTTCGGGAAGCTCGCTTTGAGCTTCTGCGGGCGCCGCCTCAACCGTTTCCTCAACCTTGGGAACGTAATTTCCGTGCTCGTCGTAATCCTCGTCATCGATGTGGTGGAGCGAACGGACCTTGCCTGCGTTTTGAGATTTCTGGATCTTCTTGGGCTGCTTTCCAAGCAACTCTCTTTCTGCTGCTTTATAATCCTCTTCCGTGAATACGGGGAGAGGCATTGTCTTGCTCATGATAACCTGCTTAACCATTCCGATCAAGCTCTTGAATACCCAATATATACCGACTGCTGCCGGAACGATGAAGGTCATCCACACGCTCATCAAGGGCATGGTGAAATCCATCATTTTATTGGAGCAAGCCATCTGTCTATCGCCGCTATCCTGACCGGGCTGATAGGTCAGCTTTCTGGTCAGCTTCATGCTGAAGAAGTAAACCACGAAGGTCAGCACGGGAACGAGAAGCAACCATGCATTTACATTATTGAAGACCAATTGGGGCACAACTCCGAAGTTAACGGGACCAATATTGAAATTCAATCTGTTTTCGATTATATTCGTTACGCAGTCCAGAACCTCCTGAGGATTTTTGCAGAACTGGCTGAGCTTGTCGAAGGTAAAGAGATCTGCATTTTCGGTTATCTTGTTGAGAAGTTCCACAGATCCGCTTGTGCTACCTACGCTTACGCCTGCATTCTGGAGATAGGAGTACATAAAGCTGTTAAACTCTCCGGAATAACCAAACACGTATTTAATAGGATCGATAACTACTCGATAAAGAACCAGAATGATAGGGAGCTGTATGAGCAAAGGAAGGCAACCCGACATGGGGTTGAAATTTTCCTTCTGATAAAGCTCTTGTATCTCCATAGACATCTTCTGCTGCGTTGCTTGGTCGGTTCTGCCCGCATATTTTTTGCGAATTGCCATTTCCTTAGGTCTGAGCATTGACTGTCTGATCGAGTTTTTCTGCTGCTTGATCGAGAACGGAAGGAATAGGACCTCAATGATAATAGCAAATATGAAAAGTGTCAGCAGATAGCTGTTAGCAGGCATAATCTTGGTTATCCAGCCTAAAAAGATACCAATCCAGAGAAGAAGTCTATCTATAAATCCGGGATTAGTCTTTGTAACGACATCTTTTTTTGCGCTGTTGCCTGTGTTGGCATTATCATTGTCGGTTGTTCCGCCAATTGCACTGCTTCCGGACTCTTCGGTGTCGATATTTCCGGATTCTTCAGTGTTGCTGCCTCCGGTTTCTGCGGTGCTGTCGCTTCCGGATTCTTCGGTGTCGGTATCTCCAACTTCAGTAGTGTCGCTTCCGGATTCTTCGTTGCTTGTGGTTTCGTTTGTGTCACTTTCTTCGGGACCGGTTGCTTCGGGGGCAGAAGTGCTCTCGCCAGTGCCCGCCCAATAACCAAGGTCCTTAGAAGTGTCGATCGCCGTGTTGCCTCCGCAGCTTGCGAAAACTGTTACTAATACCACGCAAAGCGTAAGCAGAAGGGCGATCCTTATTGCGATTTTTTTCTTATTCATTACGAATTAGTCCTCTCAATTTGTTTTTTCTTTTTTGGACTTCTCTTTGCGGTCTTCATAAGGCAGGTCATAATAAAATATAAACATTTTTTCTGCCATATAACCGCTGTCATATACGTTTTCTCTGTTCCGACCGATTTTTTTATTGCGGAATCCCGTTTTCGGAACGGGGTCATATCCTCCCGGGCACAAGGGCTGGCATCTTGCGATGCGGCCGACCGTCAGGATAAATCCCACAAAAAAGCCACGTTTCTGAAATGCCTCGAGGGCATAGGCTGAGCATGAAGGGGTGAACCTACAGCACGGTCTTCGTTTTAGCGGAGACAGGAATTTACGGTAAAAGCGGACGAGTGCTATACAGACGTACTTCATCTTCGTTCGGTCTTTTTGAGGTTTTCGTCAAACATATCAAGCTTGGAGAATGCATATTTCAATTCCCTTGCTATATCCGCGCTCTTTTTGCCGGTTATCTCGGGCTTTGCGCTGATAACTATTAAAAATCCCTTTTTTAAGCTATCCTTATTTATGGCATACGCTGCTCTTATGATGCGCTTTGCTCGATTACGGCGCACTGCTCCCCCGACCTTCTTTGAGACCGAAAGGCCCAGACGGTTTACGAGGATCTTTTGCGGATGTTCCTTTTTGAGCTTATTGGCGTGCAGGTCCTTGAGGACGTACACGCAGACGTATCTGCCGAAGAAATGCTTGCCCGAGCGATACGCTTTATTATAAAGATGATGCTCTTTTATTGCAGGGAATTTCATTGACTTACCTCATTTTCGGCTTGTGTTTTTGTGCTTGCTTCCGTCAAATTTTTGTTTTTTCTTTGCCGAGAGGCTCTCGGCGGTTTTAATTTTTCTCTAACGCTAAAAACCCCGATGGCCATACATACAAGATCATCTTGAAATGAAACGGTCATCGGCGGTTTTTATTTTGCCAATTTGTCAAAAACAACTTGTTTTAAACAATGAGATCAGTGGGTCAGTCTCTTTCTGCCCTTTGCACGGCGTCTCTTCAAAACGGCTCTGCCGTCCGAAGTCTTCATTCTCTTTCTGAAGCCATGCTCCTTTTTTCTCTGACGCTTCTTGGGTTGATAAGTTCTGAGCATTTGCTGCACCTCCTTAAGTAATAATCGGAAGCGTTTGTCACAGCTC
>SVRA01000119.1 GCA_015065075.1 Oscillospiraceae bacterium
TATCAAAAAGCTGCCTCACCATCTCGTCAAGGCGTTCCGTTCAACGCTCGACGAGGCAGTCTATTCCGATATAATAATGATAGTTATCGATGCAAGCGACCCCGAGTATCTCTCGCAGCTCGAATGTACCGAGCAGACCCTTGAGGAGCTCGGCGCGGCAGATAAGCCGACCCTGTACGTCTTTAACAAGTGCGACAGGGGGGCTTACGACGACCCCGTTATCGACCGCACGCGCGACAGACAGAACGTGGTGCACATTTCGGCTTTGACCGGCAAGGGATGTGACACTCTTGCAGAGCTTTTGCAGAAAATGATCCACGGCGACAAGTGCTCGGTTACGTTCAGGATTCCCAATGCCGAGCAGGGAGCTCTCAACCGTCTTTATAAGGACGCTACGGTCGAGGACATTGAATACGGCGCGGAGTTTGTCACGGTCAAGGCGATCGTTGACTCCAAAACACGCGGAATGCTCCGCAAATACGACGTAAATCCGCCTGTATCAGACGAGGATTACTAAGATATACAATTAAAATCACATTAGAGGATTCAGATATGAGTACAGATATTGCCCCCGAGCTTTATACCACCCTTGCAGGAGAGGGAAGCGACGAATTTGAGGAAAAGCGCTCGCTCTTTATAGGCCACGCGAAGCATATAACCTCCGAGGAGGAGGCGATGGAATTCGTCAAGGCGAAGAAAAAAGAATATTCGGATGCAACGCATAACTGCTGGGCATATCTGCTCAAGGGCGGTATTGTCGCAAGATATTCCGACGACGGCGAGCCGCAGGGAACCGCAGGGGTTCCTATGCTCGAGACTATACGAAAAAGCGGAGTTTGCGACGCGGTGGTTGTCGTTACGAGGTATTTCGGCGGCATTTTGCTTGGTGCGGGCGGTCTTGTAAGGGCATATTCGCACGGAGCAAAGGTCGCGCTTGACGCGGCAGAGATCGTTACCTATGAAAAATACACCGAGCTTTCGCTTACCTGCTCTTACTCGGATTATCAGAAATATTCGGTCGTGCTACCTACCTTCAACGCGATCATAGACAGCACCGATTTTACCGACAAGGTGGTAGTTTGCTTTGCGATAAAGGAGACTCTTGTCGATGCACTAAACAAAAAAATAACCGAGATGTCGGGAGGTAAAAATTCTCTCGAGGTTATCGGAGAAAGGTTCGATTTTCGTTGATGGATAAGCTTTTTGACTCTCACGCCCACTACTTTGATTCAAAATTCAACGACCTTGAGGGCGGCGCTGATGCTCTTTTGTCATCTTCCGAGTTTCAGGAGCTGGTTGGTGGCGTTGTAAACGTCGGAACGACTTATGAAAGCTCACTTTTGTGCATCGAGCAGGCAAAAAAGTACGATTTTATGTATGCTGCAGTCGGAATTCACCCCGAGGATGCTCAGACCAAGTGCAAGCTCTCTCCCGAGGAGGAGATAGCGCGAATAAAAGCCCTCGTTTGTGACGAAAATAGACGAAAAGAGAACAAGATCGTTGCCATCGGGGAGATCGGGTTTGACTACTATTGGCAGCCCGTGGACAAGGAGCTGCAGCGCGAATATTTTGAAAAACAGATGGCCTTGGCGAGCGAATTCGGACTTCCCGTTATAATTCACGACCGCGAGGCTCACGGCGACACCTTTGAATTATTATGCAAATATCCATCGGTGAGAGGAGTGTTGCACAGCTGTAGCATGAGCGCAGAAATGGTCAAGGAAGTGGTCAAGAGAGGCTGGTTTGTGTCCTTTTCGGGAACCGTTACCTTTAAAAACGCAAGCAGGGTAAGGGAAGCCTGCGCCGCCGTGCCACTTGACAGAATTTTGATCGAGACCGATGCGCCCTATCTTGCTCCTGTTCCGCACCGTGGAAAAATGAATAATTCGATGTATATGCAAAACACCGCAAAAGCGGTCGCAGAAGTGTTTTCTCTGCCGTATGACGAGGTTGTACGAAGAACTTGTGAAAATGCGCGCGAGCTGTTCGGGCTCTGATCTCTCGGACAACGGATCACTGTTTTCAACTTAAAAGCGGTGCCAAAATTTCTACTTGACATGTCCGCGTTTTTGGTGTAAAATAATTATACATAAACTAACGGAGGATCTGATATGCCAACCTTAGCGACCTATAAAATAAGCACGAAGGGCAAAAACCTTCACCTTCGCGTTGTAAAGGGACATTTTGCAACCAGCCATTCTCACATGAACTATTACGTCGACGTAACGGTTCAGAAATCGCGTCTTTCTGAGGCAGATGCGGTCGCAAAAGAGCTTTCCGCATATTACAAGAAAAACACGATAATTGATACCATTCTCTGTCTGGATGAAACTCAGGTGATCGGAACCTGTATGGCCTCCGAGCTTACCAGGGGCGAATTGTTGAATATGAATGCGCACCAGACTATCTACGTCGTTACCCCCGAGCACACCGCGGGAAGTCAGATAATCTTCCGCGACGGACTGGTTCCGATGATCCAGGGTAAGCACGTGCTCATTCTTGCCGCGTCCGTAAATACGGGATACACCGGCAAGGCGGCTATTGAGGCGGTTCGTTATTATGGCGGCACGGTTGTGGGAATAGCGTCGATATTTGCAACGGCAGATTCCTGCCTCGACATTCCCGTACACTCCGCATTCAACCCCAACGACCTTCAGGGATATACCATTACACCCTCTCACGAGTGCCCTATGTGCAAGCGCGGAGAGAAGATAGATGCGTTGGTCAACAGCTTTGGATTCTCCAAGCTTTGATATCTTCAAAATGAATACTCACCAAACAGGAGGGAAGCCTCCTGTTTGTTTTTTGTTTGTGTGCAGTAAAAGTGCAAGCGGCACTTGTAGTCGGTTGGAGTTGGCTCTCCTTCTTGTGTGCAAAATGCCCAAAATTGTTATAAATGTACAAAATTTGACTTGCAACTTCTACAAATAGAGCAGAAAAAGTTTGAGGCAAATTATTGAAAAGACGGGCAAAATATTGTATAATAAATAATGTGAATGTTTATTTATTGGCTTTCAGCGAATAGATTGTACATAAAGCAAAAATTACGAAAGGACCCACGGCGTGTGGGTAAAAGGACCAAAACAATGGCTCAGTACAACACAAAACAGATCAGAAATATCGCTCTTGCAGGACACGGCGGAACAGGAAAGACCTCCCTTGCAGAAGCTATGCTTTATGTTAGCGGCGGAA
>SVRA01000120.1 GCA_015065075.1 Oscillospiraceae bacterium
GGACATTGAACGGACGGCTCTGTATCCTGCGTTAGCGACCTCGATGGCTTCCTCCATCGTTTCGTAAACGCCGATGAGCTTGCGTCCTTTGTACTGTGTGGAATCCCACGGCTTACCCGAAGTTGTGGGTGCGGCGGGAGATTTGAACTCGGACACGACGCGTGCTACGATAGCATTTATCTGTGCCTCTGTGAGATTCATTGCCATAATGATCGGACGCTCCTTTCGATAACTTTTTTGAATATCCGACGGCATGTTGCCGCGGATCTCCGTAGTCCTATATTATAATGTAGAATTCGAATTACTTACCGAGAGCAGCGATTACTTTTCTGGTGATCTCAGCAACAAGGTCGTCACCTGCGGGAGCAGAGTGAGAGTCGCAAGAGCAGCTACCGCCGTTATCCTTGCACTTGCAGTTTGCAGTGCCGTTGTTGGGGCAGGACTTGCATCCGGGGTGCTTGCCGGGGAGCCCCATCTTCTTGCGGAGCTCCATAAGTCTTTCGAGCTCGTAGCAGGAGATCTCTTCGATGTGTGCGTTCTTGCCTACGCCGATCTGACGAGCGTAAAGGTTGATCTTTGCGTTGAACTCAACCTCTTCCATAGTGAAGCAAGCGCGGAGAAGAGTGTTACCAACGGTAAGAGCACCGTGGTTCTTGAGAAGGAATGCGTCGTGCTTCTGGATGTAAGGCATAAGGGACTCGGGGATCTCCATGGTGGAGGGCATACCGTAGTCACAGGTAGGAACGTTACCAATGGTAAGGATAGCCTCGGGGAGAATGTACTGGTCGAGCTCTACGCCTGCAACGGTGAAAGCGGTTGCAACGGGGGGATGAGCGTGAACGACTGCGTTTGCGTCGGGACGCTCCTGATAAACTCTCATGTGCATCTTGATCTCGGAGGAGGGGTTGAGCTTACCGTCGATCTTGTTTCCGTTGCCGTCGATCTTGATGATCATATCGGGGGTCATGAAGCCCTTGGATACGCCTGTAGGAGTGCAGTAGTACTCGTTGGGGCCAACCTTAACGGAGATGTTACCGTCGTTTGCTGCTACGAAGCCGTGATCGTAAATTCTTTTACCGATGTCACAGATTTCTTTTTTGATTTCAAAAGGTGATTTTGCCATTTTTGTATATCCTTTCCAAAATTTATTTCAATTTAATTGGTCGCTTATTTAACGAGCTCGTAGGTGTCGGACGCGATCATATATTCCTCGTCGGTGGGGATGACTACGACCTTTACCTTGGAGTCGGGTGCGCTGATTACGAGGTTTTCGCCTCTGGGACCGTTAAGGTTTGCATCCTTGTCGAGCTTGATGCCGAAGAATTCCATATTCTCTGCGATAAGCTCTCTTGCCTTACGGTCGTTTTCGCCAAGACCTGCGGTGAAGATAAGAACGTCGATGCCGTTCATTTCAGCTACGTACGAGCCGATGATCTTCTTCGCGTTGTGAACGAGGAGGTCCATAGCGAGCTGAGCTCTCTCGTTGCCCTGTGCGGCTGCCGCCCAGACGTCGCGCGCGTCGTTGGACACGCCCGAGACACCGAGAAGTCCCGATTTTTTGTTCATTATATCATTTACCTCAGCTGCGCTCATGCCGGTCTGCTCGATGATGTAGGGAACTATCGAGGGGTCGATCGAGCCGCAGCGGGTACCCATAGGCAGACCCTCCTGAGGAGTGAAGCCGAGGGAGGTGTCGATCGCCTGACCGTTCTTGACTGCGGTTATAGAGGAGCCCGAGCCGATGTGGCAGGAAACGATCTTTGTGCTGTTATAGTCAAGTCCGAGGAACTCGCACGCCTTTGCCGAAACAAAGCGGTGGCTGGTTCCGTGGAAGCCGTAGCGGCGCACGCCGTACTTTTCATACCATTCATAAGGAAGCGCGTAGATATATGCCTTCTTGTCGAATCCCGAGTAGAAGGAGGTATCGAAAACGCCTACGTGAGGTGTGTTTGCCATCAGAGCCTTACAAGCGGCAACGCCCTTGAGCGCGGGAGGGCCGTGAAGGGGATTGATGGGAATGATGGATTCGATGTAGTTGATCTCTTCTTCGCCGAGCAGGCAGGACTTGGTGAGCTTGCCGCCGTGCGCGAAGCGGTGACCGACCGCACTGATCTCGTCTACGCTCGAGATAACTCCGTACTCGGAGTCTGTGAGCAGCTTAAGAACGAGAGCAATAGCTTCGTTGTGAGTAGGCATGGGATAATCTGCCTCGTAGGTTTCTTTGCCGGGGCGCTTGTGGGTGATCGCACCGGTCAAGCCGATCTTTTCGCAAAGTCCCTTTGCGAGCACCTGACCGTTCTCCATATCAAAGAGCTGATACTTCAGAGAACTGCTTCCGGCGTTGATAACCAGAATTTTCATGTTTCGGACCGTTCCTTTCGTGATGTTCGCGCGCTTTTGGTGTCGCGCGAGTTTGATTTTAGTGATATTTGCCGTGTTTTTGCCCGTTTTGTGAAAATTGGGGAAAGACAAACAATTCTTCAATAATATTATAGCAAATAAAAAAACAAATTGCAAGAGGTTTGTTTAAATTGGATGGTAAATAGTGCACGAAATTAAGGGAGCGTTTTTTTGCAATTTTTATAAAAAAATGCCACTGTCAAAAAAATAACCGAAAATTGTGACAAATAATTAACAAAGAGCGCCTAATTACATACAGTATTACCAATAATTACAAATTATGATATATTTTTACATAGGTTAAATTTTTGACGATTTCGGGATGATTTTGGGGCATAAAAACGAAAAAAATTTGCATAAGCTATTGCAATAATTGCAACTTTTTGATATAATGATATAATGTAGTAATCTTCAACCAAAAATGCGAAAGCAAATGACAAATGAAAGGCGCGCTGCCCATTCGCAGCGTGTAAGGTGAAAGCTATGGAGCAGAACAAACAGAAATACTATATAACGACGGCGATCGCGTACGCCTCGAAAAAGCCGCACTTCGGCAACACGTACGAGGCGATCATGACCGACGCTATGGCAAGATATAAAAAGCAGATGGGCTTTGACGTCTTTTTCTGCACGGGCACAGACGAGCACGGTCAGAAGATCGAGGATCTCGCGAAGGATGCCGGCATTACCCCCAAGGCGTACGTCGACGGCGTAGCAGGTGAGATACGCGA
>SVRA01000036.1 GCA_015065075.1 Oscillospiraceae bacterium
CTACGAACATTCCGTCGAGGTCAAGTCTTGTTTTCTCGCCCGATGCGGTATTTTTAATGATGATACCGCCGAAAACCTCTGCTCCGTGTATCTCTTCAACTGTAGAGCCGTAGATTATCTCAACGTTAGCTCTCTTGCGCAAAATTTCGGCAAGCTTTTCTTCTCCCGTGAGAAAATCAAGGTTCTGAACGACGTAGACCTTTTCACAACCGTCCGAAAGCATTATCGCTTCCTGAAGTGCGGAGTTGCCACCACCGATGACCGCTACGGTCTTGCCTGCGTAAAACGCGCCGTCACACACGGCACAGAAGGAGATGCCGTTTCCAACGAAGTCCTCCTCGCGTTCAATGCCGAGCAGGCGGTGCTTTGCACCCGTAGCAAGAATTACAGAGCTTGCCATAAACTCGCCCTCGTCGGTGGTGACACAGAAGAAGCTTCCTTCCTTATGCACTCCAAGGACCTCGCACATATCTATTTCAGCGCCGAGCTCTATTGCTTGTGAAACAAGCTTTTCCGCAAGCTCGTTACCGCTGATCTGCGCATATCCGGGATAATTTTCAATTTTAGGGGAAAAGGTCATCTGTCCGCCAAAGGTTCCTTTATCGAGGACGAGGACGCTTTTATCCGCGCGCCGTGCGTAGATCGCCGCGGTAAGACCCGCGGGACCCGCGCCGACTATTATCAAATCATACATACTGATCTGCCTTTCTTTTATCTAACGGCGAACCAACGTCGATCAAGCGTTTACCGTCTCGATATACTTCTTGATATTGGAAAGATTTGCCGCCTTGGCAACCTCAACGCCGTCTTCAACGACTACAAGGGTGGGGGCCTGTCTGATTCCGTACTTAGCAATAAGGTCAAGGTGCTCGTCTGCATAAAGCTTTTCGTAAAGTATGCCTGCTTTATCAAGGAACTCGCACGCGATCTTGCAGTTGGGGCAGGTCTTGGTTGCGAAGAGCATTACCTTGGTCTCTGCCGCAGTCTCGGGGGCGCATTCCTCTACTACGGGCTCTGCAACTGCGTTGATGGTTCTTACGCTGTCAGCGCCAATGTTGATCTCGGGGTGAAGCTCTGTTGAACGCTCAACGTTATAGGTTCTTCTCTCCTTGAACTCCTGGCTCTTACCGTCGTTCCATGCCTGAACGGGTCTGTAATAACCTGTGATACGGCTATATACCTCGGTAGCTTTGCCACACTTGGGGCAGGTATACTCTTCACCGTTGATATATCCGTGATCGGTACATACGGAGTAGGTGGGAGACATGGTGTAGTAAGGAAGCTTATAGTTCTCCGCGATCTTACGGACGAGGTTTGCCGCGCTCTTCCAGGTGGGAAGCTTCTCACCGAGGAATGCATGGAACACCGTGCCCGAGGTGTAGAGGGTCTGGAGCTCGTCCTGAATATCGAGAGCATCGAAGATGTCCTCAGTATAGCCTACGGGAAGGTGGCTGGAGTTGGTGTAGTAAGGAGCCTTTGCATTATCGGTTGCGGTAATAATGTCGGGCCATCTCTTTCTATCGTGCTTTGCGAAGCGGTAGGAGGTCGACTCTGCGGGAGTTGCCTCGAGGTTATAGAGGTCGCCGTACATTTCCTGATAGTCGGAGAGTCTTTCTCTCATGTGATTGAGTACGTTCTTGGTGAACTCCTGGGTTTTCTTATGAGTCATATCGGCTCTGAGCCACTTAGCGTTAAGACCAACCTCGTTCATACCGACGAGACCGATGGTTGAGAAGTGGTTATTGAAGGTGCCGAGATATCTCTTGGTGTAAGGATACAGGCCCTCGTCGAGAAGCTTGGTGATAACGGTTCTCTTGGTCTTGAGCGAGCGAGCAGCGATATCCATAAGCTTATCGAGTCTCTTATAGAAGTCTTCCTCATTCTCTGCAAGATATGCAATTCTGGGCATATTAATTGTAACTACGCCGACAGAGCCTGTGGACTCACCCGAGCCAAAGAAGCCGCCCGACTTCTTACGGAGCTCACGAAGGTCGAGACGGAGACGGCAGCACATCGAACGAACGTCGCTGGGCTCCATATCGGAGTTGATGTAGTTGGAGAAGTAAGGAGTACCGTACTTTGCGGTCATCTCAAACAGGAGCTTGTTGTTCTCTGTCTCGGACCAGTCAAAATCGCTGGTGATCGAGTAGGTGGGGATAGGATACTGGAAACCACGGCCGTTTGCGTCGCCCTCGATCATGATCTCGATAAACGCCTTATTGACCATATCCATTTCCTTCTTACAATCCTTGTACTTGAAGTCCATTTCCTTGCCGCCGACGATACAGTTGAGCTCTGCGAGGTCGTTCGGAACGGTCCAGTCGAGAGTAATGTTCGTAAAGGGAGACTGCGTGCCCCAGCGAGAAGGAGTATTTACACCGTAAATGAAGGACTGGATGCACTGCTTTACTTCCTTGTAGGAAAGGTTATCTACCTTTACGAAGGGAGCAAGATAGGTATCAAAGGAGGAGAATGCCTGCGCGCCTGCCCACTCGTTCTGCATGATACCGAGGAAGTTTACCATCTGGTTGCAGAGGGTGGAAAGGTGACCTGCGGGAGAAGAGGTGATCTTACCCGTTACACCGCCGAGACCCTCCTGAATGAGCTGCTTGAGCGACCATCCTGCACAGTAGCCTGTAAGCATAGAAAGGTCGTGGATGTGAAGGTCAACGTTTCTGTGGGCGTTTGCGATCTCATCGTCGTAAACCTCGCTGAGCCAGTAGTTAGCCGTGATAGCGCCCGAGTTGGACAGGATAAGTCCTCCTACGGAATAGGTTACGGTGGAGTTCTCTTTTACTCTCCAGTCGAGAGCGCGGAGATACTGATCCACGGTTGCCTTATAGTCGAGCGCGGTGCCCTGAACGTTTCTGAGCTTCTCTCTCTGACGGCGATACAGAATGTATGCCTTCGCTACGTCGGCATATCCAGCCTGAACGAGAACCGACTCAACGCAGTCCTGGATCTCCTCGACGGAGATAAGTCCGTCCTTGATCTTGGGCTCGAATTCTGCCGTTACCTTCAACGCCAAAAAATCTATGATATTCTGATTGAACTGTTTTTCCTGTGCCTCAAAAGCAAGCTTGATTGCATCAGAAATTTTGCTAAGATTGAATTCTACGATTTTTCCGTCTCTTTTTTGTACGCTGTACATTTTCTTCTCCTTTTTCACTTTTATATTTTTTGAATTTTGATTACCGATTTTACCTTATACCATATAGGATCTTTCTAAAAAAGGCATAAAATGGGCGCGGACACCGATCCGCGCCGCATTAGCATTATACTATATTTAGTGGTAGTTGTCAACCCCTAAACACAACATATTGTGTTATTTTTCGAAATTTGTCACTATATATAGTTTTATACCCCTCTTAATTGTGCATTTGGCACAAAAGGCAACAAAACGTTCAAAAAGTTTTCCATTTCGCTCTCATTATAGGAAGAAATTTCCTTTCCTATTATGTCGCCAGAGTCCTTGAATTGCTGCAAAAAATACTTCTCGTTGCCCTTGATCCACTCACCGATCAGATAAAAATCCTCTTCGGTGTGGAATGGCTTTGCGACTGTGGTTCTGAATTCAAAATCCACATTCCCTTCCATCAGATAATTTTTGCTCTCAATTATCGGAGTAAGGTCATAGGTTTCCGCAAGACCGACCGTATAGGCGTACTTTGCGGGGTGATTTTTTATGTCCATAGCAACGTAATCGACAAGCTTATTCTCGACCAGTTTTCTTATCACCTCGGGGCGAGTTCCGTTGGTATCAAGCTTGACCGCATAGCCGAGATCTTTAATTTCTTTTATAAAATCGTGAAGCCCCGGCATAAGCGTCGGTTCTCCGCCCGTGATCGCAACTCCATCAAGCACACCTGCTCTTTTTTTTAGAAACGCCAATATCTCGGCGTTTGAGTAGGGCTTCTGCTCGTCGGCACGGACTACTAAAGATGCGTTATGGCAAAACGGGCATTTGAAATTACAGCCTCTTGTAAAGAGCGTGCAGGCTACCTTGCCGGGAAAGTCGAGTAGCGTTAGCTTTTGTAATCCTGCGATTATATTATCTTTCATTTGTTATTGTACCTCGTCGAAATTGATCTTGCGCGAAAGAAGGTATCCGTTATCCATAGTATATACGGTATCTGCTCGCTTGGCTATCTTCATATCATGTGTTACCATTACGAGCGTAAGTCCTATCTCCGCACGAGTTTCAAGCAAGAGTTCAAGAACCTCGTCGGCATTTTTACGGTCAAGATTTCCCGTTGGCTCATCGGCAAACAGTATCTGCGGCATATTTATAAGCGCGCGGGCAATTGCAACTCTCTGCTGCTGTCCACCCGAAAGCTCGCTTGGTAGATGGTGAAGTCTATCCGACAGACCGAGCATGGGGATAAGCTTTTTGAGGTGCTCCTCGTAGGAAAATTCGTCGCGTCGGCACATCATTGTGGGCACGAGGATATTTTCGTACGCTGTGAATTGCGGTATTAGGTTATGCTTCTGAAAAACCACGCCAATATTCATTCCGCGATAGCGGTTAAGCTCGTCGGCACCCATTTTAGTTATTTCCCTGCTTCTTATTTTCACCGATCCCGCGTTGGGCTTGTCAAGACCTGCACAAATATTCATAAACGTACTTTTTCCCGAGCCGGAAGAGCCGATTATTGCCACAAATTCGCCTTCGTGGACTTTAATGCTTGCTCGGTTGACCGCTGTCACCACGTCGTCATACTGCTTATACTGCTTTATGATATCGGTAGCCTCCAGCATGATTCTGTTGGGGTCTATGGTGTTAAGGTCAATGGCACTTGTTTTGTTTTCCATAATTTAACTCCGTTTATTATAACTCTATTTTCTGTGCTTCTATCAGCTTGCTCTCGTTTTGAAGTTTTCTCTTATAAAGGAGAAAAGGAATCAGGCTTGAAATGCATCCGCAAAGCGCGGAAACGCCTGCGTACAGGAGTATAGTCGAAAATGGAACGAAGCTATTAAAGGAGACGTTCATTCCGGGTACTCCAAGCCTTGGCAGCACGCTAGTAAAGATGCGGTATATTCCGTAACAGGTCAATCTGCTGAGTATCAGATTTACAACAAAGCTGATAGCAAATATGAGAACGCCCGAGACTGCGTGTATGCCTCCGATCTCCTTGAGCGTAGCTCCGATCGAGCCGAGAGTTCTGAACTCCGCTTCTCTCTTTTTATAGAACATCACCTGTGAGAATATCCATACGACAGGAGATATCATAAGCACGAGGATCGAAAGCAGATAAAGAAGACCGGGAAGATTTACGCGGTTGTCCACAATAGAGTATATATCCTCGTTGGTGTAAGCAACGCTCCAATCGGGATAGTTCTCCATTACGGTTTTTATTTTGGATCGGATATTTGACACGTTTTCAAGATCAATGTCCGAGTCGGAGAAGATTTTAAGCTCTGTGATAGAGTGCTCCTCGTTGGTTATGCCGCAATACGTATCGGAGTTCATTCCTATGATAATGCTATCGGTTGCATCGGTATCGTGGATGACCGCACCGACAACGTATTCGGTATAATTAAAGGAACAGTGGTAGATCTGCTGGGTAAGGATCTTATTGGCGTCGGACTGTGGGAGCATCTTGCTGTCTGTAGACACCCAATCGGCAACTACTACCGTATCGCCCGGCTTGAAATCAAAGCTTTTCGTGCCATAGAGTCCTTCACTGATTATTATCATATTGTCGTCTGCGAGGAGCTTTTGGGCGTCGTACCCCGCGAGATATTCAACATCGTAAAGAGATTCGTACATCTCCAGCTCAAGAATATCTACGCAAACGTATCGGCAGCGGTTGGTTGCTCGGTTATATCCCTTGACCTCGTCAATAGATACTACCGTGAAGTTCGAACCGCCCACCTCGGTGCCGGGACGGATAAGAAGGTGGTCCATTCTTACATCAAAGCTCTTGCTTTGCTCGAAGGTTACCTTGTCAATGTAATCGACGCCTCCAATATTATCTATCAGCTCCTCTGCCTCCTCATTTGCCTTGTGGCGATTTTCGTCGAGAATGGTGCTGAACTTATAGGTGAGAACTATCGATTCGTCGGGGGCTTCGTTCTCTGTCTTGAGCATATTTGTACAGTATATTCCCGTAACAAAAATGACCGAGAAACAAACTGCGCCAAGGACAAGTCTTGCGACGTATTTTCTGAATCTCCACGTGGTGTACGCCTCGTAATTGAGGGGCATTTTCTTTGCGAAGATATTGAAGGAACGGCGCGGAGAGGATACGAAGTTTGAATTATCTGCGGTAGTTATAAGCGCGATCGGAGGCTTGATGAAGAGGCTGCCGAGCGACGAGCACGCTGCGACAAAAGCCGCGATAAAGGTCAATGCCGCGTAGAGCAAGAGCTGCAAAAATGAGGCCTTGACTGCAACACCGCTATTTGCATATACTATCAAAGTCAAAAGATACGATATGATCGCGGACGGAACGAGGGTAAGCAGATTTATCGTCAATAGCTCGTTCATCGCGATCTTGCCGAGCATTTTTTTGTCGGCACCGAAGGTCATATATATGCCGTATTGGAATTTATAGTGATTGGTTCGCACCGAGTATATTACCCCAATGATCAAGGTGCCTATTAAGAAGGCAATTGCGCCGATTATCACAGACGAGAGGAGTATTTCCCCGCGCAGCTCGGTCCTGTAAGTGTATTTAGGGGTCACTTGGTATTGTACCGTTACGTTACTGAGATATTTCTCTGTAAACTCCTCTAGCGCTCCGCCCTTGAGATTTGCACCTATTGTATTTTTGTTTTCGGCATAGCCGAAGCTTGTAAAGCACGCCTTGCTACTTGAAAGGTCGTAATTAAGGCGGTTCATTACCGTGGTGATGCCTGCGTTTGTTCCCGTTATGGTGATATCGTATTTATAATTTTCCTCGAACATCGCATCGTTAGCGTTATAATTAGTAAACGCCGAGAAAGTCCAGATCCCCAAAAGGAGCTGGACTACTATTACAGCGGCATACAGACCTATGAACTCTTTATAGTTGATAAGTACGCTTTTTACCGAGCTTTTTATTGAATTCTTAAGCTTTCTTAAAAATTCCAATTTAGTTACCTCTCATTTATATATAGCTGCGCTGGATTGCCACTACTCTGCCGAGAATAAGAACCTCGTCGACAATGATAGGCTTCATGGTGCAGTTTTCGGGTTGAAGGCGGTAATGACCGTCCTCGCGGAAAAATCTCTTGACGGTTGCCTCGTTATCGACAAGGGCAACTACGATTTCTCCGTTTTCTGCGTAGCAGGTCTTTTCGGCTATGACCATGTCGCCGTCCATAATTCCGACCTCTATCATACTCTCACCCTTTACCTTTAAGGCGAACATTTCATCGGCGGGTATCCTACCTATATATCCTATGTATCCCTCGAAGGTCTCCTCTGCGAGTATGGGCTGACCTGCGGTGACTGTACCGAGAACACGGACTGCCGAAACTGTAGGCATATCCTCGTTAACGACGCTTATAGCGCGGCTCTTGCCGTCCTCCTTGCGTATGTAGCCAAGGGTGTCGAGGCGATTGAGGTACATATGCACCGTTGAGGTGCTTTTGTATCCAAGATCTCTCATAATGTCGCGCACGCTGGGCGCAAATCCGTTATTTTTTACCGAATTTACGATATAGTTATAAACTTTTTGTTCTTTCGGCTTGAGTTTTTCCATTTTTATTCTCCTGTTGCTTTAAAATATAGCACAAATGTATCTTTTTATATTTTAACATATATTCCTTTGCTTGTAAATAGGATTTTTGAAAAATTTTCGTATTTTTGTCTATAGTTAGGCATATTGATCTAAACCATTACCAAAAAATGCGGCAAGAGAAGTTTTTGGTCGTTAATTTTCATTTGTTTTCAGGAAAATATTAACAAATTGAAACTTTTGAAAACTTTTGAAAATAAATATTGCAATCTTGCAAAAAATATTGTAAAATGTATAATGGAGGAGAAAAGGTTATCTTTCCCTCGACAACGTTATCTATAATGTTTTGAATATAAAAAAGGAGACAAAATTATGACCCCTACTAACAACAAGCACGTACTTGATTGGATCAACGATATGGCTGCTATGACTCAGCCTGACAAGATCGTTTGGATCGACGGTAGCGAAGAACAGGCAGAGGCACTCAGAGCCGAGGCTTGCTCCACCGGTGAGATGATCAAGCTCAATCAGGAAAAGCTCCCCGGCTGTTACCTCCACCGCACCGCTGTTAACGACGTTGCGCGTGTTGAAGGCAGAACCTTTATCTGTACCTCCAAGAAAGAGGATGCTGGTAACATCAACAACTGGATGGATCCCACCGAGTGCAAGGAGAAGCTCTCCAAGCTCTACGCAGGCTCTATGAAGGGTCGTACCATGTACGTTATCCCCTACTCGATGTCTGTTGTAGGCTCTCCCTTTGCTAAGTACGGTATCGAGCTTACTGACTCTATCTACGTTGTTCTTAATATGCTTATTATGACCCGTGTTGGCAACGACGTTCTTGAGGCTCTCGGCGACAGCGCTGACTACATCAAGGGGCTTCACGCTCGCGCAGATATCGACGAGGAGAACAGATATATCGTTCACTTCCCTGAGGAAAACACCATCTGGTCGGTCAACTCCGGCTACGGTGGAAACGTTCTTCTCGGTAAGAAGTGCTTTGCTCTCCGTATCGCTTCCTTCCTTGGACGTAAGGAAGGCTGGATGGCTGAGCACATGCTCATCCTCGGTGTAGAATATCCCGATGGCGAGACCAAGTACGTTTGCGCAGCATTCCCCTCTGCTTGCGGTAAGACCAACCTCGCAATGCTTATTCCCCCCGAGTACTACGCTAAGCAAGGCTACAAGGTTTGGTGCGTAGGTGACGATATCGCTTGGCTCCGTGTCGGCGAGGACGGCAGACTCTGGGCAGTTAACCCCGAAAACGGTTTCTTCGGCGTTGCTCCCGGTACTAACCTTAATTCTAACCCCAACGCTCTTTACACTACTATGAAGGACACCATCTTCACCAACGTTGTACACAACACTGCTGACAACACTGTTTGGTGGGAAGGCCTTGACAAGAATCCTCCCGCAGAGGCTATTGACTGGAAGGGCAATCCTTGGGACTTCAGAAAGTACGACAAGAAGGATAAGTCGACCTGTGGCGCTCATCCCAACTCCCGTTTCACTGCAAAGGCTATCAACTGTCCTTGCATCTCCTCTGAGTTCTCCAATCCCGCAGGTGTTCCGATCTCTGCTATCGTATTCGGTGGCAGACGTGCAAAGACTGCTCCTCTGGTTTACCAGTCCACCTCCTGGCAGAACGGCGCATTCGTCGGTTCTATCATGGCTTCCGAGACTACCGCTGCTGCGGCAGGCGCTGTCGGCGTAGTTCGTCGCGATCCTATGGCGATGAGACCCTTTGTTGGCTACGATATGGGTGACTATTGGGCACACTGGCTCAAGATGGGTACTACTATTCCCCACGCTCCCAAGATCTTCCACGTTAACTGGTTCCGCACCGATGACGAAGGCAACTTCATCTGGCCCGGATTCGGTGACAACATGAGAGTTCTTATGTGGATCCTTGCTCGTTGCGAAGGCAAGGTTGACGCAGATATCACTCCTATCGGTTACGTTCCTAAGGCTGAGGATATCTGCATTGACGGTCTTAAGGATGTTACTCTCGATACTATCAAGGAGCTCCTTACCGTTGATACTGCTTCCTGGCTCGAGGACGTTGAGAATATCAAAGCGTTCTACGCTCAGGTTGGCGACAGAGTTCCTGCGACTATGTACGACGAGCTTGCAGCTCTTGAAGCAAGACTTAAGGCATAATTATATTGATATATTTGCGAGGGGGAAAACTTCTTGAAAGAAGTTTTCCCCCTCGCGCTCCCCCTTTCAAGAACTTTCCACCATAAAAAAGGTTTTAATCATAATATTTCTTTCGATTTCGGGTTTGATTCTTGACTCAAAGAGATTATTGTGCTATACTTGTCGTAGCGGTGATTCGCTGCGGCATTTTTTATTTATAGGAGAAATGATATGGAGCATAGAATACTTAAGAGATACCCCATTGGAAATCCTACGAGAAAGTGGAGACAGGATAATTTTGTTCTTTCCAACTTTGCGGCACGCGGAAGCAACATGAGAAAGGCGATATACAACTGCGCAGAGGCGGGATTTAATATGCTTGAGCTCGGTTGGGCATCGCACGAGCAGGCAGATGAGGCGGTTGCTCTTTGTGAGCAGATCGGCATTGATCTTCTCTTTCAGGATTTCAGTCGCTTCGGCGGCATGCAACGCTTTCGTGAGGAAGGTCTGGTGGACGATATGGAGGGTGTTGCCGCGGAACTTAGTAAATGGAAACGCGTTGCGGGATTTTACATCTGGGACGAGCCTATGCTTGATGATCAGCTTGAGGCTGCACGTGTACTTGTCGATATAGCCGAGAATAAGGCTCCCGACAGACTTCCCTTTACCGTGGCTATCCCGAGCTACAATACTGATTACACTTGGGATAACGGTCTTTTTGCCGATTATCTTGAAAGATACGTTAATATAATCAATCCGCCTATTCTTTCGCTTGACTACTATCCCTTCGGTATTCCCGGAGATCAGGACGAGGTCGATCAGTGTGATAAGTCACGCATGTGGTGCGATCTTGGTATTCAGAAGCTGCTTTGCGACAAATACAATCTGCCGCTTTGGTTCTATTATCAGGGTATGAATCTGCATGAGGTCGATTTCTTTATCTTCCCGATGATCCGTTCTATGATGTATGCGGGCGCGCTTTACGGAGCAAAGGGTCTTCAGCATTTTACGGCTGTTGGCGCGGTCATCGACGAGGATGGAAACAAGGAGAAGTTCTTTGACGAGCAGAAGGCTATTCACGAGGAATTCAGAAATCTCGGTGAAACGCTTATGGCTTTGAGCTGTAAGCGTGTTATACACGACGAGAGCGTTGTTCTTCGTTGCGAAATTGCTGACAAGCTGGCTAACAAGCTTGAAGAAAGCGCATATCTCTCCGCGCCTCTGCCCTACAGAGTTTCTATTTCGGAATTTGATGACGAATACGGCAATGGATACATGATGATCCTCAACCGCGATTATATGAAATCCGCTGACATAGAGCTTTCGCTTAACGGGAATTACAGACTTTACGAGATCAGCAAAGTTGACGGTTTACAGCACGTGGCAGCCGACTCCTCCGACAAGCTTTCTCTTGAGCTTGCTCCCGGAGATGCCGTATTGTACAGACTTCAGCCGACAGATGAAAAAGCATTTACCATTGAATACAGACTTTCAAAATGAATTTTTAGGAAGAGGTCGAAAGGTCTCTTCCTTTTCTTGTTGATTTTTGTCTATTTATTGGCTTTGGTGAAGATTTTTACTGTTTTTCATAAGTTTTTTTCTTGACACATTCTTGCATCAATTGTATAATATAACTATAAGATAGCTACTATTGTGACACTTTATTGGTGAAAACAAGGAAAGGATAGTATGTTTGGCTTTAAAACTATGGGTAGTACCCACATTCCCCACTATAAAAATACTGCCGGCAAGCCCGCTGTTGTAATGCCTGACGCAAAGGAGGTCTTATTGCCTCTTTCACAGCATATCGGAGCACCTGCAACGCCTCTTGTCAAGATCGGCGATGAGGTTAAGGTGGGTCAGAAGATTGCCGAGGCGAACGGATTTGTTTCTTCGCCCATATATGCTTCGGTTTCGGGTAAGGTCTCAAAGATCGAGGATTATCTGAGACCCGACGGCAGAACGGTGGCGGCTATTCGAATCGTCAGCGACGGTCTTATGACAAGGTGCGATGAAATTGCTCCCCCGACCGTTGACGACATTGACGGGCTTATCTCGGCGGCGAGAGAATCGGGACTTGTTGGTCTTGGCGGTGCGGGATTTCCGCTTTCGGTAAAGCTTGAGGCGCTCAAAAAGGGCGGAATTGACAAGATCATCATCAACGGCGCGGAATGTGAGCCCTACATAACCTGCGACACCTACGCTATGCTTTACGAATCCGAATGGATCGGCAAAGGTATCGCTTTGCTTGAAAAATTCGCTCCGAGTGTTGATCAATTCATTATCGGAATCGAGAAAAACAAGCCCGCCTGTATCAAGGAGATGAAGCGCATCTTCGAGGGGGATGAAAAGGTCAAGGTGGTTTCTCTGCCCGACACCTATCCGCAAGGCGGAGAAAAGGTACTTATTTACAACACGACGAAAAGGATAATAAACGAGGGCAAGCTGCCTGCTGACGTAGGGGTGCTCGTTATAAACGTCACTTCATTAACTATTCTTGCGAAATACGTTGAGTGCGGCGAGCCTCTCATCTCAAGATGTGTGACCCTTGACGGTTCTGCGGTCGCCGAGCCGAAAAATATAATCGCTCCTATCGGCTGCTCGATACGCGAGCTGCTCGAATTCGGTGGCGGTCTGAAAAAGGATGCAGGAAAGGTCCTTTACGGCGGTCCTATGATGGGAACTACGGCGGCATCGCTCGATGAGCCGATAGTTAAGACGACGGGTGCGATCACGATACTTGATCGCAAGGATTCAATTTTGTCCGAGCCTACCGCTTGTATTCACTGCGGACGTTGTATTCGCTCCTGCCCCCTTGATCTTTCTCCAGTTGCTTACTCAAAGGCACTTGAGTGCGAAAGCCAGGAGGAGAAGATCGCAATGCTTGATAAAAACAAAATTATGCTTTGCATGGAGTGCGGATGCTGCTCGTTCGTTTGTCCTGCAAGCCGTCCGCTCGTACAAAACAACCGGATTGCCAAGGCTGAGTACAGAGAGCATCAGGCGGCTATGGCAAAGCTGAAGAAATGACGGAGGTGACGATATGGAAAAGTTAATAGTATCATCGTCTCCGCATTTGCACGGCAAAACGACGACAACAAGTATTATGAGAGACGTTCTCATAGCACTCACCCCTGCGGCGATCGCGGCAGTTGTGCTTTTTGGCATAAAGGCTCTTATAATTATCTCGGTTTGCGTTGCGACCTGCGTTTTCTCGGAGTTTATCTTCAATCTGATCGCCAAAAAGAAGCAGACGGTCGGCGATCTGAGCGCAATGGTTACAGGACTTTTGCTCGCACTCAGTCTATCAACGAGAGTCAGCATCTGGCACTGTGTGGTCGGCTCGGTTTTTGCGATAGTTGTTGTCAAATGTCTCTTTGGGGGCATCGGCTGTAACTTTGCTAACCCTGCGGTCACTGCACGCGTGCTTTTGCTTATCGCGTTCGGCAAGGTTGCAGGGGGGGCGGCGACCAACTTTATGTCTGCCGAGCTTGTCGCGAGCGCAACACCGCTTGCGGTCATCAAGGACGGCGAGGGTGAGCTCCCGACTCTTATCGATATGCTTATCGGTAACCGCGGCGGCGCGATCGGTGAGGCTTGCGCTATCGCTCTTATTCTTGGATTTATCTATCTTGTGATAAGACGCGTGATTACGTGGGAGACCCCCGTTGTTTTCGTTGCGACCGTATTCGTTCTTTCTCTTATCGTTAAGCAGGATCTTAACGCGGCGCTTTATCAAGTTCTTGGCGGCGGTCTGCTGCTTGGCGCGATATTTATGGCGACCGATTACGTAACAACTCCCATTACCCGAAGCGGAAGAGCTCTTTTCGCGCTTGGATGCGGTGTTATTACCGTTCTTATTCGCTTTTGGGGCGACTATCCCGAGGGAGTTTCGTTTGCGATACTGTTTATGAACATTCTTACCCCTTATATCGAAAGGCTTTGTCGCAACAAGCCGATTGGAGGTGTTAAGAATGAAAAATAAGCTTTATCCCACGTTAGCGCTTGGAATTATCTGTCTTGTAGTCGTTCTGATGCTTGCGGCGGTCAACACGCTCACCGCTCCGCTGATAGAAAAGGCGCAAGCAGAAAAGGTGCAAAAGGCTCTCTCCGAGGTGATGCCTGAGGGTGTTAATTTCACCGAGATCGAGGTCGACGGACTTCCCGTCGAGGTTACGGACGTCTACTGCGAGGACGGTGGCGGCTACGTTTTCCAGATGAGCGTGGTCGGATACAAGCCCGGACTTATTATTATCTGCGGTATCGATAAAGACGGAGTTATTACCGGCGCGGAATTTATTGAGTCCAAGGAAACGCTTTCGGCTGAGGTTGGACTCGGCGAAAGGTTTATCGGTCACACATCCGATACGGTCACGCCCGAATTGGTGGCAGGATCTACCGCAAAGAAGACCACGGGTGCATATTACTCCGCTATTGAGGCGGCGCTTGAGGCTTTTGAAATAATTACGGAAAAGGAGGATGCACAATGAAAAACAACAAGCTTGCTATCCTTCTTAAAGGTATCATAGAAGAAAATCCCGTTCTGATCCTTGTACTCGGTACTTGTCCGACTCTTGCAACCACGGGTAACGTGATCTCGGCTTTTTCGATGGGTATTGCGGCGACGCTCGTGCTTATCTGCTCGAACGCCGTGATCTCACTGCTTCGCAAGGTCATTCCCGACACGGTGCGAATTCCCTGCTACATTGTTATTATTGCAGGATTTGTTACCGCGCTTCAGATGCTTTTGCAGGCTTATCTGCCGTCGATATACGATATGCTTGGCGTTTATCTTGCCCTGATCGTCGTTAACTGCATTATTCTCGGCAGAGCCGAGATGTTTGCACGTAAAAATCCCGTTCTCGATTCGGTGATGGACGGTGTTGGTATGGGAATCGGATTTCTTGTGGCGCTTTTGCTTATGGCGACGGTGCGCGAGGTCTTCGGTGCGGCTTCCTTTGCGGGAATCTCTATTCCCTTTATGGAATATTTCAAGATCCCGATACTTACTCAGGCGCCCGGCGGATATCTTGTATTCGGTTTCCTGATCGCGCTTATGAATAAGCTCAACCAGAAGCGCGGAGGAGTTAAGAAAAAGTCCTTCTCGTGCGAGGGCTGTCCCTCTGCATCTGCTTGTCACGGCGGCTGTGAAAACG
The DNA here is from genome assembly GCA_015065075.1 of Oscillospiraceae bacterium. Lineage (GTDB taxonomy): Bacteria > Bacillota > Clostridia > Oscillospirales > CAG-272 > SVTX01. The sequence continues at coordinate 14,963 of SVRA01000036.1, forward strand.
GCGTAAAGGAGGGTGAATCAAATGTTTAAATCCCTCATTCTTATACTGATGGGCGGCGTTCTTATCAATAACTACGTTCTTCAGCAGTTCCTTGGAATCTGTCCCTTCTTAGGCGTTTCCAAAAAGGTCAATCAGGCTGTGGGAATGGGCGTTGCCGTTACATTCGTAATGCTTGTTGCGACGGCGGCGACCTGGCCTATCTATACCTATATTCTTTTCCCGAAATACACTTATTTACAGACCATTGTCTTTATTCTCGTTATCGCAACGCTCGTTCAGTTCGTTGAGATCGTTTTAAAGAGGTTTATTCCCTCGCTTTTCAAGGCGCTTGGAGTATATCTGCCTCTTATCACGACAAACTGTGCGGTGCTTGGCGTTGCGCTCAACAATATAAGCGACGGATTTGGATTCGTTGAGTCTATGGTCTCGTCACTTGGCGTTGGTCTTGGATTCTTGCTTGCGATGGTTCTTTTTGCGGGTGTTCGCTCGCGCATTGAGAACAGCAAGGCGCTCAAATCCTTCCAGGGCTTGCCCGTCACTCTCATAGCGGCTTCGATCGTTGCGCTCTCCTTCTACGGATTTTCGGGCGTTATCGAAGGGCTTTTGGCATAAGGGAGGTTATTGGATATGAAAATTTTGATACCCGTCCTTATTGGCTTGGCGATCGCTATCGTTTGCGGCGTTGTTCTGACTATTGCGTCAAGGCTGTTTGCGGTCAAGGAGGACGAAAAATTCACACAGATACGCGACTGTCTGCCCGGTGCTAACTGCGGTGCTTGCGGTTACAGCGGTTGCGACGGATATGCGAAGGCTCTTTCGTCTGGTGAGATCGACGTGACAAACCTTTGTATTCCCGGTGGCGACGGGGCGGCAAAGCAGATCGCAGACGTGCTTGGTGTTGAAGCCGAGGACGTTATCGAGAGAGTTGCTTACGTTGCCTGCAACGGAAATTGCGATGCGGCACCGAGAAAGGTTGAATATCACGGTCCTCAAAGCTGTCGAATTGCCAATATGAACTACAACGGCGACAAATTCTGCACATATTCTTGCCTTGGATACGGTGACTGTATTGCGGTCTGCTCGCAGGATGCGATCGCTATCGAGAACGGTGTTGCGAAGGTCGATCCCGATAAATGCAAGGGATGTGGAGCTTGCACGCGCGCTTGTCCTAACAAGGTAATTCACATGATCGATTACGTATCGCGAGTTCAGGTTCTCTGCTCCAATCACGACAAGGGCGCTATCACCCGAAAGGCTTGTACCAACGGATGTATCGGTTGCGGAAAGTGTGAACGCACCTGCCCTAACGGTGCTATCAAGGTCGAGTATAATCTTGCCGTTATCGATTATGAAAAATGTACGGGCTGCGGTCAATGCGCTGAAGCGTGTCCGATTAAATGTATTGAATTTAAAAAAGTCTAAAAAATTAAACAGGGGTCTGAAAAGCCCCTGTTTTCTTACGTAAATTATATAGCTTCTATTGCTGCGATCAGCGCTTGCGCGATCGTATCGAGCGACATTGAAGGCATATTCTCTTTCCTTTGTTCATCTGAATACGGAACGTGTATAAAGCCGACCTGCGTTTTGCTTTCTTTGAAATGGTATAGCAAGGAGTAAAGCAAGTCGTTGCATACGTATGCTCCTGCGGAATAGGAAACCTGCGCTGCAATTCCCTTTGATTTAATATTTTCCGCGATCTTTCTGACGGGTAGCGTTGAAAAGAACGCGGCGCTACCGCCATCTACTATCTTGTCATCGTTCGGTTGATTGCCTGCATTATCGGGAATATTGGCATAACGGAGATTTATTCCTACCATTTCGGGAGTTACGGCTGACCTGCCGCCTGCCTGACCTATACACAAGATAACGTCCGGGGCAAGATCCTTTGCCGCAGCGATAGCCTTTTCAGGCGCTTCGCCAAACACTACGGGCAGGCACAATTTTGTTATTGAAAAATCACAGATAAAGTCCGGCAATCGACACACTGCATCCCAAGAAGGATTTGTGGGTTCTCCCCCGAACGCTTCAAATCCTGTTATAAGTAATTTTCTCATATATACTCCGTTAGCGCTTATTTGTAAAAAAATCCGAAAGCAGCTTGGCACACTCCTCACTCATAAATCCGCCCGAGACCTTAGGCTTATGATTTAAGGGATAAGAGCACATATTGAGGACGCTCTCGCAGGCTCCCGCCTTGGCATCCTTTGCACCGTAGACGACCTCGCCCATTCTGGAGTTGATTATTGCGCCCATACACATCGGGCAGGGCTCGAGTGTGACGTAGAGCGTACATTTTTCAAGATGCCAGCCGCCAAGCACTTTACACGCCTCGCGTATTGCGATCAGCTCGGCATGTCCCGTGGCGTCGCCCGTCTGCTCCCTGTTATTGTGCGCTGAGGCGATGATCTCTCCATCCTTGACAACTACTGCTCCGACGGGTATTTCGCCCTCTGTGGCGGCTTGTTGCGCCTCACAGAGCGCTTTTTGCATATATTCGTCTGTTATCATATCAGATCTCCCTAAAATATGATCTTATATTATAAGTATATCACATTTTGCCGTGTTTTTCAAGCGAAAAACAAAAAACAGTCGGACAATGTCCGACTGTTTTATTGTGTTTATCAGGAATTACTGCTTAACACCGGAGAGCTTTGCGATCTCTGCTGCGTAGTCTTCCTGCTTCTTCTCGATGCCCTCGCCCTTCTCGAAACGAACGAAGGATGCGATTGCGATGGAGCCGCCCATAGCCTTTGCGCTATTTGCTACGTACTTAGCAACGGTCTCGTGATCGTCTGCCTTAACGTACTCCATGTCTACGAGACAGTTGCCCTCGTAGAACTTACCGAGCTTACCGGTGATAATGCCGTCAAGAACCTTTTCGGGCTTGTTAGCCATCTTGGGATCGTTAGCGAGCTGAGCCTTGATGATGCTCTTCTCGTTCTCAATAACCTCTGCGGGAACTGCTTCTCTGTTGAGGTAAGGAGTGGGGTATGCACCAACCTGAAGCGCGATGTTCTTTGCGAACTCTGCGAAATCAGCGTGGTCTGCACAGTCGGTATCGAACTTAACGATAACACCGATAGAGCCGAGGCCGTGGATGTAGGTGCTGGTTACACCGTCAACAACT
>SVRA01000121.1 GCA_015065075.1 Oscillospiraceae bacterium
CTTTCGCAAAATGGGCTTTATTTACCTCCCTATTGGGAAATAAACTTAATGGTGGAAACAATAGGGCTCGAACCTATGACCCTCTGCTTGTAAGGCAGATGCTCTCCCAACTGAGCTATGCTTCCGAATGCCGTTTTCTCGCGGCGACTTGTAAATTATATCATATAAAATCTTTTTTGTCAATACCTTTTTTGAAATTTTTTTAGTTTTTTTTCGAAAGAAAATGCGCCCATTTTGGCGTTAAGTTTCCTTATTTTTGCAGGTCGTATTCGAGAATTTCATTCTTATTTACTTAACTTTTTGACATTTATATTAAGTTTGCTTAATTGTTATATGTTTATTTGAAAAGAACAAGGGAGGGGCTTTTACTAACTTCAGCCTCTCCCTGATATGTATCAATAATCGTTTGTTATATCTCCGCTACCGTCGAGCGAAATTTTATCTCCGAGGTAGGTTGGCTTGGGCTTGAACAAGGAGGTCAAAAAGTCCTTGTTTCTCGCCAATATTTCTCTTACGTCCCGCATCGTCTGACCCGAATATGTGCGCTGATCCGATGCGACTCCGTACGCCTCCAAGCCGAGTGAGTCTGCGATATAAAGCGCTCTGTACAGGTGATATTCCTGGGTAATTATGACCACTCTTTCCGCGCCGAAGATCTCCTTCGCGCGATATATGCTTTCGTAAGTGGAGAAGCCCGCGTGATCCATAAATATCTCCTCGGAGTCGATTCCCTTTTCGATCGCATACTGCTTCATCGCGTTGACCTCGTCGTATTCCACCGTGCCGTGATCTCCGCTCATCAAAAGCTTTGCGCCGCTCTTCTCTGCCATCAGACCGTAGACCTCGATCCCACGCTCCACGCGGTCACAAAGCATATCGCTCAGCGTTCCGTCGGATCTGACAAGGCATCCGAGCACGATAATGCAATCCACATCCTCAAGCTCCGCAGCCTCCTTTGCCGTTATCACGTTTTCCCTTGCGGTTGACACCACGAGCGCATTCACGCCAAAGACAAATGCCGCTGCGAGCAATCCGAGTGCAAGACAAACCGAGACGGTCACTCGAAAGGGCTTGCTTTTAAGTATTTTAATTAATTTCACAAAAATCTCCTTATTATCTTGCCGCCGAGGCTGCGCTTGCCGCTGCACTTGCCGACATAATTGCCGCGCAGGTCGCCGCGTGCTGTGCCGCTATCATCGCGATCGTGCCTCCGATCGCGGTAGCATTCATATCATGCGTCTCGCCCGAGTGCTCACCTACGACTATCATCGCGGCGTGCATAAGTCTTTCCTTCCTCGATGCTCCGAAAAAGCCGTATCCCTTTTGCTCCGACAGAAAAGCATCTACCGCTTCAAGATCCGCGACGGTTTCATCGATCGAGCAATCAAGCATTGCAAGCGTGCCGAGCGTGGCAAGCTCATATTCGGTGCCGTATTTCATTCCCTTTTCGCGCAAAGCGTCGTAAAGCGCGATCGTATTGCGGCATCGGTCTGCCGCCGTATACGAACTATCGCTGTAAAGCGCGAGCACGTGCGAAAGCGACTGCACCGCATTCCTCGACTTGAATCTTTCCCGAAGCGCGTTGTAGCAGATCTCAGTCTGACGAATAACCTCGTCGTCCGAAAGGCTTGACAGAGCAAGCATTACCGCGAAAACACTGTCCTCGCTTGAGGTCAGAAACGGATGCTCGGACTTCATAAGGTCATATATTTTGCGGGCGCGCAGGCTTACCGTGGGGTAATTTTCGGGCTCGACTGCTTCAGACAGCATCATTGCCGCAACCGGCAGGTACTCCGACGAGTAGAAATGCTCTCTGAGCTCCTTATGAAATGCCAATGCCCTATCAAGTCTGCCCTCGGGGTCGCAGTCAAGCGAAAGCATTGTGATGATCGAGGACACCGCCGCACCTCTGAAGTTTGAAAACACGCCTGTTTTGCTCTTTAAGGTCGCGCGACATTCTTTAAGCCGTTCAACGTCTGCCACTCCTCCATTTTCGGTTATGATCGCGGCACAGACGGGATAAAAATAGCTGTTTTCCATCGAAAACGCCTTTTTTACTACCTCTCGGTTATCAATAAAAAGCTCGCAGAGCTCTCTTAAGGACTCTCTCATTATTGAAGTCTCCTTTTATCTTTTGATCCTCACAAGCGAGTCGATTCCCTCGCGCAAGGCTTCGCCAAACGCATTTATTTCATCCTCGGTGTTGTACTCGCTGAAGCTTACGCGGATGGTACAATCCGCCTCCTGCTCAGGCAATCCGAAGCCGACGAGCGAGGAAGAAATATGTCTCGAATGAGACGAGCAGGCAGAGCCTGCAGACACACAAAAGCCTTTCGACGAAAGGAAATTGAGCATAGTCTCGCTCTTGATATCGGGAAGCGTGAGGCTTAAAACATGGGGGGCTCTTTGTCCTGTCGGAATGTTCGGTCTCGCGCCTGCCGCAACTGCTTTCTCGGCACAAAGATCGCGCAGGGCGACCATTTTGCCGACCGACTCGGAAATTTTTGCTCTTCCCTCTGCCGCCGCTTCACCGAAGCCGACTATTCCTACGATATTCTCCGTACCCGATCTGAAACCGCTCTCCTGACCGCCTCCGATAAGGTATGGAGTAAGCTTTTTCATTTTGACGATCTCGGGGCTGACGTAAAGCGTGCCGACTCCCTTTGGACCGTGAATTTTATGCGCACTGACGCTTATCATATCCGCTCCGAGCGTTTTGACGGTAAAGGGTACCTTCAAAAAGCCCTGCACGGCATCACAATGCGTTACGGCGTCGGGGCATCTTCTCTTAACTGCCGAAAAAAGCCTTGCGACGTTATAGACCGCGCCCGTTTCGTTATTCACAAGCATAATCGACACAAGCGCGACGTTGTCGTCGAGCGCCGCCATAAATTCGTTCTCATCGATATTTCCGCCGCGAGTTGAGACTCTTACGACCTCAAAGCCATCCTTTTCAAGCTTTCTCATCACGTTATCGACCGAGGGATGCTCGGAATCTGTGGTGATGACCTTGTTATACCTTCTTTTTTCCTTTGCATAAAGGCTTCCGAGTATTGCAGTGTTGTTCGATTCACTTCCGCAGGACGTGAAGATCAGATTCTCT
>SVRA01000122.1 GCA_015065075.1 Oscillospiraceae bacterium
GATTCTTATATCTTCTTTTTTCATAAAACCATCCTTTCATTCGGGGTATTAGGGGCATCCCCTAAAACCTCTGCCACAAAACCTTTGTGGCGGGGCGACGTTTGGCACACAAACGTCCTGCTTGTTACGGTGTAAGACACTCGTATCTCTCTACTTTTCGCAGATATGAGTTACCGTTCTTCGCTCTTTCAAACGTGAGCTTTAGGCGTGCGCCTTCTTCAATATCGGGGAGTCCGAGATAGCCCGTATTCTGCCACACGGCAGCCATAATCTTGCTGCCGTCCTCAAACGTGAAATAGGCGAGGATGTTTCTGCCTTTACCCCAACGCTTTATATCAAGCGTTGCAATAAATACGCCCTCGCGCTCGTTTGCTTTGTAATTGTCCACGCGGATGCCCGCGTCCTGCATTTGTCTGAATGAATAAGCTTTCATATAATTTTTCCTCCAAAATTTTCATAATGCCAAAGTGATGCCGCCACTTGTTTTGGAATAACAAAAAGCGGCATCACAATAATGCCACTCACATAAACATATCGAGAGAGTCCATAAGGGTGTTTTCATCCTCGGATATTTCCGCGGTCGGTTCTTCCACCGCCGCTTGTACGACGGAGATATCCTTTAGACACTCTCTGATGGTTTCCATTATAATTGTTTCTATTCGCCCATCGGTTTCAAAGTAAGTGTTTATCGCAGAGATGATTGTCTTGTTTTTTGATTTGGGCGCGCTTTGCAGATGTTCCCAAGCATTGCGGTCTGCTTCATTATCGAAATTGAAGCGCAGGCTGAATCGCTTTGTCATACGCGACCACCGCCACGGAGCAACTGCATTTCGAGCATACGCTCGTATCCCTTTGCAGTAGCGCAAATATCGTCGTTGACGGTCACGCGGCTTTCGTCATAATCGGCAAAGTTGCGGATAAGGCAACCGCCACCGCCTACAACATAGAGCTTCATCAGCTTGGGATCGTATTCGTGCTCGCGCAGACGGCGGAAGATACCCGCCGTGTATTGCTTTGCGGTCTTTACAACCGTTTCAAGATACGCGCCGTCAATATCCGCCGTGCCTTTCTTCAAGATTTCCGTTATGATGGCATCGTCAAGGCTTGCGTGGTGCACCTTCATCATTTCCTCACGAATGAGAAGCGCGCATTGGTGAGTGCCGTATTTCTCGGTAAACATCCTCTGCGCGTCGGGCTTCTTGTTGACGATGCGGAGCAGGTTCATCGTACCGTTTCCAATATCGCAGAGCATCGTAACGCCCGTAAAGCATGGAAGATCGTTTACGATGGCGGCGAACCCCTGCGGGTAAACCTCTGCGCCTACGATATTGATGCGGTATTCCACCTCCCGGAAGGTAAATACCACCTCGCTGTTTTGGAGCAAATAGTTCTTAAACTCGGCTTTCTGCTCACTTACCCAAGTAAGAGGCAGACCTGCCGCAATATAAACGTCGGCTTCGGTGATGCGCTCTCGCCAAAGCTCCCGTGCAATCGCGGCAAGGGTGAGGACATAGTAATCCTCGTCGTTGAATTTGTCGGCTTTGAACTCCTTGTGCCCGACACCGATGGAATAATACTTGCCGTTCCATACGAGCAGGTCGGATACAAAGGTGGGTTCGGCATCGCTTTTCACCACGCCCGTGGGAAAGCAGCAGTTTGCCGTTTTCATATTGCCGTAGCCGTGGTCGATACCGATGAGATGGGTTTGGTTCATTTTCTTCATACTTTCGTTTCTCCTTTTTACTGTTTGTGGTTTTGTTTTTGGATTTCTTCGTGTAGTTCTTTGTCCGCAGGCAGTACCACATTTTTGAAATAATTGCAATAGATGCCGTACACGGAAATGAGTTGCACACAGCGGTGTGCCTCTCCGTCGTCAAGCAGGACGCAGTTGCCGTCTTGGTCACAGTTCGCGCATAGCTCTGACACAAGACGGTTGACTCTCTCCGCTTGCCTTGGGGTGATTTTCAGCATAGCTTTTTCCTCCTTTTTCTTGAATTTGATAACGTAAGTTCCTCACACTTTTTTGAATTTGTGGGGGCAGTTATCAAATAATTGCATATTGCATTTTCGGAGGACTTATGGTATAATGAATGTACTCTCTATCAAAGGAGAACCGTATGAGAAACAAAAAATATATCATTCCCGAAATATCGGCGCAGAGCATCATTGCTTCAGCGCGTCGAACGGATGACGGTTATAGCTTTTATTTTGACACCACCGATCCCTCAAAGGAATACTTGGTGGAAAGAACCTTGCAGGACGATTGCCCGATATTCTATCAAGCAATGCTTGTTTTAGAAAACAAACCCGATGGTTCGGTTTTATCCGACATGCTGAGCGACGTATTCGTTTATATCGATTTTTCGGGCATCTTTGACCGAAAGCCCGTTGGCAGAGTTTTGGAGCAACAAAAAATTGCCGAGTATATGTTCCGCCCCGATGGTATCAGAATCAATTTTGGCAGCTTGAACGATAGATATATTGCATTCGAACGCTCAGCTTCAATGAGCCGCGAGAACCGCCTCGCCTTCGTTCGTGCCGACGTGTACGAGCCGCTTCGGGAGCGTATGATGCTCGGTATGAATATCGGAGATTGCCAACTCAGTAAGCTCTACGCCTATAACGCGCTGCTTTTCACAAGCGGAGCGAGATATAACAATACGAGCATTCTTTCGGATAAGAAAATCATCGTTATCAAAAATCCGCAATCTACTATTGAGAACGTAAACGTTATCACAGTAGAGGATGACGGCACGGACAAGCCGATGCGTAAATATTTCCGTGTGGAGAAAACGACTGATATTACGATTACCGAGTTTGACGGTGAGGGCTTTATTTCACCGCACCTTGCCGAAGCACTTGGACGCGAGCATAATTCCTTTCAGATTCGTATGCCCTATATCAAGGGCGTTGTGCATAAGGTGGATTTTGCCTCCTTGTTTACCGAGCTTGGCGTTCCGTATATTGTGGATATGTGGGGCGAGCGGCACAATCCCGCAGAAGTAGATATAATCTTGACCGACAGTATGTTCAAAGGTCGTAAGTGGATGGAAGCCAACAATCTATC